>SFHQ01000057.1 GCA_004556345.1 Clostridiales bacterium | reverse complement strand
ACAATAAGCTCATCAACATTGTCCGTGACCTGCGAAATGCATCGGCACACAGCAACTGCCTGATGAATCATATCAGCGAAAAACTAGAGGAGAGCAAACAGCCTCACAGCGAAGTGATTTCTTTTATCAAAGGGATGTCTAATATATCTCAAAGTGCTCGGCGTAAAAATTTGCGTTATAAATTCTCGTATAATATCGTCACGCTTCTCTATGTGTATGATGCTTTCGTTCCTGAAGTGGCAAAAAAGAATCGCTACGCACAGCTGCAAGATTTTATGGAAAAACGTATGCTGAGAAACAAAGATTACTTTGCAGAGCACGCTCAGCTTTGTGGTACCTATCATTTCCTGAAAAAAGTGCTTGACAATCTTATCAAGTGAGCATATAATAAGCAAAGGATTGAAAAGCTACGGCTTTTGTACGGGGCGGCGCACAGGTTTGTGCTCTGCTCCTTAGTTTTTTCTATCACAAAAACCAGCCACCCCGCCGCGTTTCACACACGCTGGCGGGGTGGTTGTTTATGGTTTTACTTGTTAGGATTTCTCCACAAAAATGGGAGTTATCCACATTTCCCACAAGTTATCCACAGGTTGGTGGCTCACAGCTCCTTGGGGCGGGGCTTGGTGGAGGGCTTGCGGCCGTTGGGGTTTAATTTGGCCATGTTGCTGTGGAGGACTTTTTGGTCGCGGTGGGTGTAGATGTTGGCGGTGACGGAGATGTTCGCGTGGCCCATGAGTTCTTTGGCTACGTTGATGGGCACGCCCGCCCGCTGGAGATCGGTGCAGAACGTGTGGCGCAGGCAGTAGGGGGTGAGGTCAGGGGCCAGGGCGTGCTTGGTGATGACGCCGTCCTGGACTTTCGCGCCCATGCGCAGGTCCAAGGCGTGGGCAAAGCTGCCCCAGAGCCGCTGGAGGCTGTTGGCGCTGCGCACGCCCCCGGCCGGGGCCGGGAAGACCAGGTCGTCCGGGCGGCCCTGGGCGTCCAGGAAGCGGTCTCGCAGCTCCTGGCGCATGGGGATATCCCGCACCCCGGCGGGGGTCTTGGGGGCCTTGACGGTCTTGGTGCCGCTTTCAATGGCCTTGTAGACGTGGATCTCGTTGCGGTCGAAGTCGATGTCCTTCCAGGAAAGCGCCGCCGTCTCGCCGGGCCGGAGGCCGGCGTAGAGGATCGTCAGGACCCACAGGCCCGCCCGGTGCTCCTTGGCGAGGGCCAGGATGTGGCGGCGCTCGGCAGCGGTGATGGGTCGGTGGCTGCGCTTGGTGCTTTCGGGCAGCTGAAGCCCCTCGGCGGGGTCGAAGACGATGAGGCGGGAGCGGCGGGCCTGGCGGAACAGCTCCTGCAGGACCATGCGGAGCTTGGAGACGTGGGAGTAGGACCGCCCGGCCTGGGTGTTCAGGATGGTCTGCAGGTGCAGGTCCCGCACGTCCTGGAGCTTCTTCTGGCCGATGGCGGGGCCGATGTAGCCGTTGTACTTCTCGTCATACAGGCGCAGGCTCTTGGGCGTGATGCCGGAGGGAATTTTGTAGGTCTGCATCCACTGCTGGAACCACTGCTCCACGGTGGTCTGCCCGCTGGCGGCAAACTCCCCCCGCTTCAGGGAGACGACAAGGTCGGCCAGCTTCTCGCAGGCCTCCTGCTCCGTCTTGCCCCGGACCTCGTAGCGGCGGCTGTCCCAGGTGATCGTCTTGCGAATATACGTGTACTTTTCCATCAATAAAAAACCTCCTGTTGTAGGGATTCCTTATCTTACAACAGGAGGGGGCGGGCTGTCATGACCAGACTCGACAGTTTTCGAGTGGATTTGACGCCGGACCCGGTCCGGCTAAAGTTCGCTTGCGCTCACTCGGAGAGCAGCATGCGGTCGTTGTCGATCTTGAATTTTTCCAGCAGGTCGCGGACGGTGAGATTCTTTTTCTCCTCGCCGCGGATGTCCACCACGACCTTGCCGGCGTCCATCATGATCAGGCGGTTGCCGTATTGAATCGCGTGCTTCATGTTGTGGGTGACCATGAGGGTGGTGAGCTTGTCGCGGGCCACGATCTCCTCGGTGATCTGGAGGACTTTGTCGGCTGTCTTGGGGTCCAGGGCGGCGGTGTGCTCGTCCAGCAGGAGCAGGCGGGGCTTTTTCAGGGTGGCCATGAGCAGGGTCAGGGCCTGGCGCTGGCCGCCGGAGAGCAGGCCGACTTTGCTGGTCATGCGGTCCTCCAGCCCCAGGCCCAGGGCCGCCAGCTGCTTGCGGAACTTCTCCCGCTCCTGGGCGGTGATGCCGGGGCGCAGGGTGCGGCGCTGGCCGCGGCGGTTGGCCAGGGCGAGGTTTTCTTCGATGCCCATGGTGGCGGCGGTGCCCATCATGGGGTCCTGGAAGACGCGGCCGAGATACTTGGCGCGTTTGTGCTCCGGCAGGCGGGTGATGTCCACGCCGTCCAGAAGAATGCTGCCCTGGTCGGCGGGGAAAACGCCGGCGATGAGGTTCAGGGTGGTGGATTTGCCGGCACCGTTGCCGCCGATGATGGTGACGAAATCGCCGTCCTCCAGGGTCAGGTCCAGGCCGTCGATGGCGCGTTTCTCGTTGACGGTCCCGGCATTAAACGTCTTATAAAGATTTTTCAGTTCAAGCATGGGGCGCCTCCTTTGCGGCTGCGGGCTTCACTTTGCTCCGGGTGTGCTTGCTCTTCCAGTAGGGCACGGCCAGGAACACAGCCACCACCAGGGCGGAGAAGAGCTTCAAGTCGTTGCTGTTCAGGCCCATGGTCAGGACGATCTGGATGACGACGTAATAGATGACGGCACCGATGGACACGGAGACGAGCTTCAGCGCAAAGTTGCGGAAGATGCGGGAGAAGATGACGTCACCGATGATGACGGCGGCCAGGCCGATGACGATGGCACCTCGGCCGGCGTTGACATCGGCGAAGCCCTGGTACTGGGTGTACAGGGCGCTGGAGAGGGCCACGATGCCGTTGGAGAGCATCAGGCCCAGCACTTTATTCCGGTCCACGTTGATGCCCTGGGCGCGGCTCATGTTGGGGTTGGCACCGGTGGCGCGGATGCCGCTGCCCACTTCCGTCCCGAAGAACCAGTAGAGCAGGGCGATGACCACAGCGGTGAAGATCAGCGTCACGAGAATGGGGTTTTCAAAGCTGAGCTTCTTCACGTTCCGCAGGGAGACGAGCAGGTCGTATTTATCGGGGTTGATGGCCTGGTTGGCCTTGCCGCCCATGATGCGCAGGTTCATGGAGAAGAGCGCCAGCTGGGTCAGAATACCGGCCAGGATCGCGGGGATGCCCATGACCGTGTGGAACAGGCCGGTGACGGCTCCGGCGATCATGCCCGCGATGAACGCGCAGAGCATGGCCACCCAGACGTTGACCCCGTGGGTCATGAGGATGATGCAGACCGCGCCGCCGGTACACATGGTGCCGTCGACGGTCAGGTCGGCCAGGTCCAGCACTTTGAACGTGATGTACACGCCAATGGCCATGAGGCCCCAGATCAGGCCCTGGGCCAGCGCCCCCGGAAGGGCGTTGAGCAGAGAGGGGAAAAAGTTCACGGTGGATTCCTCCTGTTTTCTTTCTTCTAAATCTCAAACAGACGCAAAGGGCGGGAAAGGGGTTTCCTTTCCCGCCCGTGGTTTTTTACGAGGGGCCGCCTGAGTTACATCAGGCTAAATCAAATCCAGATCAGGCCTCAATGGCGGTGTACCCGTCGGGCGGGGTGATGCCCAGCTCCTGGCAGATGTCCGCGTTGTACATCTTGGTGGTGTCGGGGGCATACTTGATCTCCATGGTGGCGGGGTCTTCGCCCTTGACCAGGATGTTGTAAGCCATCTCACCGGTGACCTCACCCAGCTGGTGATAGTCGATGGACAGGGTAGCCACGCCGCAGCCGGAGCAGATGCCCTGCTCACCGGCGACCACGGGGGTCTTGGCGGGCACGACCACGTTGCGGATGGCCTCGGTGCAGGAGGCGGCGGTGTTGTCGGTGGGGATGTAGATCACGTCGCTGGCAGCGCAGGCAGAGGTGGTGACGGAAGCGACATCGTTGGAGTCGGCAAAGGCAAACTCCTCACAGGTGTAGCCCTTCTCTTCCAGCATGGGCTTGATCGTGTCGATCTGGTACTTGGAGTTCGGCTCGGCGGAGCAGTAGAGCAGACCCACGGTCTTGGCGTCGGGGAAGAGCTCATTGAGCATGGCGGCCTGCTGGTCCAGGGGGGCCAGGTCGGCGGTGCCGGAGATGTTGGTGCCGGTGGTGCCGGTCCAGTCGTCGATGCCCAGTGCCGTGCCATAGTCGGTGACGGCAGTGCCCAGGATCGGGATGTCCGTCGTGCCGGCCTGGGCTGCCTGGAGGGAAGCCGTGGCGTTGGCCAGGATCAGGTCCACGCCGGAGGACACGAAGCCATTGATGATGGAAGCGCAGTTGGCAGACTCGCCGGAGGCGTTCTTCACGTCAAAGGTAACGGTGCCGCCGTCGGCCTCGATCAGTTCCGTCAGCTTGTCCTGGAAGCCCTGGGTGGCGGCGTCCAGCGCGGCGTGCTGCACCAGCTGGCAGACGCCCACGGTGTAGGAGCCGGCGGCGCTCTCGCCGTTTGCCTCGCCGTCAGCGGCGGGTGCGTCAGTGGAAGTGTTGCCGCCGCAGGCGGTCAGGCCCACGGCCATGACACCAGCCAGCAGGGCTGCAAGCAGTTTCTTTTTCATGTTGGATAACCCTCTTTCAAGATATAGGAGAGGGTGGTTTCCCCCTCTCAAATTCGGTGGTATCATCGTAGCACTTTAAAGCATTGCAGTCAAGAGGAAAAACGCCTTTTTTGATGAAAAGATAAGAAAAAGGTGATGTTAGGGGTTTTTATAGAAGTTCTTTGGTTTTCCGGGCCAAATACAGCGGCAGGTTCGTGATCTCCCCGTCCTTCCGGTAGCCGCGCTCGGAGAAGCGCAGGGCGTGGGCGGGGTGTTTGGCTGCGATGTAGCGCTTGAAGGACGGCGCGGACTTATCCTCTCCGCCCTTGGCCTCCACGGGGATGATCTCCGTCCCGTTTTGCAGCACGAAGTCGATCTCACTGCCCTGGCTGGCGTAGTACCGCGGGGCCACCGGGAACTGCCCCCGGAGCTGCTGCAAGACGTAGTTTTCCGTCAGCGGGCCTTTGAACTGGAAGTTGTTCCGCAGCAAGATCGCGCCGTTGTCGATGCCTGCCATGTGCTTGAGCAGGCCCGTGTCGAACAGGAAGAGCTTGAAATGCTCCAGTTTGTCAAAGGCCGTCAGGGGGTGCTCCATCTTTGACACATTATAAACACGGTTTACCATTCCCGCCGACACCAGCCACTCGATGGCTTCCTCAAAATCTCTGGCCCGGCCGCCGCTCCGCACGGCCCCGTACATAAACTTTTCGTTGGGTTTGGCCAGCTGGGACACGATGCTACGGAAGACCATCAAGATCCGCCCGCTGTTCACCTTCCCGTTGTGTTTGGAGAAATCGTTCTCGTAGATCTCGATCAGCTCTCTCTGGATCTGGTCGATCCGGGCCGGGTCCCGGTATTTCTCCCAGGACGCCACGCACTCCGGCATCCCGCCGATGATCAGATAGTTGTGGTAGGCGTCCAGCAGCCGCTTATGAAAAATTTCCTCGATGACCTGCCCCTTCTCGATGCGCTCATAATACCGGAACAAGCTCTCGTCCGTGGCCTCCAAAAATTCATCAAAGGTCAATGGCTGAATTTCCAGCAGGTTCACCATCCCCACCGGATAGGACTTTGGCTGGGCCAGCAGCGTCCCCAGCAAACTCCCCGCTGCGATCACATGGTACTCGTTGGCCTTCTCCTTAAAATACTTCAGCGCATTCAGCGCCTCCGGGCACTCCTGCACCTCGTCAAAGATGATCAGCGTCGTCTCCGGCTCGATCTTCTCCCCAGCCACCAACGACAGCAGCTCAATGATCCTCTGCGGGTTCTTGTTATGTTCAAAAATAGACTTCAACGCATCCTCTTCGTCGAAGTTAAAATAAACATACCCCGCATAGGCAACCCGCCCAAATTCCTTCATCAGCCAGGTCTTTCCCACCTGCCGCGCCCCCTTGAGCACCAAGGGCTTACGCTCCTCATCGGCTTTCCAGCGGAGCAGGTCCTGCATGGCATTTCGTTTCATCTCGTTCACCGCCTGTATCAAGATGAACTTAGTATTGCACATTTTTTGTGCGGTTTCAAGGCAAGAAAAACACATTTTTTGTGATTTTTTCACGCTGATTCACACATTTTTCGTGAAAAGAACGCAAAACAAGACCCCCAGGAAACCCTGGGGGCCTTGCGTAAGACGGGAAATCTTCGCCCGATCAGAGATCAGGTAAGAGGAT
>SFHQ01000056.1 GCA_004556345.1 Clostridiales bacterium | reverse complement strand
TTTGGCGCTGGATGACGTTTCGCTGTCCATCCGAGCGGGGGAGTCTGTGGCGATCATGGGAAGATCGGGTGCGGGAAAGACAACGCTGATGAATATCATCGGCTGCCTGGATACATTTGATGCGGGAAGCTATCAGTTGGATGGCGTGAATGTTGCTGCATTGTCTGACGAAAAATTGGCGCATCTCCGCAATGAAAAGATCGGGTTTGTCATGCAGGATTTCGCCTTGCTGCCCCATAAAAGTGTTTTGTTTAACGTCATGCTGCCGATGTACTTCGACCAGACACCGAGACGAGAAATGGTTTCCAAAGCGAAGACGGTGCTGGAAAAACTGGGTATGTCAGCGCAGGAGAAAAAGCGGGTCAATCAACTCTCCGGCGGTCAGAAGCAGCGCGTTGCCTTGGCGCGGGCGCTGGTCAAATCCCCCGCTCTGCTCCTAGCGGATGAGCCTACCGGGGCCTTGGACAGTCAGACAGGAAAAGAGATCATGCAGCTCTTGTTGGAGAGAAATCGGGAAGGGGTCACGCTCATCATTGTGACCCACGACGAACAAGTGGCGGCTTATTGCCAGCGGACCATTGTGATCTCTGACGGGAAAATCGTGCAGGACGGGAGACAGTGAGGCTTGTGCCGCCCCGTTGCAATTCCCTCTGAAACTTGCTACAATACAAGTAAGTCAAATCAGTCCAACAGAGAGGAATGGAACGGAAATGGAATACAAACTGGTCCCCATGGACCGCTCCCATCTGGCGGGGGTGGCGGAGCTGGAGCGGCTTTGCTTCTCCACGCCCTGGAACGAGGCCATGCTGGAAGAGGAATTATATAACCCCACGGCGTCTTTTATTGTCGCGGAGGACCCGGCGGGGGAGGTGCTGGGGTACGCGGGGCTGCACGTGGTATTGGATGAGGGGTATATTGACAATGTGGCCGTCCGGCCCAGCTGCCGCAAGCAGGGCATCGCGGACCGGCTGCTGGATGTCTTTTGCCGCTTCGGACAGGAGCATCTGGCGTTTCTGACGCTGGAGGTCCGGCCCTCCAACATCGCCGCCGTGGCGCTGTATGAAAAGCACGGCTTTCAGGAGGCGGGCCGCCGGAAGAACTATTATGAGGCACCCCAGGAGGACGCCCTGCTGCTGACCAAGGAGTTCCGGCATGACCCTGCGTGAGATGCGTTTACCGGAGCTGAAACAGCTCCACGAGACAGAGCTGCGGGAGGCCTTTCCGCCCCAGGAGCTCAAGCCCTTTTCGGCCATGCAGACCCTGTATGAGGCGGGCGTCTACCACCCCGTCGGGGCCTGGGAAGGGGAGCGGCTGGTGGGCTATGCCATCCTCTGGGAAAGCCCAGCGCACCCCTATGTCCTCATCGACTATTTGGGCGTCCCGGCCCACCTGCGGAACGGGGGCCTGGGCGGGACACTCTTAGACCGGCTGGCGGAGCAGTTTGCCGAGATGGACGGGATCATCGTCGAGTCTGAGGCCCCAGAGGGCGGGGAGACGGACGCCCTGCGCCGCCGGAGACTGGACTTTTACCGCCGCAGTGGGTTCACGTTTTTGGACTATGACTGTGTCCTCTTCGGCGTCCATTACGCCGTCTGCCTGCGCTCTCCCAACGGGAAGGGGACGGAGGCCGGGGCCATGGCCGCCCACCAGGCCCTCTATGCGGCGCAGTTCCCAAAGTGGGCCTATGAGAAATTCATCCAGATCCCCAGGGACCCGGAGCACCCCTTGCAGCCCCCGGAGTCCTGGGCGGAACAGACGACGCTGCCGGGGTTGGAAGCATAAGAAGCATACAAGGAGACACAGCATGATCCAGGAAATTTGCAAAGACGAACGTTTTCTCGCCCAAAAAGCCGAACCAGCCACCCCCGATGACCTCCCCATCGCCCAGGACCTCATCGACACCCTCACCGCCCACAAGGACGGCTGCGTGGGCATGGCGGCGAATATGATCGGGGTAAACAAGCGCATCATTATTTTCGACAACGAGGGGGCGTATCAAGTTATGTTCAACCCCGTCATCGTGAAGCAGTCCGGGCCATATCAGACGGAGGAGGGCTGCCTTTCCCTCACCGGGCGGCGTCCCACCAAGCGGTGGAAGAGCATCAAGGTCCAGTGGCAAAATGAAACATTCCAGACCCGCCTCAAGACCTTCACCGGCTGGACGGCGGAGATCATCCAGCACGAGATCGACCACTGCGACGGCATCCTAATTTAAACTTCGTAGGAGGACGCTATGGTACTCTACTTCACAGGCACCGGCAACAGCCGCTATGTGGCAGAACGCATTGCGCAAGCACTGGGGGATACGCTTTGTAGTCTCAATGACCGCATCAAAGCCGGGGATACGTCCCCGGTGAACAGCGATGCACGCCTGATCATCGTCGTTCCCACCTACGCCTGGCGCATCCCCCACATCGTGCAGGAGCATCTGGAAAACACAGTCTTTCCCGGTGCGGCGCAGGTTTGGTTCGTCATGACCTGCGGCGGGCAGATCGGCGGCGCGGGTCGGCATAACCAGGCACTCGCGCAGAAAATGGGCCTTACCTACCAGGGCACGGCGCAGATCGTCATGCCGGAGAATTACATCGCCCTCTTCCAGGCGCCCCAGGCGGAGGAAGCGCGGCAGATCGTCGCCCAGGCCGAGCCGGAGATCGACCGGGCCATTGCCGCCATCGCCAAGTCCCAGGCGTTTGGCCCCACCCCAAAGCATCTGCTCAACCGTTTTCTGAGCGGCCCGGTGAACCCCTTCTTCTACTCCGTCATTGTAAAGGATACGCCCTTTACGGTGAGCGATGCCTGCAATGGCTGCGGCCAGTGCGTCAAACGATGTCCCCTGAACAACATCACCCTGCCAGACGGCAAGCCCCTTTGGGGCGGCCGCTGCACCCACTGCATGGCCTGCATCTGCTATTGCCCCACCGAGGCCATCGAGTACGGCAAAAAGAGCGCTGGGAAACCACGGTATCATTTCGAGGCGCTGCGCCCCAAATAAAACATAAATTTTAGGCGACCCCGACGGGGCCGCCTTTTTCGCTGTGTTATGAAAATTTTTCTTAGATCAGGCCGCGCCGTTCTCCTTGGCGGCCTTCCGGGCTTCCCGCCGGTCCTCCATGCGGGAGACGATGATGGCGCAGGCGGCGTCGCCGGTGATGTTGATGGTGGTGCGGCCCATGTCAAAGATCCGGTCTACGCCGGCCACCAGGGCGATGCCCTCCACCGGCAGGCCCACGCTTTGCAGGACCATGGCCAGCATGATCATGCCCGCACTGGGCACGCCCGCAGTACCGACAGAGGCCAGGGTCGCAGTGAAGATGATGGTGAGCATCTGGGGCATGGTCAGGGTCACGCCGAAGCAGGAGGCGATGAAGAGGGAGCAGACGCCCTGATAAATGGCTGTGCCGCCCATGTTGATGGTCGCGCCCAGGGGCAGGGTGAAGGCTGCGATGTCTTTGCGAGCGCCCAGCTTTTCGGAACATTCCAGGTTCAGGGGCAGGGTCCCCACGGAGGAGGCGCTGGAAAAGGCCATCATCATGGCCGGGCCCATTCCCTTGAAGAAGTCCCGGATGCCCACGCCGCCCATGGCTTTTACGGTGGTGGAGTAGACCAGGACCGCCTGCAAAATATAGCCGATATAGGCCGCCAGCAGGACGATGGTCAGGGTGCCCAAGATCTGCGGGCCGTTTTCCGCCACCACGGGGGTGATGAGGCAGAAAACACCGATGGGGCTGAGGGCGATGATCATTTCCATGATCTTCATGCAGACCTCGTTGACGCTCTCCACGAAGCTAGCGAAGGGCTGGGCTTTCTCGCCCACCAGAATAATGGCGAAGCCAAAGAACAGAGAGGCCACAATGACTTGCAGCATAGAGGCATCGGCAAAGGGCTTGATGATATTACTGGGGAAGATATTCACGATCGTCTCCATGATGGTGGGGGCTTCCTTGGCCTCGTAGGTCAGGTCCGAGACGGTCAGCACCGGGAACAGGCCCCGGAAGGCGTTGGCGATCGCCAGGCCGATGGCGATGGCAATGGCCGTGGTGCAGGCATAATAGATGAGGGTTTTTACACCCACGCTGCCGACCTTCTTGATGTCCTTCATCGAGATCACGCCGCAGATGATGGAGAAGAAGACGATGGGCACCACGATGAACTGGATGAGGTTCAGGAAGATGGTGCCGAAGGGCTTGATGTAGTCCACCGCCAGTTGCGGGGCCGGGAGGAAGCACACCCCGGCGACGATGCCAAGGGCCAGACCCAGGAAGATCTTGGCGGCCAGAGGCAGAGATTTGAGTTTCTTCATCGTGTTCGATTCCTTTCTGATTCCGATCTGTTGTCTTTCTTTTTCCTTTCTCATCGGGAGACGCAAAAACCGGGCACCCAGGGCTTGGGTGCCCGGCCGTTTCGGTCCGCTCCGATTCGCCTGCTTAGTATAGCGATTTACTAACAGACTGTCAAGAATTTTCTGACTTTTTAAGAAGAGAACCGCTTATCCTCGCTGTAAGATGGCGTCCAGATCCTGTTGAGGATGGGTGGTGGGCTGTAAGCCAAAGGCATCCACCAGCATCTTCACCACAGGCTCGGACAGAAACGCCGGGAGCGTCGGACCGAGGTAGATATTCTTGACGCCCAGCGCCAGCAGGGACAGCAGGATACAGACGGCCTTCTGCTCATACCAGGACAGCACCAAGGTCAGGGGCAGGTCGTTGATGGAGCAGTCAAACGCCTCTGCCAGCGCCAAGGCGATCTGAACGGCGCTGTATGCGTCGTTGCACTGGCCGATGTCTAAGATGCGTGGGATGCCGTGGATCTCCCCCAGGTCCAAGTCGTTGAAACGAAACTTGCCGCAGGCCAGGGTCAGGACCAGGGAATCCATGGGTGTGCGCTTGACAAACTCCGTGTAATAATTTCTGCCCGGATGCGCCCCGTCGCAGCCGCCCACCAGGAAGATGTGCTTGATCGCTCCGCTTTTGATGGCGTTCAGAATGGCTGGAGCCTGACTCAGGACGGCATTTCGGGCAAAGCCGGTGGTCAGCATGTGACCGCCATTCAGCCCGCCCCGGCTCTGGTCGGTCTCATAACCACCCAGGGAAAGGGCCTGTTGGATGAGGGGTGTAAAATCCTTATGCCCGTTTTCGTCCGCCGGGATATGGGGAATGCCCTCGTAGCCCACGACGGAGGTCGTATAGATACGGTCGGCGTAGCTGGGGCGGGGCGGCATGAGGCAGTTGGTCGTAAACAGGACCGGAGCGGGCAGGTCTGCAAATTCCGTTTGCTGGTTCTGCCAAGCCGTGCCGAAGTGGCCCACCAGATGGGTGTATTTTTTCAGCTCCGGGTAGCCGTGGGCGGGCAGCATTTCCCCGTGGGTGTAGACGTTGACGCCCTTCCCGGCGGTCTGCTTCAAGAGCTGCCGGAGGTCCTTCAGATCGTGGCCGGTAACGACGATGAACGGCCCCTTCTGAATGTCCGTGTTCACCCGCGTGGGGACGGGATGTCCGAACGTCTCCGTGTGGGCCTGATCCAACAGGGCCATACATTGGAAATTGACCCGGCCAAACTCCAGGATGAGTTCCAGCCATTCCTCGACGCTGTGGGGCTGGGCCAGCGACGTAAGGCCCTTGTAAAACCAGGTGTCCACTGCGCTGTCGGTATAGCCCAGCTCTCTGGCGTGGTGAGCGTAAGCTGCCATGCCTTTGAGGCCAAAGAGCAGCGTGGAGCGCAGGGAGACCAGATCCGTCTCCCCCCGCCAAAGCCAGCCGGGGTCTTTCTCCGGCTTCGGTGCGTCCACCCAGGCCAGCATCTCGTCGATGCGCTGGGTGAACGCACGAATGGCCCCATCGTCAAAATTCACGTTGGTCAGCGTGATAAAGAGACCGTCTGTGAGCAACTCCGTCACCTCATCCGGCCGCCAGCCCTTCCGCTCGCACGCCTGGGCCAGACGTACCAGCTTGTCAAGGAGCGCATCCTGCAACTGCGCCGTCTCTGGCTGCTTCCCGCACACCCCGGTGCGGACGCACCCGCTGCCCCCGGCCGTCTGCTGACACTGAAAACAAAACATCTCTGCCATAGAAACTTTCCTCCTGTTGCACCCAGTTTGGTCTTTGGCGGTAGTATGCGCAGGCAGACGAAAAAGTTTCCCCGCAGGAGGAATGGCTGTGCTATAATAAGGCCAGGAAAACACAGGAGGTGTTTGGATGCTCTTTTGGATCTTTGGATTTTTCGCGATCCCCGTCGTTCTGCTGCTCGGCGGCTATCTCATGGCAAATCACCCGACGCAGAGAAGCAATGCCCTGTGCGGCTACCGGACCGAGCGCTCTCTGCAAAGCGAAGAGACTTGGTATTTTGCCCAGGACTACTGTGGGCATCTTTGGCTAAAGGTGGGAGGGATCTTGTTGATCCCGTCCTTTCTGTCTCTCGCTCTGCTTCGGAGCCGGGGAGAGCATGCCTTGAGTATCGCCATGCTCGTCCTCATTAGGCTTCAAATGGTCGCACTCTTTCTCTCCATCGTCAAGGTTGAGTCTGCTTTGAAAGCGAACTTTTGAACATCGAACACATAGAGAGGTGAT
>SFHQ01000023.1 GCA_004556345.1 Clostridiales bacterium | reverse complement strand
ATTGAAAGTGTTGAATTGCAGCGGTTTTGCAAACCGTCGCACGAAGTTGACCGAACTGGATTTGAGCCAGAACACGGCGCTGGAGTCCCTGGATTGCTCGATCAATGAATTGAAGCAGCTGAATGTGAGTGGTTGCACGGCACTAAAAAAGCTGTCCTGCTCGTCTAACCAATTGACCACACTGGATGTGAGCAAGAATACAAATCTGATAAAGTTGGAATGCTCGTCAAACCTTCTCGCTGTATTGGATGTGAGCAATAACCCCAAATTGGAAGATCTGTCCTGCGATTACAACAGTCTGACTTTGTTGGATTTGAGGAAGAACCCCGAATTGGAAATCTTGTCCTGCCGAAAAAACGGGTTGACCTCGCTGGATCTTGATGCGAACAAAAAGATAGGCGAGAAAATCCTTTATTTGGAAAACCAATTTTATCATAAGGGTGTTCTGAACGCCGGAGAGACCTTTGACATGAAAACACTGCCGGGTTCCTTTGATCCCAGCAGAACAAAAAACTGGATCGGCGGCACCGTAGATGCGGCCGGTATCCTGACGGTGGACGCGGACGCAACAGAGGTCACCTACGACTATCAGACCAAGTCAGGAAACACGGCTGCGAAGTATCTCATGTCGTGCAAACTGAACGTGAAGGGAGGCACGACCCCGGTAACAAAGTATGCCATTTCTGTCACAGGTGGTATTGCCAACCTTGCCAAGGCTGCGGAAGGTAGCGTTGTCACGCTGACCGCTGATGCGCCCGCTGCCAACATGCACTTTGCCCGTTGGGAAGTGGAGTCCGGCAGCGAGGCAGTGACCTTTGCCAACGCGACAAACAGCACCACGACCTTCCCCATGCCTGCGGGCGAGGTAAAGGTCAAGGCGGTCTTCGAGGCGGACGAGATCATGGTACCGATCCAGTATGACGTTTCCGTCCTCAACGACGGCAACGGCAAAGCATTTGCGTCTCCTGCCAAGGCAGCTGCCGACACGGCGATCACCCTGACCGCCACGCCGAACGCCGGCTACCACTTCAAGGCGTGGCGGGTGATTCTGGGCGGCGTGACCATCACCGACAACAAGTTCACCATGCCTGCTGAGGATGTCGAGGTCCAGGCGGTCTTCGAGAAGGATGCTCCTATCAGCAAGCACCCCTTCCTCGACGTTCCCGCGGGCGCTTACTACGAGGACGCCGTTGTCTGGGCGGTCGGCAAAGGCATCACCAGCGGCACGAACGCCACTACCTTCGATCCGAACGGCACCTGCACCCGTGCGCAGGCGGTCACCTTCCTCTGGCGTGCAGCCGGTTCTCCGGTCCCCAAGACCAAGCTCATGCCCTTTCCCGACGTTCCCGTTGGCAGCTACTACTGGAATGCTGTCCTGTGGGCCATAGAGCAGGGCATTACCGAGGGCACCAGCTACCTCACGTTCAGCCCCAACGACTCCTGCACCCGTGCGCAGATTGTCACCTTCCTGTGGCGTGCCAAGGGCAACCCCGCTGTCAGCGGCAACGCACCCTTCACCGATGTGCCACCCGACGCTTACTACGCAGCAGCAGTGACCTGGGCAGAGAAGAATGGCATCACCGGCGGCATCGGCAACGGTCTGTTCGGCTCCAATAACACCTGCACAAGAGCGCAGATCGTGACGTTCCTCTACCGCGCGATGAAGTAAACAACATGGACAAGACGGCATAAAGCGTCCCCTGTCAACTAGGCAGGGGAAAAAATAAACTATTCTATTGCGAGGGGGCTGTCTCACAAAGAGTCAGCCCCCTTCTCATCGCTCTAGTTCTGCCCTTCTTCCAGCGCTCCCTGTGCCGTCTGCAAGGTGCCGTTGATTTTTCCGCCCATGGCAGAGCTGACGCGGAGAAAATAGGCGTTGCCTGTTAATCCTTTGTATATCCCAAAGCTGTTCTCCCCCGGCTGGATCGTCACGACCTCACCGACACTTTTGGTCTGGAAAATGCCGACCTGATACAACCGAAGTGTACACGCCTCGTCTCCATGATTTTCAAAGGCATAATAGAGGGTGTCCCCATTGGTCTTATCACAACGAAACCGTTCACTGGTATAGACCGAGCCGCCTCTCCCGCTGAGCTGGACTGTGACGTTGATCCCCGGCGTTTCCATCTGGGAGACAAACCCCAGTTTTTCCGCCACAACGGCCCGTGCCTCTGGATTCATCCCCAGCATCAGCACGAAAGCACAGACAAGGACCAGCAGGAGACTTGCCGCCGTCCGGAAAGGCTTCGGGAACGATAGGCGGCGTGATCCGCCCGGTTCCTCCAGAACAGAAAATGGGTCGCGCAGAAACCGTTTCTCCCAGCGGCGGTAGGCCCGGCTATGCCGCGGCGCAGGTGGCGCTTTCGCTAAGACCTGCCGGTACTCCTCCGCTTCTGCCTGCAATAAAAGGTGACGAATCAGTTCGTCCTCCGTTTTCTCGTTCTGCCGCTTATTTTTTGCATCGGTATCCATCTGCATAGCCCTCCCGAATCAGTCGCTCCTGGAGAAGCCGCCGCCCACGGGATATTCTGGTATAGGTCGCTCCAAGAGATATTCCCAGCTTCTCGGCGATCTTCTCTTCCCTCCACTCCAAAACAAACTTCAATTCCAAAGCAACGCGGTACTTCACCGGCATGGAGCGAATGATCTCGTAAATCTCTTCCACGCTTCCCTGTTCCGGTGCCGGTCCATCCCATGCCGGGTCTAAGGGGACGAGGTGGCGTGTTTTCTGATACTGCGCGTAGACAGCATGACGCACCACCGTCCGCATCCAGGCCGGACGTTTTTCTTCCGGCACACGAAAGAACGTCTCCCGATAGGTCAGGCACTGGCACCAAGCGGTCTGCAAGGCCTCCTCTGCCTGGTGCCGGTCTCCGGTGAGCAGCATGGCGTAGCGAAACAGCAGCTCATTCTGCTCCCGGTAAAACGTTTGGATGTTCTCTTGTTCCGAGGAAACATTGGCCATCTGAGCGTTCACCTCCAAAAGCAGCTCCGTTTTTACCCCTTCTACTTAGTAAGATGCTTTGACCCGCCATTTTCTTACAAGATTTTTCTCATTTCCTGATTTTTGTTTGAATGGCACGACCGGCGGTTGCTCTCTTCCAAGAACAACCGCCGGTTTCGTTTCATTACTTCATTACTCTAAGTTCAGTCGTTTTCTCAGCATGTACAGCGTGACCCCATACAGAATGGCTCCGTAGATCGCCGTCACAAGGATGCTGCTCCACATCATCGCGTGGGCGGCTGCGGCGGCTGTCATAAAGTTAAAGTTCACGCTCCACAGGTGGGGCAAGGCGATGAGGCCAAAAACGCCGCCGATGATCTGGATGACGATCTGGATGGCGAAGAAGAACACCACGGACCAGAGCAGTTTATGCCGCGCAAAGCTGTGCCCGATGGCCAGGGGGGCGTAAAAATTCAGGCACAGGACCAGGCAGCCCACCACGAACAGCAGGGCCAGCTCCACCAGGAAGGCAATGCCGTTGCCGACCAGATAGGCTGTGAGCTGTTCCTTCACTTCGATCACAAACCGCCCAAACTCCTGGAACATCCCCAGATTCACCACCAGGGCCAGCAGCGCCAGCACATCGATGACTGCCGCCCCCAAAAACCAGACGACCGAGGTGATGAGCTTGGCCCACACCAGCTGATGGGTGGAGACAGGCAGGGTGAACATCACATACCCCTCGTCCCCCAGCAGGTTGCTGCGGAAGCGAAGCACCGCCTGGATCAGCGCCGCCAGGAACGTGGCGATGGTAGCGACAACAAACGCCGTCACGGAAACACCCAGGAGGATGGCCCGCAGCGTTCGCCCGCCGACGCTGTCCAGCAGGACCTGGTTCTGGCTCAAAAGCAGCACCAGCCGGACCGCCAAGGCCAGCACAAACGTCACAAGATACAGCGGCAGCATCACCCGTGCCGTAGCCCGAAACTCTTGTTTCAATAATTTTCTCAGCATTTGTATACCTCCCGGAACAGCGCATCCACGCTCTTCCCCTTCTCTTCCCGAATGGCGTCTACCGTAGACTGGAACAAGACCTGGCCCTGGTTTACAAAAATGACCTCGTCCAAAATGCGTTCCACATCTGCGATCAGGTGGGTGGACAGGATCACCGCCGCCTCCGGGTCATAGTTGCGGATGATGGTATCTAAGATGTAATCCCGTGCCGCCGGGTCCACGCCGCCGATGGGCTCATCCAGCAGATAGAGCTTCGCCTGGCGGCTCATGGTCAGGATGAGCTGGACCTTTTCGCGGGTGCCCTTGGACATCTGCCGGAGCTTCTGCTTGGGCTGGATCTCCAGTTTATCCAGCATCTCCTCGCTGCGCTTGCGCTGGAAGTCAGCGAAGAAATCCGCATAGAAATCCTGGAGCTGGTCCACCGTCATCCACAGGGGCAGGCTGTTGCGTTCGGGCAGATAGGAGACCACGGCATGGCTCTCCCTCCCCGGCTGATGGCCGTCCACCCAGATCTCCCCCGCGTCGGGCACCAGCAGGCCGTTGGCTAGTTTGATGAGGGTCGTCTTGCCGCTGCCGTTGGGGCCAAGCAGGCCCACGATGCGCCCCGGCTCCACGGCCAGGGTCATGCCGTCCAGCGCCACGGTGGGGCCGAAGCGCTTGACCAGCCCTTTCGTCTCTAAAATACTCATGGGGTCTTCTCCTCTCCTTCCGCGTTCTCGTCTGCTTCCTGTGTGATGAGGGCAAGGATCTCCGCCCGCCGGAAGCCCAGCTGGCACATCCCCTCCAAAAAATCTTTGACCTGTTGCCGGGCCAGCTCTTCTCGGAGCCGGCGGATGCGCTCGGCATCCTCCGTGACAAAGCGGCCGGCGGTGCGCTGGCTGTGGACGATGCCCTCTCGTTCCAGCTCCGTCAAGGCCCTTTGCATCGTGTTGGGGTTCACCCCGGCCTCGGCGGCCAGGTCCCGCACCGAGGGCAGCCGCGCCCCCGGCCCCAGCAGCCCGCCCACGATGCGCTGCTGGATCTGGGCGATGAGCTGGGTGTAAATGGGCGCGTCTTCCCGAAATTCCCACGGCATAGCCCTGCCTCCTTTCTGCCTTTGGTTCGTGGCTGTCTCGCCATTGCATTTCTGTATCATTGTTCTACTTGCTTAATACAATATCACACTTTTGGGATTTGTCAAGAGGTGTTTTAAAAAAACGCGAAAATGACAGGGAAACGCCCCCCGCTTGCGCTTTTGGGGGTGTTATGCTAAAATAAATAATGAACTCCTGTTTCTGCCCCCTTCGCGGGCCTCACGACAGAAAGGAATGACCCATGCCAAAGAAACTACTTTCCCTGATCCTGGCCTTGACCTTGGCCCTGTCCCTGGCAGTGCCTGCCTTTGCAGTGACGCCGGAGGACGCCCAGGAGGACGCCATGCTGCTGTATAACCTGGGCCTCTTTAAGGGCACCGGCACCACCGCCGACGGCTCCCCCCAGTTTGACCTGGACCGCGCCCCCACCCGCGCCGAGGCCGTGACCATCCTGGTCCGCCTGCTGGGGGCCGAGGAAGCCGCCACCCAAAAGGCCATCGCCACCCCCTTCACGGATGTCCCCGCCTGGGTCAAGCCCTATGTAGGGTATGCGTACAGCAAGGGCTACACCAACGGCGTGGACACCAAGCACTTCGGCCCCAACAACACCGTCTCCGCCGCCCAGTTCCTGACCTTCCTGCTCCGCGCCCTGGGGTACAAAGATGGGACGGACTTCACCTGGGATTCTCCCTGGACCCTGACGGACCGGCTGGGGATCTCCAACGGGGCCTACAACGCCAAAACCAAGACGTTCCTACGCGCAGACGCCGCCGCCCTCTCGGCCAGCACCCTCTACGCCAAAAAGAAAGGCAGCGACAAGACCCTGCTGAAGGACCTGCTGGACAACGGTGCCATCTCCGGCAGCACCGTGGTCATCTGGGACTACGACGCCGTGGCCTTCCAGGAGGACTACGCCTCCTTCCTCTTCTACCCCGTCTCCGGCAGCCCGGCCACCTTCACGTCCTTCAAGCTGGACAAAGTCACCGTCAATGGCCTGTCCTGCCAGACCCTGCAAGTGACCACACCGGAAGCCGTCGCCGCCTATCTGGCCTCCATCGGCCACAAGGCCGGGGGCTTTGGCTATGTGGAGATCACCTACGACGAAGAGGCCGCCGCCAAAGCCGCCACGGAGTATTACACCGCCGCAAACGGCAAGAAATACCCCCTCATCGCCTTCACCTTCACCTACACCGCCACCGAGGCCAGCGGCAAGCAGCAGAAGGGCACCTTCACCGACTATTACTATTTTGATGCATAACGCCAAGCGCGAAAACAACACGCCCCCTGCCCAGTCTTCTCAAAGACCCGGCAGGGGGCGTATGCTGTCTCTCTGTTTTTTTATTGCGTTGCCAACGTATAGAGGATGCCCTTGTCTGTTTTTACGGCGTAGACGGGCTGATAGTAGTCCTTCGTATCCCGCAAATAAGCCAGCGTGATGCTTTGGATCGTCAGGGTATCTATGTCCGACCGGACGACACCGCCCTCCTCCACGCTCCTCCCGGCGCTGAGTCTGCCGTCGGTATCCAAAAACTTCCCGTCGCAGACCTGTTCCACGGCCTTCTCCGGGGGGCAAATGGAAACCTCTCCGCTTTGCGGTACCGCAACAAGCTCGTCGCTGAGAGACAGGATCTGTCCATCTTCCCGGTAGGTACAGGTGACTTGCCCTTGATACAGCACGCCATCCTCTACCCCATCCGCCGTGAAGCAGTAGGCCCCCGCTTCCGTGGAGAAGTCTGCTTGATCCGGCAGGGGGATCCCCAGCGACCGCAGCTTTTGCAGGACCTCTTCCCGGCTGGCCGTCGCCGGGGCCGGTTCCGTTGCGCCGCTTTGGTTTTGATAGAACGCACGGAACCCGCCCAGGAACAAGACTTGCAGGCTGCTGTGATGTACGGGGTCTGTGTAGTCCACCCGATACTCCGAGCGCTCGGCCTCCATGGCGTCAAAGTCCTCTCCCAGCGCCGTCAGCAGGGGCCGGGCATATTCATCGCAGTTGGCCTCCGTCCAGGGTGCGGCATAGTACACCGGAGCCGTCTCCCCCACGTCCGGCAGCGGGCAGTCTGTGTGCACCTCCACCCCGGACATTTCTACCCGCTCCACGCTCTGCATGGGAAGCATCCCATAGGGCTGGGCCTGATAGGCCAGCGCGATCCCGCAGAACACCAGGGCGCAGGCCACCGGCGGGAGCAAATAGCCCACGGCTTTCTTCTCCCGTTTTTTCAGCCCCAAAACAAAGCGGAGCAGACACCAGCCCAAGAAGGCCCCCAGGACATTCAGAAACCAATCGTCAATGTCCGCGCTGCCCCGCCGCAGTACAAGCTGGAGCAGCTCCACTGCCAGCGACAGCACCGCCGCCGTCCCCAGCACCCAGGTCACCTTCCGGAACCGCGTCTCCAGCAGCGGCAGCAGCACCCCCAGCGGCAGAAACAGCGCCAGGTTCAGCACGATATACAGCCACGCCGTCCGCTCTCCTGCGTACCAGGCCTCCTCCCAGGCCAGAAAGAGCTGGAGATTCACTTCCCCGCTCCCCCAGATCCCCCGGCTGCCCAGCAGGGTCACGCAAACCATCCCCACCAGCCACAGCCAAAGCAATACGCCCACAAGATACGTCCCACGGGACAGCGGTGCCTTCCCCCGCCGCGCCCGCACACGGGCCAAACCAACGCCCACCGCAACGCCGACCACCACCGCCACCAAAAGCAGCAGAAGCATCAGCGGGGAGGCGTATTGGCCCCAAATATATCGCAGAGTCGCCATAAAATCCTCCTCGTCAAATTGTTTTTACAAAATGGAAGCATCTTCCTGTTCAGGATACTGGGAGACATAATTTCTGTCAACAACAATTTGATACCTGGTGGATTTTTCTCCTTTCTTGCGTCCCTCCCTGTTTTGCGGTATAATACGGGGGAACAACAGAAAGGAATTTGCGATACTATGTCCCATGCCCCCACCAGGCGGCAGGCCGCCTTTGTGGCGGTTGCGCTGCTGCTCTCCCCTCTCCTGACGCTCTACGCCACCCAGGCCGTGTGGCTGCAAAATTTGCTCACGCCCTTTTCCTGGATGGCCTCTCATCTGCCCGCATCCGGGTTATTTTGGCTCTTGTTTTTTAGCCTGATGCTCCCGCTCTACGGCCTGACCCGGCGGCTCTTCATCGCCTATCTGCCGGGGACCGGGTTCTGCATGACCCTGGCCATCATCAGCCGGTATAAGATGGATATCAACGGCGCTCCCCTCCAGCTCAGTGACTTTACGTTCGTGGGCAACCTGGGCGACATCGCCGGGTTTGCCTCGGATATGCTGGCACCCACGCTGACCGTGGTGGTGTCTGTGATCGTCTGTATCCTCTGGACGGTGCTGCTGGCCGTGCTGGAAAAGTGGCATCCCTCCGGCACAGTGGGGTTTCTTGCCATTGCGCTGTCTCTGGCCCTGCTGCTCTCCGCCGCCTATCCCGGCACCCTGGGCGTCATGCTGGGCCTCTATGCCGCCCTGGCCCACCGCATCGAGACAGAGCACGGCACCGGGGACCCGGACATCACGGACCTGGTGGCCCAGTTCCGGGAAGAGGCCAACCAGCCCGGCACCCCCGCCGGAGAGAACGCCCCGGACATCATCTTCCTGACCTCCGAGAGCTTTTTCGACATCACCCGCCTGCCCGGCCTGACGTTCTCGGAGGACCCCCTGCCCAACTTCCACCGGCTGGCGGAGACCTGTACTGACGGGCTGTTTATCTCCGACACCTACGGCGGCGGCACCGGCCACGTGGAGATGGAGATGTTCACCGGCCTGACCTCCTCCCTGCTGCGGGAGGGCGACACGCTGAACACCCTGAGCCTCTCCGTTTACCAGGACCTGCCCACCACCGCCCGCCTGCTGAAAAACGCAGGGTACAGCACGGTGGCCCTCCACTCCCACACGGACGAGCTGTACAACCGCGCCAACGTCCTGCCCCGGATCGGCTTTGACACCGTGGCTTTCCGGGAGGACTTTATGACCGAAGGCACCGAAGACGGGGCCTATCTCTCCGACGCCTCCCTGGTCCAGGAGATGATCGCCCGGTATGAAAGCCGGGACCCCAGCAAGCCCATCTTCCTCTACGGCCTGTCCATGGAGAACCACCAGCTCTACACCGCCGAAAAATACAGCTACCCCTCCGGCATCGACGTTCAGTGCGACAAGCTCAGCCAGGAGGACAAGGCTATCTTAGACTCCCTGGTCCTGGGCCTGCACCACGCCGACGCCAGCCTTGCGGCCTTGGTGGAGTACTTCTCCCAGGTAGACCGGCCGGTCATGCTCGTCTTTGTGGGGGATCATCTTCCCTCTCTGAATCTGGCCGACGGGACGCCCATTTACACCCGCCTGGGGTATTCTCCCACGCCGGAGGCCTCGGACTGGGACGCCGACACCCTGGAAAACATGCTTTCTACCAACTACCTCATCTGGACCAACTATGAGACGCAGGCCGTCTCGGACCACAAGGAGAGCTGTACTTTCCTGGGCCTGCACATGCTGCAGCGGGCGGGCATCCCCCTGAACCAATACTTTACCTGGCTGGCCGACCATGCGGCCAATCAGATGCTCCTCTCCCGCAACCGCTTCTTCGCAGATGAGAACGGGGTCGGGAGCTACACCACCACCCCGGAGCAGGCCGCCATGCTGGAGACCTACACCGCCATGGAGCGCAACCTGCTCTACAACCGCTGAATCCTGGAACAACCAAAGGAGGTTTTGACCATGAAGACCCTGCAAGAAAAAACTGTTGAGCTCTCCCACCGCGCCGCTCTGGTCGAGGCGGCTACCGCTGTGCTCAATGAGTACACCCCGTTCAAATCCCATCATCGCGTGACCTTCCACACCGACGACACCCAGCCCACCCCCTGGATCATCGGCCAGCTGGAGCGGACGGACGGCACCCCCATTGCCGACAGCACCGATCCCCTGGACCGGAAGCTGGTGCATCTCAAGGACGCCAGCGTCCGCATCCGCCCCTTCTTCCTGCCCATGTGCGCCACCCCCTGGGCGGAGACCGACGCCAACGAGTTCACCGATGTGAACTTTGACTACGCTGCGATCCTGGGCTATGGCATCGACCAGGACGGCAAGCCCTTCTTAAAAGCCCTCTACTTCGTCCCCACCGACGCGCTCTTGGAGCGCCAGTCTCCCGACGAAAACGGCGTCTGGAAGCTCCCCCTGGCGACGTACTACGTTCACCAGCTGAGCCTGGAGCCTCGTAATAAATTTGCCCGCTTCCTGTATCTCATCGAGCGCATCTGCGAAGCCATGGAATACCAATACGATAAGATGGGGTATTACTACAGCAACCCCCAAAAATAAGCCACCCAAACAACCAAACAAGAAATGGAGGACATTCCCATGAAATCACGACACAAGCTTCTTGCCCTCGCGCTTTCCCTGGCCCTGCTCCTCTCCCTGGCGGTCCCCGTCTGCGCGGCGGAGACGACCACCTCCACGACGAAGGACCTGACCGGCCACATCGTCATCCTGCACACCAATGACGTACACGGCGGCATCGCCGGGTACGCCAAAGTCCACGCCCTGAGAGAAAGCTATGACGCTGCCGGAGCGTATACTCTGCTCGTAGACGCCGGCGACTTCATCCAGGGCGATCCCACCGTCAGCGCCTCGAAGGGCGAGACAGCCATTGAGATCATGAACTCGGCTCGCTATAATTATTTCGTCCCCGGCAACCATGAGTTTGACTATGGCTATGACAACCTGAAAAAGCTGCAAAGCGAGTCCTGGGCCGACCCCCTGGCTGCCAATATCCTGTACAACGGTGAACCTGCTTTCGGCAGCAGTATCATTCTCCACAACGACCTTCTGGGTGACAAAACCATCGGCCTCTTCGGCCTGGCAACTCCGGAGACCGCCACCAAGGCCCACCCCGCCAAGATCCAGGGCGTGACCTTCGTCGGCGGCCAGGACATGATGAAGCTGGCCCAAACCGAAGTGGATACCCTGAAAGCCGCTGGCTGTGACTACGTCATCTGCCTGGGGCACCTGGGCATTGACGCCGAATCCACCGGCAACCGCTCCATCGACGTGCTGAACGCTGTGACCGGTATCGACGTGTTCATCGACGGCCACTCCCACTCCACCTTGGACCAGATCAAGGCCGCCACCAACGGCACCGGTAAAGTCGGCAATGCCTACCTGACCTCCACCGGGACCAAGCTGGCCAACGTCGGCGTGGTGGACATCGCCCCCGACGGCACCATCACCACCTCCAACGTGCCTCTGGACACGCTCACTGCCGAGAACGCCGATACCGCCGCCGTCATCCGGCGCATCCAGCAGCAGATCGACGCCGATTACGGCGCGGTCTTCGCCCAGAGCGAAGTGCAGCTCAACGGTGAAAAAGCCCAGGTCCGCACCGGCGAGACCAATCTGGGCGACCTCATCACCGACGCCATGCTCTGGCAGGCCGGGACCCTGGGCGAGAAAGTCGACGCCGCCATCAGCAACGGCGGCGGCATCCGGGCCTCTCTGTCCGTGGGCGGCCTGACCAAGAAAGACATCAACACCGTCCTGCCCTTCGGCAACACCCTGTATCTGGTGAAGCTCACCGGCGCCCAGCTGCTGGAAGCTCTGGAGGCCTCCACGTGCAGCCTGCCGGAGTCCATCGGGGCCTTCCCCCAGGTGTCCGGCATCGAGTACACCGTGAACACCGGGGCCAAGTTCAGCAGCACAGAGAACTACCCCGGTTCGACCTACGGCAAGCCCAATGCCGTCAACCGCGTGACCATCCAAAGTGTGGGCGGCGCGGCCTTTGACCTCGCAGAGACGTACACCATCGTCACCAACGACTTCTTGGGGGCCGGCGGCGACACCTACTATACCTTTAAATCCTCCCCCGTGGGCTATGACACCGGCGTGCCTCTGGATGAGGTGCTCATGGACTACATCACGGCCCAGTGCAAGGGGACCATCACGAAGGCCGCCTATGGCCAGACGGCAGGCCGCATCCACATGATCTCCTACGACGACGTGAAAGCCAGCGATGCCAGCGCCAATGACATCATCGGCGTCACCCTGGCCGGCTGGATGAACGGCACCGGCACGGGCTTCTCCCCCAACGCTTCCCTGGACCGGGCCATGATGGTCACGATCCTCTACCGTCTGGCCGGTTCCCCCGCCGTGAGCGGCACCATGCCCTTCACGGACGTGGCCGCCGGGAGCTGGTACTATAATGCCGTCCTCTGGGCTTCCCAGAAGGACATCACCCTCGGTACCAGCGCCGCGACCTTCTCCCCCAACGCCCTGCTCACTCCCGACCAGCTGGGCACCCTGCTCCAGCGCTTCACCGGGAAAGAGGCCCAGGGCCTGCCCACCGGACAGACCAACGTCACCCGCGCCCAGGCCGCTGCCGTCCTGCTGGCCAGCGTGACCAAATGACCCAAGAAAATCAAACGATTTTGCCCCTTTGCACAGGGATCTGTCCCCATCTCGCTTGAGATGGGGACAAAATTTCACCTTGCAATCGGTGGGATACGATAGTATAATAGATAGCCGTTGAATCGTAAGTATTTTTGGAATTTTGATAGAGATATGAGGTGCGACCCTGTGCAGAACGAATCACTGAGAAATATCGCCATCATCGCCCACGTTGACCACGGCAAGACCACCCTCGTGGACGAGATGCTCAAGCAAGGCGGCGCTTTCCGGGAAAACCAGGAAGTCAAGGACCGGGTCATGGACTCCGGCGACCTGGAGCGGGAGCGCGGCATCACCATTCTGGCCAAGAACACCGCCATTCAATATGGCGACGTGAAGATCAATATCGTCGACACGCCGGGCCACGCCGACTTTGGCGGTGAGGTCGAGCGGATCCTGAAGATGGTCAACGGCGTCATCCTGCTGGTGGACGCCGCCGAAGGCCCCATGCCCCAGACCCGCTTCGTCCTCTCCCGCGCCCTGGATCTGGGCCACCGGGTCATCGTGGTCATCAACAAGATCGACCGCCCCGACCAGCGCATCCACGAGGTCATGGACGAAGTGCTGGAGCTGCTGCTGGACCTGGACGCCACGGACGAGCAGCTGGACTCCCCCATGCTCTTCTGCTCCGCCCGCCAGGGCATCTGCTCCCGCGACCCCGACATGCTGGGCACCGACCTCAAGCCCCTGTTTGAGACCATCCTGAGCTACATCCCCGCCCCCGAAGCCGACACGGAGAAGCCCTTCCAGATGCTTGTCTCCTCCATCGACTACAACGAGTTCGTCGGCCGCATTGCCATTGGCCGCATCGAGCAGGGCACCATCAAGCAGAACCAGGAGATCACCGTCTGCAACTACCACGACCCCGACCAGAGCCGCAAGGCCAAGGCCGTGAGCCTGTACCAGTTCGAGGGTCTGGCCCGCGTGCCCGTTACCGAGGCCAGCGCAGGCAACATCATTGCCATGTCCGGCATCGGTGACATCACCATCGGCGACACCATCTGTGCCGCCGGTCTGTCCGAGCCGCTGCCCTTCGTAAAAATTTCCGCCCCCACCATGGAGATGACCTTCTCCGTGAACGACTCCCCCTTCGCCGGGCGGGAGGGCAAATACGTCACCTCCCGGAACCTGCGCGACCGTCTCATGCGGGAGACGCTGAAGGACGTGTCCCTGCGGGTCAGCGACACCGACTCTACCGAGGCCTTCAACGTGGCCGGCCGCGGTGAGATGCACCTGTCCATCCTGATCGAGACGATGCGCCGAGAGGGCTATGAGTTCCAGGTCTCTCCCCCCCGCGTGCTGTACCAGGAGATCGACGGTGTAAAATGCGAGCCCATGGAACGCCTGGTCGTGGACGTCCCCTCCGATTCCGTGGGCGCCGTCATTGAAAAGATCGGCTCCCGCAAGGGCGACCTGCTGGAGATGACCCCCGTGGGCACCCGGATGAAGATCGAGTTCCTGGTCCCCGCCCGCGGTCTGTTCGGCTACCGGAATGAGTTCCTGACCGACACCCGCGGCGAGGGCATCATGGCCTCCGTTTTCGATTCCTACGCACCGTTCAAGGGCGATCTGAGCCGCCGCAGCTCCGGGAGCCTCATCGCATTCGAGACCGGTGACTCCGTCACCTACGGCCTGTGGGCCGCCCAGGAGCGCGGTGCCCTGTTCATCGGCCCCGGCGTTCCCGTTTACGGCGGCATGGTCGTGGGCGAGACGCCCAAGAGCGAGGACATCACCGTGAACGTCTGCCGCAAGAAGCAGCTGACCAACATGCGTGCCTCCGGCTCCGACGAGTCCCTCCGCCTGGTGCCCCCCCGCAACATGAGCCTGGAGCAGTGCCTGGAGTTCCTGGCTGACGACGAGCTGCTGGAGGTCACCCCCGAAAACCTCCGCCTGCGCAAGCGTATCCTCAACCATGAGATCCGCATGAAGGCCCTGAAGGGGAACAAAAAGTATCAGGATCTCTGATCCACAAGACAGCACACAGCCTGCTGGGGGCATATCACAATCCCGGCAGGCTGTTTTTCTTTTCTTTGCTGTTGTCTCATGGTATACTAAAGAAAAAGGAGGGCTGTCTATGACGACGGAACAACTGGCACGCAGGACCGCCGCTTTGAAAACTGCCGACGCGATCAACGCCATCGAGGGCGTTCCCGTTTCTGACTATGCCAAAATACTTTCCTTCTGCTGGGCTAGGGGAGAGTTGACCGGCCCCCAGATGAAACAAGCTCTACTGGCCTTTCATCAGCGGCTGGCCCAAGGAGCATCCGGCCATGTCTGATCCCTATCTCTACGAAGAGATCCCTGTTCTAAAAAATAAGCTGGACATTCGAGTGGAAGAGACGCTGGCGCTTGTGGAAGCCGAGCTGTCTCGCGCCAATATGATGCTGTTGTATGAGCAGGGATTCCACGATTTTTCTCCCGACGGGCTCCGTTTCATTCATCAGGAATTGTTTGGTGACATCTATGATTGGGCTGGTCAGTACCGTATCATCAACATCGAAAAGCGGGAGCGTCTGCTGGCAGGCCGCAGCGTTTGGTACAGCAACGACGAGGACATCCCGCACGATCTGCAAATCATTTTTCAAGAAATGAAAGCTGTCTCCTGGACGGAGCTTTCTCATTTGGACTTTGTGCAGCAGATCACACATTTCTTCCCCAGACTTTGGCAGGTGCATCCGTTCCGCGAAGGAAATACCCGTACCATTGTCATGCTCATGACGTTTTTTGTGGAGCACTACGGCTATTTCATGGATCAGGAACTCATGGCTGCCAGCGCAGGATATGTGCGGGATGCCTTTGTCATGGCGTCTATTGGGCAGTATGCAGAGTATGAACACTTGGAGCGTATTTTAGAGGATGCCATCTGCACTTCCCCGTTGGAATACGATCTGCCGTCTCTCTCCGACTCCCCCTCTCCGCTCCGTAAAAAATACCAAAAATATCAGAAAGAACCCTATCACCCTGAGCCGCACTATCAAAAAGACAAAGGAGACTCCCCCCATGAAAAAGCCTAAAATTCGTCTGACTCTCATCGACCGCAAAGGTGCGCACCCCTGCCACCGGGGCCACAAGATCGGCGACAGCTTCGACTTCGACACCCAGCGCGGCAAGCTATGTCCCATGGCCTGTCACGTGGCCTTTCCCTACATCGACATCCTCCGCTACGGCGGCCACCTCCCCAGCCGGGAGGACGGGACCTTTGCCTTTTGCTGCCCGGATGTGGATGTGATCAATGTATTTCAGATCACGGTAGAAGAGTAAGAAATTGCGCCACAGGCTTTCGATCGCCTGCGGCGCTTTTCAAAGCCTTCCCCGAGGGGGAAGGTGGGCCGGGCGCAAGCCCGGGTCGGATGAGGGCTACTTATCGCAAAGAATCGGTTGTGTACTAAGGCAACACCGCACGACGTGGAACCACCCACGAGATCCATCTGGCGAAGCCAGACACCATGAGGGGCAGGGTGCCTCTCCAGGCTCTGCCTTAGTACACTACGGCTCACTTTCGGCAGGTAGCCCTCATCCGTCCGCTTCGCGTCCACCTTCCCCCTCGGGGAAGGCTTTTTTCGTGGTTGCACCGACTTTCATTATATCGTATTACCCCGCCCGCTTCTCCATCATCCGCACCGCCACCGGCACGGACAGCAGGCAAAGCACCACGCCGCCCAGCAGAGCCAAGGGAGCGCTTACGCCGAGCGCTGAATGGAACGGAAAGCCAAGGTTACTCAGCACGGCCATCAGGATCGCCGCCGCTACATAGATCAGCCAGATACAGATCCGCCCCTTCTCTACCCCTACCCGGAACAGGATCGGGAAAGAAACCGCCTGGATCCCCAGCGCCAGGGCCACCAGCCAGATCAGACCGGTCACCTCCGCCAAACCAAGCCCACGCCCCTGAATGGTATAGCCCAGCAGGCACATAACAGCCCCAAAGGCCAGCGCCGCCCAGCCGGAAACATAGCGGCTGAGCACCCGCTCCCGGTCGGCGTAGGGCAGCATCCCCGCCAGGGTGTCCCACTTACTCCGCTCGTCGAAGCTCATCAGCGTCGTGGGAAACATGATCCCGGCATAAATCAGGAAAAAGCCATTGAGCCGAAGCTGCGGCATCAGGCAGAACAACGCCACCAGCAGCACCAAAATCTTGAGCTGGCCCCAGATCACACAGGCGTCTTTATACAGTAAAGCTTTCATGTCCAGACCTCCTAGTTCATCGTTCATACAAGCGCACGGACAGCAGAAACGAGACGCACATGGCCAGCACCATAACAACCACTGTCATTCCAGGATGCGCTGCAATGGCTTCGTAACACTGCTCCATGATCCAGCCGCTGCCACACAGGACAAACACTGCCAACGCCATAGCCGCTATCGTATTCTGTTCTCTCTTTTCTCGGCCATAATATGCAAAGGCCGCCGGGAAACAGCATAGCAGCGCCAACACCCCCATCAGCACAAAGAAAGGAAACAATTTTCTCGCCATAGCATTGTTGTAAGGCAGGAGCTTCTCCACCCCCAGCAATACCACCAGCCCCACCAAAAAAGACACACCACCCAGCAAATACTTTCCCAGCACCACCGTCCAGAGTGGATAAGGAAACATCCGCTCGCCCCCATCTCGCTTCATCAAAAGCAGAGGGACACTCAGCGCTGGAATCAGCAACGCAACAAAGGGGAGCTGTTCTTTTCCCTGAGAAATCACCAAAAAACACCAGAGCAGGATCGTCCCCAGCTCCGCCGCCAGAACGGAGCGGAACAACGTCCGAACGTCTCGGAAAAACAGCGCCCGCAGAAAATTCAGCGTCTTCACCCCGGCTCCCCTCCTTTCCGGGCCAGAAAGAGGATAATATCCTCTAGGCTCGTGTGTTCCATGACAAAGCCGGCCGGAATTTTCTCCCGGCGGACCAGGGCTTCCGCGCCGTAAGGTCCCACCCGCTGGCCCGCGATGGCGGCGGGGTCCAGCTCCTGAAGCTGGGCAGCGGGGAGCCTGACCAGAGCGTACTCTTCCAGCAGGCGATCCTTTTCCTCAAAAAGCAGCAGCTTTCCCTGGTGGAGAAAGGCGATATAGTCGCATACCTTTTCCAGGTCGCTGACGATATGGGACGAGAGGACCACGGTGTGCGCTTCCTCGCGGGTGAAGTCCAGCAAAATATCCAGGACTTCCTCCCGCACCATCGGGTCCAGGCCGCTGGTGGCCTCGTCCAGCAGCAGGAGCTTGGCCCGGTGGGACAGCGCCACGGCCAGAGCCAGCTTCATCTTCATGCCGCGGGAGAAGTCCTTGTTGGCTTTGTCCAGAGGAATGGAAAAGCGCGTGAGATACCCGGAAAACGTCTCCGGCTCCCAGCGTTCGTAGGTCAGGGCCATAAGCTTTCCCACTTCCCGGGCGGTCAGCGTCTCCGGCAGACAGGATTCGTCCAGGACGATGCCGATGTCCTGCTTCACGCGCAGGAAGTCCTTGCTCTGGTTATCCACGCCCAGCAGAGAGACGCTGCCCGCGTCCCGGCCGATGGTGTTCATCAGCAGGCGCAGGGTGGTGGATTTGCCCGCGCCGTTCTCCCCCACCAGGCCCAGGATGGTCCCGCTGGGCAGGGAAAAAGATAGGTCGTGCAGGGCAAAGCCCTCATAGGTCTTGTGCAGACCCCGGCAGTCGATGGCGTTCATCGCGGTCCTCCCTTCGCGTCTTGGTCGGCTTGGTAGCTTTGGCGCAGCAGATCCACCAGCTCCTCCTCCCCCAGCCCGCAGCTGGTGGCCAGGGGCAGGACGGCGGAAAAATGCTCCTCGATCTGGGCCAGGTAGCCTTCCCGGATCTGCGCCGTGTTGTTCTCCGCCACATACGAGCCTTTGGCGGGGATGGTGCGGATAAACCCGGCCTGCTCCAGCTCCTCATAGGCCCGTTTCGTGGTGATGACGCTCACCCGCAGGTCCTTGGCCAGCGCCCGGATGGACGGCAGCGGCTGGCCCGGCACCAGCGTTCCGCCCAAAACTTGGTCCCGGATCTGGTGGTAGATCTGCTCGTAAATGGGCCTGTCGGTGGCGTTACTTAAAATTAAGTTCATCGTGTTCACGCTCACTGTTCATGTGGTATATATACAGTATATGCAGTTTCCTTCTCTCTGTCAAGCCCCAATTGACAAATGCCCCGGCATAGGCTAAAATAAAGTGGCTGTCTGAAAGACGGCCACGCAAATTAACTTCATAAACCTATGTCTCAGTAGCTCAGCTGGATAGAGCACACGCCTCCTAAGCGTGGGGTCGGAGGTTCAAATCCTCTCTGGGACGCCAGCCAACAACGCCGAAAGCCTTTGTTTTCAATGGTTTTCGGCGTTTCTTATTTCAAAAAATAAAAAATTTTGTGTTTTTGAAAGTGACATCTTGCATATACTATTCGCAGACAGTATAATACGTACATCGAAGCAGTTTCAAGAAATGAAAAAATTTCAATTTTTGAAAGCGGGTGACGATATGAAAACAATCACGAGAGCAAACTATCTCGGTAGAATCATTGACCTGAATGGCACGCCTGACATCAAGATCATCACGGGTATTCGTCGATCTGGTAAGTCCAAACTGATGCAGGCGTATATTGCATATCTGAAAAACAATTTTGAAAACATCAATATTATCTTCATTGACTTCATGGATTTGGCATATGAAGAAATCAAGGAATACCATGCCTTACACGCCTATGTGGAAGAACATTATCAGGAAGGTAAAACGAACTACCTGTTTGTAGACGAAGTTCAAATGTGTCCCAAGTTTGAGCTGGCAATCAATAGCCTGTACTCTAAGGGAAAATACGACATCTATATAACAGGCTCCAATGCTTTCCTGTTGAGTGCGGATCTGGCAACTCTGTTTACTGGGCGCTATATTGAAATTCATGTGTTTCCGTTCAGCTTCCAGGAGTATTGCCAATATTATGATGATGTTAGTGATAAGGATAAGCTCTTTGATGATTACGCCATCAAGGGTGGTTTAGCAGGCTCCTATGCTTACAGAACCGAAAAAGACAGAACAAATTATATCAAAGAGGTCTATGAAACCATCGTCACAAGAGATCTGGTGCAGAAGTACGCTTTGCCAGACACTTTGGTTTTACAACGCCTGAGCGAGTTCCTGATGGATAACATCAGCAACCTGACTTCTCCGAATAAGGTCAGCCAGCTTCTGACAGCGAATGAGACCCCAACCAATCATGTAACCATCGGCAAGTATATTAAGTATTTGTGCAATGCTTTTGTGTTTTATGATATTAAGAGATACGACATCCGTGGCAAGAAATATCTTGAAAGTTCTGAGAAGTTCTATTTGTGTGACAGCGGTATCCGATATGCAGTACTCGGAAGCAGAAACATGGACTATGGCAGAGTCTATGAGAATATTGTTTGTATCGAACTTCTTCGCCGTGGATACGATGTTTATGTCGGCAAACTCTATCAAAAGGAAATCGACTTTGTTGCTCAGAGAGGCAGCGAGAAGATTTATATTCAGGTCAGCGACAACATTTCCGGACAGGAAACATTTGAAAGAGAATGTTCTCCTCTGCTTCAGATCCGAGATGCTTACCCCAAAATGATAATCGCCCGAACCAAGCATCCGAAATATATCTATGAAGGAATCGAGATTCACGATATAGCTGATTGGCTGTTGCAGGAATAAGCAAGGCGAACTATCTCCGTCATACTCTCTTGGAATGATGGAGATCGTTTTATTATGACGGAGATTCGCGTTTTTCTCCTTGACAAGAGAAGAAGGCAATTATATAATGAACACCGTTCATATTGAGGTGGTTGGATGAATACAGCGGTAACATCAAAAGATGAGATCTTGAAAACCAGCCGGGAACTGATTCGACAGCAGGGCTGGTCAGCGCTCAGTATTCGCTCGGTTGCCGCCGCCTGCGGCGTATCGGTGGGGTCGATCTACAATTATTTCGATTCCAAAGCGGTCCTGCTGGGGGCCACGGTAGAAAGTGTCTGGTGTGAGATTTTCCACTGCCCGGAACAGGAGGCCGTGTTTCAGGACACGCAGGCCTGCATTATCTGGATGTATGAGCGGATGAACTACGGCTGCAAGCAGTATCCGGGGTTTTTTACCCTCCACTCCCTGGGGTTCCTGCGGGAGAATAAATCGGATGGGAGACGGCGGATGCAGCAGACCTGGCAGCATATTCTATCGGGCCTGTGTTCTGTCTTGAAGCGGGATGCAAAGGTTCGTCCGGATGCGTTCACGGAGCAGTTTACCGCAGAGAAATTTGCGGATGTTCTGTTTTCCTTGATCCTCTCTGCTCTGCTGCGCCAGGATTATGACCCCAGTGCCGTGCTGGAGATCGTTCGCAGGACCCTGTATTAAACCAAAAATTCCCACTGTGGCGTGGGGATTTTTTATCCCGGAAAATGAACATCGTTCAATTTCGGTTGATTGCCGTCTTTTATACCGGCCTGGGGGCTTCCCTTTTGTTGGCCGGATTGTTGTTCGGCGGTCACTTTGGAAAAAGCATGTTGGCCAAGTCCAGGCTGCAACGCGATAAAAACAGCATATAAAGAAGCGCTGGTGGTTCCATGACGGACCGCCAGCGTTTTTTCTGCTCTTTTATTGGTTGGTTTCTTCTTCCGCCTGCTCCATCTGCATGAGCGCATAGCAGAGCTGAAGCTGCCGCGCCTTATGGATACCGGTCTTTTCATAGAGTCTTTTGCGGTAGGTCGCGATGGTGCTGGGGGCGCAGCCCGCCTGCTCTGCGTACTGACGGGTCGTCAGGCCACTGGCAAGGGCCTGGCACACCTCAAGCTCTTTGGCACTGAGCTTGGCGTAGCCCTCCAGAAATCTCTCGTAGTCAGCCGAGTTGATCGCTTTGTTTCCGAAATGCGCCAGGCGGCGGATCTCCGTCTGGGAATCATCCAGCTGCCCCTGCATGTCCTCCGTCTGGCTGCGCATGTCCTCCACCTGCCCTTGCAGGTTCTGCTTTTCGGTGAGCAGCCGCTCGTTCTGAGAGCGGAAGCGGTCGGCCCGCGCCTGGATGTCCTGCTTCTCCGTTTCCAGGTGCGTGATGGTCTGCTCATGGAAGCGCAGCCTTGCGGAGACGGGCCGCAGCTCGTCAAAGGTCATCTGGGCCTCGCCGCCGTCCTCCTTCTTGAGCAGGTCGATGTCCCGCATGACGGGACGCAGGTAGCGGCGGGTATAGTACAGGCAGCAGACCACGCCGAAAAACAGCAGCAGCAGCAACAGGCCGCCGATCTCCAAGGCGCTTTTCAGCAGGACCTGGTCATAGTCGCTCTTGGGGAGCATCACCGTCAGCGTGTGCGGCTCCGGGTCCCCGCTGGCCACCAGAAACGACTTGGAAAGCCCCACAAAGGAGAGGTCCGCTCCGCTGTAAGCCGTAAGGCCCTCCCGGATGCCCTTTTCCGTCAGAAGCTCCTCCGGCACGAAGCAGAAGCCGTCGGCGGGATAGGTGATGAGGCTTTGGGGGATCTCCAGCCCTGCCGTGCCGTCCGACAGGACGCAGGCGAGGCTGCGGATGCCGGAGGGCTGGACATGGTGGGTGGCAAAGTAGCTCTGGTTGATGGCAAAGCCGCACAGCCCATACACCGTGCCGTCCGCCCCCAGCATGGGCACGGTCAGCAGGATCGCCCGCTCCGAGGTGTCGGGCAGGGTCAGCAGTGCGGTGGTCCGGCAGTGGCGGTCAATGGGGGCGGACGCCGTGTGCAGATGCTCGGCAAGGCCGGGGAACTCCGCCAGCGCAAACTCCTGCGCCCACTTCCGGTGGGGCATCACATGATGCTGCCGCCCAACGTCCGCCATGCCCCGGTAGAGCAGGAAGTCGCTGGCCATGCGGGCGGAGTTGCTCCGCTGGATGTACAGGCCGCCGCAGGACCCGTCCCCGCCCAGGGAACTGTTCAGCAGCACGAAGGCGCCGGAGCAGTCCACCTGCCGGCCATACTGACACAGCGGCTCCAGCATGGCCTCCTGCAACGCCTCCATCGCATCGGCGTCTCCGCGAAGGGCGGAAAAATCCGCCGTCCGTTCCTCGATGAGGTCGGTCATGTCCTCCGACAGATGGACACCCATGACGGAGACATTCCGCCACAGGGACTCCATATCCGAGGCAAAGGCCTCCATGCGGAAGTTCAGCGACGTGACCATCCCCTCCCGCGGGCTTTTGAGCTGGTCGAAGAAGAACAGGCCCGCGACCAAGGTCGCCGCCAGAAGGATGGCCAGGGTGATCATATAGAAGGCCAGCCGCTTCTGCATGGAGCGCCGGATGCTATGCAGTTCTGAAAGAGCGGGTCGCGTCATGCCCCATAACCTCCAAAGATCGTTTCCGTCACTGGATCGAGCAGAGCAGCGCCCAGGTCTCCTCCGCCAGGGCGTCCACGTCCTCCCCGGCGGCGGCGCGGGCGGGCAGCTCCTGCTGGAGCTGGCGCAGGCCGTCGTACAAGGCCGTCACCTTGCCGTAGTAGCCCTCGAAGCGTGGCTCGGACACGGGGGTGTCGTTCTCCCGCATGGTCTTCAGCGCGGCGTAGAGCTGCTGGTAGCTCTCCACCGGCTCCGGGAACTTGTCATAGGTCTCAATGTCGTCAAAGGCCCCGTTGCGCACCGGCATATAGCCGGTCTGGGCCACGAAGTCCAGGTTGCGCTCCGCCTCCGTCAGCCAGCGGACGAAGAGCGCCGCGGCCTCCGCCTTCTGCTCCGTGGTCCGGTAGGCGCACAGGCCCACGCCCGCCTGCGTCATCAGAGCGTCGCGTCCTGCGGTCATGGGCATGGGCAGGACGTGGAGGTCCATCGGCTCCTGCGTGCCGTCCCGATAGGTGACGGTATCATTATAGTACAGGATCGCCGCCGAGGAACCGAGACCGGAGAGCACCTCGCCGGTCATCACCTGCGTGTTGGAATAGAGGTCGGACACCACGATATGCCCCTGGGCCAGGGCGCGGGCGAACTGCATCCAGCTCTCTTTGAACACGGCGTTGTCCGTGTCGTACCAGCCGTCCTCGGTGTAGAAGTCCTCGCTGCCGCGCTCCAGGGCGCAAAGCTCCACGGCGCGGAGGGGGTAGTCCAGGGCGCAGAAGGGCTTGCCGGACCAGTCGTAGAACTGCCCGGCGGCGTCGTAAAAGCCCTCCCAGGTGGCAAGCTCGTCATAGCTTACGCCGGTGGCCTGGGCGAAGCGGTCGAAGCCGCTGCCGTTGCACATGAGAAGCTGGGTGGACTTGGAGATGGGAAAGAGCAGCAGCTTCCCGTCCTCCGCCGTGCCGTCGGCCAAAAAGCCGGGCACGAAGTCGGACAGCTCCTCCTGCGTGAACCAGTCGTGCCAGTCCACCAGGTTCTCCTCCCCCAGGGCCGTGGCGTCGCTGATGTGGCAGGTGAAGAGGTCCGGCATCTCCTGCAGGTCGCCGCCGTTCTGTGCCTCCTTCAAAAAGCCGCCGATCTTGGAGGCGCTGGAGAGGTTCGTCACCTGCACCCGGACGCCCTGCTCCTGCCCCACGGTGTGGTTGAACTCCTGCACCAAAACGTCCATGGGGGAGCCGGACTGCTCGCCGTAGACGTGCCAGAAGTTGACCGTGACCGGATCGTTTTTGTCCAGCAGCGTCTCCTCTCCGCAGCCGGTGAGGGCCAGGAGAAGGGCTGCCAGCAGCAGCAGGGGCAACATGCGCTTTTTCATGGGCAGGACCTCCAAAAATAGAACAGACGTTCGTGAATTTGCGGTGTTTTTTCGGGTTTTTTGAAAATTTTTTTCCGGTTTGTCCCCCAAACGAGGCTTTTGGGGGACAGACAGGATCCAAAATCTATGGTATAAGGGGGTACACAGAGCCACCCCCAGGCGGGACGGCTGCCGCGTGTACTTCCCTATTGTAGCATATCTCCCGGCCTATTTACAAGGCAAAAACGGAAAAAGAAAGGAGGGCTGCGGATGGCACAGGCAAAGAAAACGGCGACCTACCGGGTCGTCACCGACGCAGGCGGCGGCAGGAGCTTCCGCTTCTACTGCGACCTCTCCGGTGAGCTGTGCTGCGTGACGAAGCCTCTCCGGGCGGACACGGAGCAGGCCGCGCTGGCGCTGGCGTGGGAGACGGAGGGCCGGTGGCACTTCAACCGCTGCCCGGCGTGCGGCCGGTATGTCTCCTCCGCCATGTTCAACGTCAACGCGGGGCGGTGCCTGGACTGTGCGCCGTGGGAGAGCGAGTACCCCTCGTTCTGCCACCACTGCGGCGTCCGCCTGCGGGAACCGGACGCCTGCTTCTGCCCCGTCTGCGGGGCGAGATTGCAGGTGGGCGGCACAGACGGAAAGGAGGAAGCCACCAAATGACAGACTATGACCTGAGGACCCGAAAAGCCCTGCGCCGGGTGATGCTGCTGGAATATGGCTTCGGGCCGGAGACGCTGCAGCAGCGCAAGGTCTGCCCGGCCTGCGGCAGAGCCAACCGCGCCCAGGACACGCATTGCACCGACTGCGGCGCGGCCCTGCCGGAGAAAACGCTCTATGACCTCTACCGCGCCCGCCACCGCTGCTGCCTCCACTGCGGCGTGGTGGTGACCGACGTGGCGGTCTACTGCCCCGAGTGCGGCACTCGCCTGCCCAAGGCGGCGCGGAGACGGGGGGCGGCGGGATGAACCTGTTCCGACTGTGGGAGCCGGCGAAGGTCGCCGTCTGCTGCGCCGTCCCCGCCATGACCCGCCGCGCGGCGGACTGGCTGCGGAAGCTGGGGGGCTGCCGGCCCATCGCCGTCCTCTCCGACGAGTGCGAGGACGTGGTCTGGCAGTGCGCCACGGAGCAGGTGGACCTGCTGCTGCTGGAGACCGACTTCTCCGACGGCGTGGAGGACAAGGACGTCTCCGCCCGCTGTGAGATCGCCGTCCGGGTCCGGCAGGCGCTGCCAAAGTGCCGGGTCTGCCTCCTCTCCCAGGTGGGCTACCCGGAAAAGCGGGCCGCCCTGGACAAGGCCGTGGAGCTGCACCTCATCGACGGCTACTGCCTGGGCGACCTGACGGCCCGGCAGGTGCGCTCCTGGCTCAGCGAAGCAACGCAGCCCACGCAAAGCCCAAGCACCCGATGAACCACCCCCCGGCCGCCCCAGGCCGGAGAGACCAACAAGGAGGAAGAAAGACATGAGAAAACAAATCACCAGCCTGCTCCTGACGCTGGCCATGCTGCTCTCCCTCGTGCCCACCCTGGGCGTGACGGCGAGCGCGGCGGATGATACATCTTATGCACAAGCCGAAATTAGGGACTATGATACATTTGCGACCTATCTCCGTTCGTTCGATTCAAGAGATCTCAAGCTGGAAGAAGACATCAATTACACGGTGGGCATTAAAGATGTTCCTATCAATGTGATACGCAACCAAAAACTGGATCTGAACGGCCATAAGATCAGGATCGACGCAAGCAGGCGGACGGGGTTTGTACACCTGCTCTCCATTCGCCGCGGCGAATTCACGCTGTATGACAGCAAGGGCGGCGGCGAACTCGCGGTTTCCTTTCCTAATGACGACAAAGCGTACAGCATCATCATGATGAGCTCCGAAAAGGAAGACGAGCCTTCAAAATTCACAATGAACGGCGGCACGCTGACCAAGCTGTATCCTAACGTGACGCACAGCTATGGAGCCAGCGGCTGCATCGGCGACGACTATTTTAATAAGCCCGAGAACGGCAAGCGCTCGCAGATCACGATCAACGGCGGCACGATCAACTGCGCATACGACTGGGACAGGAGCAAGTCGCTCCTCAGCCTCCCGGTTGAAGCAATGCCGCTGGCGCTGCAGCTGCTCTATTCCAATCTCACGATCAACGGCGGTACCTTCAACGGCATTGTCTGGACGGATAATCTTTGGCGAGGAACGCAGGATACAGAGCCGCGCGTTGTCCTCAACGGCGGCGTGTTCAACGCCCCGTTCGTGGTAGAAGATATGCAGAAGGGTGCGACGCAGATGGTCATAGACGGAGCACACTTCAACGACGGCTTTCATGTTGACAACGATTACAGCAAAAACACTTATGTGAAAACCGTCCCGGTGCTGCTGCTCAAGAGCGGCGTGTTCGACTCGCCCGACAAGAATCCCAAACTCGACATTTACAATGTTACCGCAAATAGCTATGGCAATGGGGTGAATTCGGATGCCACAGCGCGTGCCAAGCTGGAAATGATACTTCACTCCATGAAGTGCTTCCCGAACAGCGCGATAAAGGTAAACGGAAAGTTCTATACCTCCGAGAACATTGCGTCGCTCGTGGGGAAAAATAATGATGCTTTCTATCTGAAACTCAACTCGAGCACTCCCATCGAGGTCATCCGCGACGCATGGGGTGTGATGGAGTCGGTCAAGCTGGACGGCAAGTCCATCGACTACGCCAGGGACTGGAAGGGCGCAGTTGAGGAGATGGACAACAGCAAGGCGCATACCCTCACCTTCCAGTGGAAACCTTTGGCGCAGGAGCTGAAGGACGCGGGCTATACCTATCGAACCAAGTGCGAGCATTATATTTCCGGTTCTACCGCAGTACAGAAGACAGAGACCATCGATGCCAATAAAACCTCGCATACGGTCACCATTCCTAAGGGCGCAGACCCCAAGGTCTATTCCTATGATTTGCAGCTGAATCTGGATAAGAACGGCAGCTCCATCGGCATCATCAGCAACGAGCATATCGTTAAGCTGGTGGTCAGCGAAGCGCCGGAGGTCAAGACCCTCACGGGCAAGGCGAGCTACATAAACAGCGCCGTTTTCGGTAAGCCCGTCCTCTTCTCCGGCACCATAACCCCGGGCGTCTACATCTGGGAGTGCCAGTTCCAGTGGCAGCGCAGCACGGACGGCGGCAGCACATGGAAGGATATTCCCGACGCGACCGATGGCCAGTATATCCCCGGTGCGGCTGACATGGGCGAGAACGTCCGCATCCGCGTCGTCATCACGAAGAAGGGCTATCTCGGCGAGATCGTCAGCGCACCGGCGAAGGTCAGCAAGGCCGCCAACGACAACACCCCGTCGCTGCCGAACGTTACGGCACAGAAGAACGCCGACGGGACCTACACGGCGTTTCAGATCAGCAACTTCAAGTCCGATCAGGAGTACATCTACACCACCAGCGCCCCCACCTCCGGCAACGGGTGGCCCACCGGCGGCACGCCGATCACCTCCGCCACGGTGAACGGCCTGAACAAGGGCAGCACCTATTACATTTTCACCCGCTACAAGGGCACCGACACCCACCAGACCGGCTCCAAGGTCAGCAGCACCAGCGTGCTGCTGGACGAGATCACCATGCTCAACCGCGTCATCCTGACGGACGCAAACGGCAGGAAATACAACTTCTACGGAAGCGGGAACATCATTTACATCAAAAAGGGCGAGAGCGTGACCCTCACCGCCAAGACGAACCCCGTCGGTGCTACGACATGGTCTGGTTTTACCTTTAAGTCCCAGTACGGTGCATCCGCTCCGTTCACCGTGACCGCCCCCACCGGCCCGGTGGCCTCCGGCAGTACGATCCCCAGCGTCACCATCCGGGGCGATACCGTGGGAACGGGCACATTGGCGGCGGAGTACGGCGGCTACACCCCGCAGTCCTACGGCACCTGGAGAGTGCATGTCTACGAGAACGTGAGCGACATCGGCACGGCCGCCGACATCATCGTCGCCCCCAGCTTCCCCGACCTGACGATGCGCCCCGGCGAGACCATGCCCCTGCCGGAGTATGCCGTTTCCGTGTACCCCAAGGGTGCGCTGGACAACTACACGCTGGAATGGCGCATCATCAAGGTCGGAAGCGGTGGCGCTGCGTATTCGATGCGTGATGATCACATGACGCTGGAGAACGGCAAGATCGAGCCGACAAAGGCGCATACCGGATCGGAGAAAACCAGACTGGAGCTGGTTGCCGTCAACAAGACCAAGCCGACGAATATCAGTTCGTTTTCTCCGTCTGTCGGCTTCTATATCACCGTGGGCGACGCTCCCCTCGTTGAACTGACCGGCCTGACCCTCACCCCGAAGAAGGTGGACCTGGAGGTCGGCAAGACCTGCCAGCTCTCCGCCGTGAAGGAGCCTGCCAACGCAGAGGGCAGCCTGACCTGGACGAGCAGCAAGCCCGCCGTTGCGGCGGTCGACAAGAGCGGCAAGGTCACGGCCAAGGGCGAGGGCACGGCGACGATCACCGTCACCTGCGGCACCAAGTCCGCAGCCTGCACGGTCACGGTCAGCAAGCCCCTCGTTCCCGAAGTTCCCGGCACCACCTTCACCGACGTGCCCGCAGGCGCTTACTATGAGGAGGCCGTCGGCTGGGCCGTGGAGAAGGGCATCACCAAGGGCACCAGCGACAGCACGTTTACCCCCGACGGCGTCTGCACCCGCGCCCAGGCCGTCACCTTCCTGTGGCGGGCCGCCGGCAGCCCCGCTGCCAAGGCCGGTTCCCTGCCCTTCGCCGACGTGAAGGCGGGCAGCTACTACGATGACGCGGTGCGGTGGGCCGTGGAGAACGGCGTCACCGTCGGCACCTCGGCAACGACCTTCAGCCCCAACGCCACCTGCTCCCGGGCGCAGATCGTCACCTTCCTGTGGCGGGCGCAGAAGTCCCCGGCGGCAGGCAGCGCAAATCCGTTTGACGACGTTGCCGGCAGCGCTTACTACGCCGACGCCGTGCAGTGGGCCGTCCAGAAGGACATCACCAAGGGCACCGGCGCCACGGCCTTCAGCCCCGACGCCAACTGCATCCGCGCCCAGATCGTCACCTTCCTCTACCGCAGCATGAAGTGACGGTTCGAGGCATTCTCCAGCCATCGCATCATAGCATAACAGAGAACGAACCGGCGCGGCGGCCCCGCCGCCGCGCCGGTTCCCCCAAGCGAGGAGGCATATCCATGAAGAAAACGATCGCTCGGCTGGCGGCGTTGGCGCTGGCCGCCGGCTTTGTGCTGTGCCTCGCCGCTTGCGGGGAAGGGAAGCAAGAGGAACCCGTCACCCTCACCCTTTGGCACGTTTACGGCGGCGAGGTCAGCTCCCCCATGAACACGCTGGTCGAGGAGTTCAACCGCACCGTGGGGCAGGCGCAGGGCGTCCGGGTGCGGGTAGACAGCGTCAGCAACACCAACAGCATCCACGAGAGCGTGCTGGCCGCCGCCTACAAGGAGCCGGGCGCACCGGCGCTGCCGGACCTGTTCGTGTCCTACCCCAAAACCGTGCTGGCGCTGCCGGATGAGGACATCCTGGTGGATTACCGGGACTATTTCACCGAGGAAGACCTGGCGGGCTACCTCCCGGAATTTCTTGCGGAAGGGACGGTCCACGACCGGCTGGTCATTTTGCCGCTGGCCAAATCCACGGAGATCCTCTTTGTGAACAAGACGGCCTTTGACCGCTTCGCCGCCGAGACCGGCGCAAGCCTGGACGAGCTGGCCACCTGGGAGGGGCTGTACGCCGTGGCGGAGCAATACGCGGACTGGTCGGGCGGCAAGTGCTTCTTCGCCCACGACTATCACTTCAACTATTTTCAGGTGGGGACGGAGTCGCTGGGAGAGCGCTTTTTCGACGAGGACGGCCTCGCCTTCGGCCCCAAGTTCGCCTACGCCTGGGCACCTTACGCCAGAGCCGCGCTGACCGGCGGGCTATGGTTGGGCAGCGGCTACGCCACCGAGCCGCTGCGCACCGGCGACGTGATCGCCGCCGTGGCCTCCTCGGCCAGCGTGCTGTATTATTCCGACGTGGTGACCTATGAGGACAACCGGACCGAGCAGGTGGAGATCCTCTCGCTGCCCTGCCCCGTCTTTGCCGGCGGGGAGAAGCTGGTCATGCAGCGGGGCGCGGGGCTGTGCGTGGTCAAATCTACGCCGGAGCGGGAAAAGGCCTGCATGACGTTTCTCAAGTGGCTGAACGAGCCGGAGCGGAACGTGGACCTTGCCACGGCGCTCGGCTACATGCCGGTGACGAAGGCGGGCTTTGACCGCCTCCTGCCCGCCGCCATTGAGACGCTGGAGGACCCCATGTATGTCTCGCTCTATGAAGCCTTTCTGCAAACGCGGCAGGAGTACACGTTCTATGTCCCGCCCCAGCGGGAGGACTATCTGTCGCTGGAGACCCGCTTTGAAAAAACGGCGCGTCTGCGCCTGACGGCGGGGCGGGCGCAGTATCTGGAGCAGGGCGCGGACGCGCTGGCCCCGCTGCTGCGCACCACGCTGGCGGAGGTCCAAGGAAGCTACGACAAGTAACGCAGGCAGGAGAGGAGGGAGCTTACATGCAGTGGAAGAAGCGCTGGAACAAGGGGTGGCACATACACGGCGCACCGGGGGGCGGGTACAGCATCGGCAGCCGCCTGGCGCTGTATTGGCTGTGCCTGGTGCTGGCGGCGCTGGCCGCTGCGCTGTTCTTGCTGAGCGTGACGGGCGTGCTCTCCCGCACCGCACGCCAGTTCGGGGAGACGGCGGCCTTACAGCAAAAAAACACCGCCGCCGTGTTTATCTCCCAGATGGATGTCCTCACCGCGCAGGGCATCGAGCTTTCCGAAGCGGTCAGCGGGGAGATGGAGCGCTTTCTCGCCTGCCGCAGCCTGTCCTTTGAGGCGCTCAACGACGCCCCGGACCTCATCGCCGCGCTGGAGAGCCAGCTGATCCCCACGCTGAAGACCGCCCTGGCGGGCAGCACTTGCAGCGGCGTGTACTTCTGCCTGGACGCCACGGCCAACACGGCGCTGCCGGGGTCCAAAAGCTCCCGCATGGGGGTGTATCTCCGCTATTCCAGCCTGCGCTCGGCCCATCCCAGCGGCAGCACGGCCTACTTCCGGGGCACGGTGGCCGCCGCCAGGGAAAACGGCTTACAGCTGCACAACCGCTGGAACCCGGAGCTGGACACCTCCCTCATCCCCGGCTACCGGCAGGTCATGTCGTGGGAGGAGGACCGGCTCTCCGGCGGCTGCCTCTGGACAGGGCGGGTGCCCCTGCTGGACACCTGGGAGAACGTGACGCTGCTGTGCGTACCCGTGCGGGACGGGGCGGGCGTGGTGCGGGGCATCTGCGGCATGGAGCTGAGCGAGCTTTACTTCAGCCTGTCCCATCCTACGGTCTCCAGCCCCTACGGCAACTTCCTGATGCTGTTGGCCCCCATGAACGGGGAGACCCTGCTTCTGGACCGGGCGATGCTGGGCAGCACGGAAGGGACGGACCTGTCGGCCTCCGGTGAGATGCGGATCCGGACCGGCCGGGACTACGACACCTTCACCTGGAACGGCACGACCTATCTCGGCCAGCATCAGGTCGTCCCCGGACGGCTGGCAGACGGCCACCCGCTGGCGGCGGTCACGCTGGTGCCGGAGAACATCTACCGCCACCGGGCGCAGAGCGCCCGCATCGGCTGGACGCTTGGCTCCCTCGGCTTTCTTGCGGGGATGCTGCTGCTGGCCGTCGCCCTCTCCCGCCGCTTTACCACGCCCATCACCCAGGGCTTTGCCGCGGCCAGGAGCGGGGAGCAGAACTGGCAGCCCACAGGCATCCGGGAGATCGACGAGCTGACGGCCTATTTCCACAGCCGCCTGCGGGAGAAGCAGGCCGAAGAGGCCCTGCCCCGCCAGGTGGAAAGCCTAGTCTCCGAACTCACCGACCGGGCGAAGGGACTGACGGGGACGGAGCGGGTCATCCTGCGCTACTATGCCGAGGGCTATACCGTCAAAGACATCTCCGGCCTGCTCTTCATCAGCGCGGGGACGGTGAAGGGGCACAACAGCCACATTTACAGCAAGCTGGGGGTGGATTCCTACAACGCCCTGAAAGCCTATCTGGACGTTCTCCGGCGCTGCGAGCGCCTGGAGGATCTGTTGCAGGGCGGCGGAAAATAGCAGCACTCCACCGGGAAACGGCCGCTTCGCATGCCGGCTTTGCCACGGCGGCGGCACCACGGGCGTTGTCGAAAATGCGCAATTTATGCCGCTTGTCCTTGTGCATTTCGTCTATGACTCGGTCATGGTTTTGCGATTTTGGGCCAAAAACAGGACTCAGGCCTATATCTTTTCCCTGTGAAAGCTGATAGAAATAAAAACAACAAGAGCCGCATAGAAAAAGCTGCCGGAGAGGAGGGGGAACACATGAAGCGGGTCATGAAAGAGGCAATGGGAGACTGCTCCACCACGGGGGAGTTTCGCTTTCTCGTTCGCTGTCAAGAGTGCGGCAGGACCTGGCACAGCAGCCCCGTTCGTTTTTCCAAAGCCGGCGCGGAGCCGGAGACGGAGGGGATGCGCACGATCTTCCACGCCCTCTATGAACAGGAACGGGAGGCCGCCCGGGAAAAAGCCGCGGCGGAAGCCTCGGAGATCTTCAGCCGCTGCCCCGTCTGCGGCAGGCTGGTGTGTGACCGCTGCTTCCTGATCTGTGAGGATCTGGACCTGTGCATTGCCTGCGCGAAAACGTTACAGGTGCGCGGCAACGTTGTGGCAGAAGAGGCGGCCTTCCCCCAGGAACTGCCTGCCGAACCGGCCGAAACAATCGCAACAGAAGGAGATGGATCAACATGAAAGAACAAAAAACCACGAAGAGACTGCTGAGCATCCTGCTCTGTCTCGTCCTGATGATCGGAATGCTCCCCACCATGGCCCTGGCAGAAGAGTGGGGCAAGGTACCGAGTGACTCCAAAACAGACACATTTGAATATGCGGACAGGATACTGGACGTTTTGATCGTGAAACATGTCCGGCAAAACGGCACGGAAGCCCCTCCCGCAGAGACCTTTGAATTTGAAGTGGAGGATACAGCCAAGGGGGAGAAGCATCCCCTTTCCTACTACGGTATTGGTGTGGAAGACCTGAAACTGTCCACGAACGGGGTCAATGATGTTGAGAAAACGCTCCGTTTCCGTGTCCCAACAAAAAAGGATTATACTCCCTATCATTGGGATGCCGTTACCAAGTCCGGAACGGATACGGTCGCCTGGTACTCCAAGACCTTCCTGCTCAAAGAGAAGAATGACGGCAAGCCGGGATGGACCTATTCTACTGAGGACTATGCGTTGACTTTCTGGTATGACATTGAACATAACTCCATGGATCTGAGGCTCCATCAGCCTGGAAATGATGTGTATTACCCCACAGCTGAGTTCACCAACACCTACAGCAGCACAAGCTATGAGCTTCCCTTCACCAAGACGGTGAAGCAGGGCGGCAACACCGCTCCCGGCAAGGAGACGTTTGCCCTGGAGATCTTCGATGTGGGCGTCAGCAGCATGGAGGCGCACGCGAAGGATCTCTATACCGCCACCGTCACCACAAAAGGTGCAGGCACCTACGACGGTAAGCTGATCATCTCCGGTCCGGCCGATCAGGTGGAAGCGCTCCTCTGCGAGGGCTTCTATGTCCGGGAAAAGGACCGCGGCGCGGACCACTGGACGTATGACGACGCGGTGTGGCACATCAAGCCGCAGTACGAGCAAACCAGCGGCCAGACCGTGGTCAATGTCTCGCTTGTATCCACCAATACGCCGCTGGAAGCGACCGTGATGAACTACCAGCTGGCCATCTATCCCACGACGAAGATGAAGGGTGCCAACGGCATCTATTATGAAGATTCCGAGACCGCCGTGGAGAAGATGACCTTTACCAACACCTACACCTACGACGCCGAAGTCATCCCCCCCGCCGCGACCATCACGGCCAACACGACCGACACCCAGGGCAAGGCCCTGACCGGTGCCTCCTTCGTGCTGACGGACAGCCAGGGCCGGGAGGCCTACACGGCCACCTCCAACGCCAACGGCATCGTGCGTTTTCCTGACGTCAGCAACGGCACCTACACCCTGCTGGAAAAAAGCGCCCCGAAGGGCTATGTGGCCTCCGATGAGACCTACACCCTCACCGTCAGCGATTCCCGCATTACGATGAACGGAAAGGACTACGCCCCTGTGACCTTCGTCAACCGCAAGGCGGCGGAGCTGAACCGCACCGACCACCTCGCCTTCCTGTCGGGTTACGCCAACGGCACCTTCGAGCCTGACCGCAACATGACCCGCGCCGAGGTGACCACCATGTTCGCCCGCCTGCTGACCGAGAAGATGACGGCGGATCAGACCTACTCCAACACCTTCTCCGATGTGGCAAAGAGCCACTGGGCCGCCAACTACATCGGCTATATGCAGCAGTTCGGCATCATCACCGGCTACGCGGACGGCAGCTTCCGGCCCGATGCCTCCGTGACCCGCGCTGAGTTCGCCGCCATTGCCAGCCGCTTTGAAGCGCTGACGGAGGGCACCAAGAGCTTCTCCGATGTGCCGAGCAGCCACTGGGCAGCCAAGTACATCAACTTCGCAGCCACGCGCGGCTGGGTCAACGGCTATGCGGACGGGACCTTCCGGCCGAACAACTCCATCACCCGCGCCGAGGTGGCGGCCGTCACCTGCCGTCTGCTGGAGCGCAATGCAGACCAGAGCTACATCCGCAGCCATCTCAGCGAGCTTCGCGCCTTTACGGACGTGAGCGAGAGCCACTGGGCCTACTGGTACACCATGGAGGCCGCCAACGGCCACGACTACACCAAGTCCGGCAGCAGCGAGACCTGGAGCCGCACCTATCGCTAACAGACAGCAGGGCCACGGCCCACGACACCCTATCCACACATCACACAAGATCAAAACACAAGATCAAACTCAAATAAACAAACAAAAAGGAGACAGAGACTATGGGACTTATCAAAGCGGCATTGGGCGCAGCCGGCGGCGTACTGGCCGACCAATGGAAGGAGTACTTTTATTGCGAAGCCATCCCCGCGGATGTACTGGCAGTAAAAGGCAAGAAAAAGGTTTCGGGCCGGTCCAGCAACAAGCACGGTGACGACAACATCATCACCAACGGCAGCCTGATCGCCATTGCGGACGGCCAGTGCATGCTCATCGTGGAGCAGGGCAAGGTGGTGGACGTGTGCGCCGAGCCGGGCGAATACACCTACGACATGTCCACAGAGCCCAGCATTTTCTCCGGTGACCTGGGCGAGAGCGTGAAAAGCGTGTTCCAGAACGTCGGCAAGCGATTCACCTTCGGCGGCGAGGCCCCCAAGGACCAGCGCGTCTACTACTTCAACACCAAGGAACTGACGGGCAACAAGTACGGCACGCCCAGCCCCGTCCCCTTCCGGGTGGTGGATCAGAGAGCGGGCATCGACCTGGACATCGGCATCCGCTGTTTCGGTGAGTACAGCATCCGGCTGAAAAACCCGCTGCTGTTCTACACCAATGTCTGCGGCAACGTCAGCGAGGACTATAAGACCGAGAACATCGCAGGTCAGATGAAAACAGAGCTGCTGACCGCGCTTCAGCCGGCCTTCGCAAAGATCAGCGAAATGGGCATCCGTTACTCCGCCCTGCCCGGCCACACGCTGGAGCTGGCCGACGCCCTCAACGATCGTTTCCTTCGGCGTTTCCAGCGTGAAGGCCAACGAGGAAGACGAGCAGATGATCAAGGAGCTGCAGCGCAACGCGGCCTTCATGGATCCCACCCGTGCAGCAGCGCACCTTGTCGGCTCGCAGGGTGAGGCGATGAAGGCGGCAGCCGCCAACACGGGCGCCGGTCCCGCCATGGCTTTCATGGGCATGGGCATGGCCGGTCAGGCCGGCGGCATGAACGCCCAGAACCTCTTCCAGATGGGACAGCAGCAGCAGATGCAGCAGGCCCAGATGCAGGCCCAGCAGCAAGCTCAAATGCAGGCCCAACAGCAGGCTCAGCAGCAGGCGGAGCAGCCCGCCCCCGCTTCGGCGGAGCAGGGCTGGGCGTGTACCTGCGGCCAGAGCGGCATTACCGGCAAGTTCTGCCCCAACTGCGGGACAAAGAAGCCGGAGCCGAAGCCTGCCGCAGACAGCTGGCAGTGCACCTGCGGCAACATCGCCACCGGCAAGTTCTGCCCGGAGTGCGGCAGCCCAAGACCCGCCCCCGCAGAGGACGGCTGGACCTGCACCTGCGGCGCGGTGAACAAAGGAAAGTTCTGCTCCGAGTGCGGCGCGAAGAAGCCGGCCGGCGTCCCCCAGTACAAGTGTGACAAGTGCGGCTGGGAGCCTGAGGACCCCCGGCATCCCCCCAAGTTCTGCCCGGAATGCGGCGATCCCTTTGACGACGGGGACATCGTGGGATGAAGCGCCGGATGCTTTGGGTTTTCCTGGTGGGGATCCTCATCGGGATCACCCTTTCCGGGCTGTATCAGCACTTTGTGACAGACCGGATCATGGACCGGGGCGGCATGGAAAATCCGGACTATGCTTGGAGCGACGAGCACACCGATGGTGCCGTTCCAAAGAACACAGGAATAGGAGTGATAGAGCATGGGATTATTCGATAAGAAATACTGCGATGTCTGCGGCGAGAAGATCGGTCTGCTCGGCAACCGCAAACTAGAGGACGGCAATCTCTGCAAAGAGTGTGCCAAAAAGCTCTCGCCGTGGTTCAGCGACCGCCGCCGTTCCACGGTGGAGGAGATCAAGGCGCAGCTCGCCGACCGGGAGGAAAACCGGGGCAAGGCAGCGCAGTTCCGCACCACCCGCGCCATGGGCGAGGGCTGGAAGGTGCTGCTGGATGAGGAGCACCGTTGGTTCACCGTCACCCGCGCCAGGGATCTGGCGGAGGCCAACCCGGATATTCTGGACTTTGACGCCATCACCGGCTGCCGGCTGGACATCGACGAGAACCGCACGGAGCTGCTGCGGGAGGACGCCGACGGCAAGGAAGTCAGCTACGTTCCGCCCCGCTACGAGTATTCCTATGAGTTTGAGATCATCGTCTCGGTCCGTCATCCCTATTTCGATGAGATGCGCTTCCGGCTCAATGGAAGCTCGGTGGAGCTTGAGACTACGGCGGCGCAGCAGCGTCCCAGAATGGGACAGCCGCAGACCTTCCGCACCGCCGGACGGCCCGACCCGGAGACCTCCGCGGACTACCGCAAGTACCGTCAGATGGGCGAGGAGATCTGCCAGGCGCTCGAGCAGGCCCGCAGCGGCGGCAGAGAGGCCGCCCCTGCCGCGCAGGAGGTGCCCGCCGAGATCGAACGGGAGAGCACCGCAAGTGCCACGGGCCAATGGACCTGCCCCGCCTGCGGCGGTGCCAACACCGGCAAATTTTGCGAATACTGTGGTTCCCCCCGCCCCTGATGATCGCCCCGCGCAACACCGCGCGGGAGAACAATACAACACACACAGGCAATGATAAGGAGGTAATTATGAAAAAGGCGATTTCTCTTGCGCTGGTACTGATCATGGCACTCTCCCTGACCGCCTGCGGCGACAAGGAAGGGACCGGCAACGCAGCGCAAACCGGCGACAAGGTGCTCGACTGGTGGAACGGCGACTGGTACGGCTGGTGGGAGATAACCGAGTGTGCAGGATACTATGAAGATGTGGACTACACGAGATGGGACATCTGCGGCAACATCGACATCGGTTCCGATAAGACCGGCACCTTCACGCTCTGGGACGAGGACTTCTCCAAGGACAATCCCATGGCCGAAGTGTCCGTCACGCTCAGCGAATCTGACACCGGTGAATACGGCACGCTGACGTCCAAGAGCGGCAACTTTACGGACGTGGACCTGGCAAGCGAAGAGTGGGTCATTGATCCGGCTTCGGCAGGCTACGAGAACATGATCGTGATCAAGGGCCACTATGAAAGCGGCGAAGACAAGTTCAACTACGAGATCTGGCTGCGCCCGTGGGGGACCTATTGGGACGACGTGGAAGAAAAAGACGAACCCGATTATTACAACGACTGGTATCTGCCGCTGATCAAGGCGGGCAAGTCCATGCCGGACAGCGTCGGCGCAGATGCTCTGGAGGGCAGCGGCGACACGAGCGGAACCGCACCCAGCGGCACCGGCATCGTGACCGAGGAGCAGGTGCAGAAGGGCTACGTCTGGATGAACGAGGTCAACAATAACATTTTTGAAACCACCTACGAGGAGATGGTTGACTACTTCGGCGTGGATGGCTTGTTCGTCAAGGAGGAATACAGCGACCACATGAAGCTGAACTACCGCTACTACAAGTGGATCTCCAAGGACGATGACTCGCATTTCCTCTACGTTAACTTCGCAGAAAAGGAGCCGGGCGTCTTCACCGTCAGTGCGTACAACACCAGCGGCTTCTCCGGCACGGAAGCCATCGAGAAGTATCTCGACACGGTGAAGGCCGAGGCAGCTGAGGCGGATAAGGCTTCCGTCGCAAGCGAGGGAACGAAGGACTTCTCTGCAACTGTGACTCAGTTTGCACATGACGATGTGCAGGTCAAGATCACGGCGAAGATCCCGAAGTCCGGCTGGTCGTATGACGAAAACAAGAAATGCCTTGTGGAAAACGACGATCCCTCGGCCTTCGGCGCGGGAGCCATCAGATTCGAGGTAAGCGCCAAGGTGGAGGACTTCGATCACTACAAGGACAGCTTTGAAAACTATCAGGAGATCGCAGACCGCGAGATCAGCGGCATCACCTTCCAGGGCCGCACCTACAAGCGCATCGGCTACGACTGGATCGAATACGTTGCGCAGATCGACGACGGACGCGCACTATCCATCGGCCTGACAGATATAGAGTGCGTCCCCGGCACGGCGCCCGATGTCATCCTGAACAGCATGACGATCAAGTAAGGTCGAATCCGACCAAGGCATACTTTGCCTGATCACAGCGTATCAAACGGTGCCCGCCCGCAACGCGGGCGGGCACTTCCTTGAGAGAAAAAGAAAGAGGTGGAACCATCTATGCCAGCACAGGTAACCAACTATCAGTGCCCCAGCTGCACCGGACCGCTGCACTTTGTGGGCGCTTCCGGCAAGCTGGAGTGTGATTACTGCGGCGCCAGCTATGAGGTCGCAGAGATCGAAGCACTTTACGCAGAAAAAGAAGAAAAGGCCGCCGCCGCGCAGCAGGCGGCGGAGGAAAAGGACGCAGAGAACAAGGAAGCCTCTGCCGCCGAGGGCGGCGATTGGGATACCTCCGGCCTCACTGACGACTGGGGCGCGGAGGCAGACGGCATGAAGTCCTACAGCTGCCCCAGCTGCGGCGCGGAGCTGGTCTGCGACGAGAGCACGGCGGCGACCTCCTGCCCCTACTGCGGCAACCCCACGGTCGTACCGGGGCAGTTTGCGGGGATGCTGAAGCCGGATCTGGTGATCCCCTTCAAGCTCAGCCGTGAGGACGCCATCCGTGAGCTGAAAAAGCACTATCGGGGCAAGGCGTTTCTGCCCAAAACCTTTTCCAGCGAAAACCAGTTACAGAAGATCCAGGGCGTCTATGTCCCCTTCTGGCTCTTCAGCGGCGAGGCGGAGGGCAGCTCGCATTTTGAATGCACCCGCTCCCGCTCGTATCGAAGCGGCGAATACCGGGTCACGGAGACGGAGCATTATGACGTTTACCGCGCCGGCACGATGCCCTTTGAAAAGGTGCCGGTGGATGCCTCCAGCAAAATGCCGGACGACCACATGGACTCCATCGAGCCTTATGATTACAGCGATCTCAAGCCCTTTTCCACGGCCTATCTCCCAGGCTTTCTCGCCGACAAATATGATGTGTCGGTAGACGAGAGCCGTGAGCGGGCCGACACGCGCTGCATGGGCTCGCTGCAAACGGCGCTGCGAAACAGCGTGAAGGGCTATGAGACCTGTTTTGCGCGGGGGAAAAACGCGAGCATCAAGGCAGGCAAGGTCCACTATGCGATGCTGCCCGTGTGGGTGCTGAACACCAAGTGGCAGGACAAGGACTTTCTCTTTGCCATGAACGGGCAGACCGGAAAACTCGTGGGCGACCTGCCCGTGGACAGAGGCCGCTTCTGGGCGCTGTTTGCCGCCATTGCTGCGCCGCTGTCCGTGTTGGGTTCGCTCCTTGTGATGCTGATGCGTTAAGGAGGTGCGGGCATGAAAAGAAAACTGACAGCATTCCTGCTGGCGCTCCTGCTGGCGCTGACCCTGTGCTCCCCTGCCCTGGCGGGCGCGGAGTACGGTTCGTTCTACGATGAGACGGAGCAGATCAGCTCCGACGAGCTGACCTATCTGGGGGAAGAGACGTTCCCGCAGCTGTCGAAAACGCTGGGCGTTGACCTGCGGGTGGACGTGTTTACCGACGAGGGCGTGGAGGACAGCACAGTCTGGGATATCGCCACGTATGTCTATGAGAATTCCGATTACGGATTGGGCGAGGAAAAGGAAGGCATCTCGCTGACGCTGCTGCTGAGAGCGCAGCCGGACGGCTCGTATGCGATGGCCGAGAAGGACTGGTGCGTCTATGTCTCCCTGAGCCAGGCGCGAGGCAATGCACAGGAGCTGACCGACGTTGTCTCCGACGCGGTGAAGCCCTACATGGCGGAGCGTGCGTGGAACGGCAAGGACCTGACGATGAGCGCCACGGCACTCGCACAGGCGATGGGGGCCATGGCAGAGGCCTCGTCGAACTACATCCTTGCAAACTGCCCGCCGGACGGCGCCGGCAAAACCACCGAGACGCCGGAACCGGCCCAGGAGCCGGCGCAGGAGCCGGCGCAGGAACCGGCCCAGGACGGCGCCGACGAAACCACCGAGACGCAGGACCTGGACCAGGAGGGCGCCGAGATGAAGTACATCTTCGATCTCAGCGACCAGCTCACCGCCGAGGAATGGCAGGAAGCAGAAGCACGGGCGGCAGACATTTCCCAGCGCCACAACTGTGGTGTTTACGTCGTTTTTGTGGATAACTTCAAGAAATACGGCGACGGGGACGACGTTTACAAAACCACCTATGAGCTCTACCACGCCAACGAGCTTGGTATGGGCGAGGGGCGGGACGGCATCATCATCCTGCTGAGCATGGCAGAGCGCGACTACGCCATGTTCGTCTACGGAGAAAACGCATCGTATGCGTTCAATGCATACGGGCAGAAGCAGCTGGAAGACGCTTTCCTCGGCTACTTCAGCGACAACGACTGGTGCGGCGGTGTTTCTCATTACCTGGATACCTGCGACGAGTATCTGACCCTTGCGGAAGATGGTACGCCTGTGCGGTCGAGCCCGGTGCCGCTCATCATCGCGGTGGTGGCGGGCTCCTGCGTGATCGCCCTGGTCGTGTGCCTGATCCTCAGGGCAAAGATGAAGTCTGTTCACAAAGGCGTTGACGCAAATGTCTATGCCACCGGGGGCGGGCTGACCCTGACGGACAGCTATGACCACTACAGCCACACCACCGAGTCGCGCACAAAGATCGTCGACGAGTCCAGCGGCGGCGGCGGGGGCGGCGGTAGCACCTCGAGCTGCAGCGGTGGCGGCGGCAGCGGCCGCAGCGGAAAATTCTAAGGAGGGTGGAGCATGAAGTATTTGACACGACACCGACCGGTCACGATACTTCTCTGCCTGACGCTGGGCTTGCTTCTGACCGCCTGCGGCGGACAGAGCGAGCCATCCCCGGCAGAAGGCAGCAGCAGCCTGGCGGGGGCACTGGTCGGCGGCAAGCGCAGCATGGTCAGCGAGTCTGCGCAAACGACCGACCCGGAAAAGGGAGCGGCGGCGCTTGCCCTGCTGCGGGAGAGCATGGCAGGAGAGGACCAGCTGGCCGGTGCGGTGGCCTACCTCGGCCATCGGGAGCAGGGGGAGGCCCTGCCGCTGACGAGCTGGCTGGAAAAAATTTTTCCTGACCTGACAGAGGAGCTGCCGTTCCTGCTGGAGATCCCGGCCGAACGCACCCTTGGTCCGGGCTACGGTGACCTCTACTGCATCATCCCCAGGGACGAGCGCACCAGTCTCGCCGTGAACCATGTGACCTGGCAGTCACAGGGCAACGGGGTGTGGCCGGTAGCGGACGAGGTCCTCTACCGGGAAGAATACGCGCAGCCTGTGTTGGTATTCGTGAATTATGAAACGTGGCCCGATGAGCCGGACACAGAGATCGGCCTGGTGACCAACAGCGGCCTGGAGGTGAAGTGGTACCCGATGACCGATCCCTCCGGAAGCCCCATCGTACCCACCGGCGTGGACTACGCCCCCATGCTGATGGATATTGGGGTCTTCAGCGAGAACGTAGGCCCGGACGATCCGGAGGATCAGGAGCCGACGGGCGACGACTGGTGGCTGCCGCCGACGGATGTGGGCCTGGGCAACACCGTCTGGGTCTGCGATGTCTGGCTGATGGAACTGCGCCAGGGCGGCGGTGGCCCCAATTATGCGGGGGCCGCCGAGCTGTACCTCACCGTCGAAGGCGAGGCGGAGATGGCACTGGCCTACTCCGGCGTGTGGCGCATGGAGGATGACTGCCTGCGGCTGGAGATCTCCGACGGCGTTGGCACCACCCTCAACAGCAGCTTTCCGATCCTCATTTCCCCTTCCGGCGAGGAGATGTATTTCCAGCGCTCGCGCAGCGGCGAAGGGGCACCCTTCCTGCCGGACGACATGGACTCCATCGGGCTGACCCTGAGCTACGGCTGAACCCACCGGGAAGGATCCCTTGCAGAAAAAAATCACAGGATACGGCAATCGATTTCTAGAAAGGAAGCCGGGTGAAGCACAAAACTGCTTCACCCGGCTTCCTCATGCCATGGCGCATTTTGCCGACGTCCTCCCTCATCCACTCTCCAGCATCCGCTGCTTCACTTGGCGGCGGGCGCGGGAGAGCCGCACGCGCACGCTGCCCGGCTGATAGCCAAAGTGATCCGCCAGCTGGGGCGTCTTCCAGTCGTCGAGATAGTAGCGCAGGAGCAGCTCCCGGTCGATGGGGCGGAGCTGGTCACAGATGGTGAACAGCTCGTCCAGCGCTTCGCTGTGGAGCATCTGTTCCTCCAGGGTGGGGCCGTCGTCCGGCAGATCCTGTGCGTGCAGAGGAACAAACAGCTTCTGATCCCGTGCCTCTTTTTTCAGCAGGTTATAGGTGGTGTTGCGGACGGTAACGGCCAGATAGCCCGGCAGCTTGTCCTTTTGCAGCCCCCGCAGCCGCGGCACGCAGGCCAGCAGATGGAGCATCCCCTCCTGGATGATCTCTTCCCGCAGGGCCTGCTTGCGGCAATATCGCTTCGCCGTGCCCCACAGGAGCGGGGCATAGGTCTCGTAAAGCCATGTCATAAATTCCTGGTCGCTCAAACCGGTCGTTTCTTCAAACTGCATGGTTCGCGCCTCCTTTTGTTCCTTCTATCTCTATAAACGTTTGAACGAGCAAAATGTGACGCTTTTTTCCAAAATTTTTTCGATTTGGTAGGTTTGCACAATATCAATCTGTCAATAGATCGACATCTGTGCTATACTATCTTCAAATTTCCAAACCAGGAGGCCGTTCTCCATGCCTGACTATGATTTTATCACCACCTACACCGGGGTCCACTTCTTCCCCACCCGCCCCGACCCGGACGGCGTGCGCATCGTGGACGTGGCCCATGCGCTCTCCCTGCTCTGCCGGGGCAACGGACACGTCAAGACCTTTTTCTCCGTGGGCCAGCACTGTCTCCACTGCGCCCGCGAGGCTCTGGCCCGGAACCACTCCCGCCGGGTAGCCCTGGCCTGTCTGCTCCACGACGCCAGCGAAGCCTACCTCTCCGATGTCCCCCGGCCCTTCAAGCAGCATCTCCCCCAGTACCGGGCGCTGGAAGACCGCCTGCTGGCCGCCGTGTACCAAAAATACTTAGGCGGGCCGCTGACCCAGGAAGAGCAGCGGCAGGTCAAGCAGATCGACGACGATATGCTGGCCTATGACCTGGCCTATCTCCTAAACATGCCGCCGGAGGATGGGGTACTGCCAAAGATGGCATCAGAATTTTCCTACGAAGTCCTCCCCTTCGCCACGGTGGAACAGCAATACCTCAACCTCTTTCAAACCCTGACACAGCCCTAAGGCACCACAAAGGAGCCAACCGAAAATTTTCGGTTGGCTCCTGTTATTTATGCGATTTTTCTGGGGCGGAACAAACTCGTTCAGGGTGCATACTATTGTCATAATATTTAAACCGGATACTTGTAGTCGCACACTATTTGCCAACTTTTTGACACAGGGCTAAAGGCTACACTTGCTGGCCCAATCGTTATTGCAGGTGTCACGCTTGCCCATGTATGTAAGTACTTCCCAATAAACAAACTATTTTTTGATGATACTTCTCCATCGCAATTCATCCACGCAGCACACTCTTTTGTCGAATATACTCCATTTATAAATTCCTTGAATTTATAAACCACAGAAGAGTAACTCATATCCACTCTTTCATAATCGGTTATCTGATTCTTTAACCCAGATGTCGTTGACGTAAAGTATGATCTTGAATATTCAAAGTCCTTAGGGGCTGTTACTGATATATAATCATAGCCATCAGCGGGACGATTTTCCGCTGAGAATTGAAAATCTGTCGTCCACTGTGCCGTTGTTACAGTTTTATATTTTCCTGCGCTAATTTTACTAGCGGCAATATATAAACGCAGATTTCCTTTGCTTACCGTCGTTCCGTTTCCTCTTGCTTGCATATCACGTATTGTCATCGGCTCTAAGTGAGAATTTCCATTTTCATCAATTA
>SFHQ01000055.1 GCA_004556345.1 Clostridiales bacterium | reverse complement strand
TTGTCTTGTTCCTGATATAGAGCCGGGCGAACTGGATAAAACATCGGAAACAGTGACGTTAGCAAGAGGAATTACGCTGAGCGATGAGGAAAGAAGTTCCTTGGATGAGGTGTTTTCTCGATATGGATATGGAAGAGGACTGAAAAGAGCCAATTCTTCCAGTGAATTGTACGAGAAATTGTTTGTGATTGGAAATCCTGGAGATGAGGAGTTTTCTGATAGATTTCTCAAGCAGAATGCGTTCTATGTTCAATATGAATATGAAGATTTGGCCTATCTATACTTCGGCTTCAACAAAGACTGTGAGGTTGGCTGGGTCGTTGCGTATGTCATCTGAATAATAAATACTATCTGTCTGTTTTCAATTTGACAGGATATTCCAACTGGATATGATAGAATCGCCGTGTACCGGACAAGCTGGTACACGGCGATTTTTTATGCAACATCAAGTTGTCATCATACGAACGAAAGGGGAGTGTGACCAGTGGCAGTTGCCTACACCACCCAAAACCGCGCCCTCACCGTCTCCCTGTCCGGGGAGCTGGACCACCATCGGGTGAAGGGGGTCATTCGGGAGCTGGAGGGGGAGATCGACCGCCTGCTGCCCCAGCAGCTTGTGGTGGACTGCGCGGGGGTGACGTTTATGGACAGCGCAGGCATCGCCATTTTGCTGCGCCTGTGGCAGCGGATGGAGGAGCTGGGGGGAAGCATCCACATCCGGGACCTGCCGGAGCAGCCGGGACGGGTGTTCCGGGCGGCGGGCCTGGCCCGGCTCATCCCCACCGAACCCATCCCGGAAAGGAGTGACGCATAGCCATGCGGACCATCAAGTACATCAACCAGGTCAGCCTGGTCTTTCCCTCCCGGTCGGCCAACGAGGGCTTTGCCCGCAGCGCGGCGGCGTCCTTTGCGGCGCAGTTGGACCCCACCCTGGACGAGCTGGGGGACGTGAAGACCGCCGTGAGCGAGGCCGTCACCAACGCCATCGTCCACGCCTATCCTGACGCCCTGGGGAAAGTGGAGCTGAAGCTCCGCCTCTATCCAGAAAATGAATTTGAGGTCGTGGTGCGGGACTGGGGCGTGGGCATCGAAAACATCGACCAGGCCCGTGCCCCCCTCTTCACCACCGGCAGCGAGGAGCGGGCGGGGATGGGCTTTACCATCATGGAGAGCTTTATGGACACGGTCAAAGTCCGCTCCAGGCCGGGAAAGGGGACCACCGTCACCATGCGCAAGCGCTTTGCCCTGCGGGTGGGGGCCAAGGGGTGAGTGTCCCCGAAGCCCTGCTCCGGGCCGCGCAGGCCGGGGATCAAGCCGCCTGCGGGCAGCTCGTGGAGGAAAATCAGGGGCTTATTTGGAGCATCGTGCGCCGCTATGCCCGTGGTCATTTGGAGCTGGATGATCTGTATCAGCTGGGCTGCCTGGGCTTTCTGAAAGCGGTGCAGGGGTTTGATCTGGCCTTCGGGACGCAGTTTTCCACCTATGCCGTGCCCAAGATCGCGGGGGAGATCCGCCGCTTTCTGCGGGATGACAGCATGGTGAAGATCGGCCGGGGGCGGAAAGAGCGGGGCTATCTCATCCAAAAGGCCCGTGCGTCACTGTCGGCAGAGCTGGGGCGGGAGCCGGTCCTGTCGGAGCTGTCCCAGGCCACCGGCCTGACCCCGGAGGAAATTGCAGAGGTAGACTTAGCCACCGCCCCGGTTGCGTCGCTCCAGGCGGAGATGGGGGAGGACGGGCTGTCTTTCGAGGGCGTGCTGGGCAGTGACTCCCCGGAGGAGGGCATCGTGGAGAAGCTGGCCCTGCGCACGGCCATCGACGCCCTGCCGGAGCGGGAGCGGCAGCTCATCTTACTGCGCTATTTCAAGGGCCTGACCCAGGACAAAACGGCGAAGGTTTTAGGCATCAGCCAGGTGCAAGTCTCCCGGCTGGAAAAGAAAATTTTGCTGCGCCTGCGGGGGGAGCTCAGCGGTGGGTGAGCAGGGCCTCGCTGTCCACGATGCGGTCCTGCGTCCCGACCTTCTCCCAGGAGAAGAGGGGGATGAGGTCACGGGGATGTACCGGCTCCGGTTTGGCCAGCAGACCGGCGGCGTGGGCGAGAAAGCCGGTGACGGCCTCCGGCGTGGTTTTCTGCCGGAGCACGCCCACGTCCAAATCCCGGTCCCGCTTGCTCAGCCGCCGCCCGTCCGGGCTGACCAACAGAGGGAGATGGCAGTAGGTGGGGACGGGGTAGCCAAGCTGCTCCAGCAGCCAGATCTGCCGGGGCGTGGAGGAAAGCAAGTCCCAGCCCCGCACCACGCGGGTGATGCCCATGGCCCCGTCGTCTGCCGTCACGGCCAGCTGATAGGCGTAGACGCCGTCCGAGCGGCGGAGGATGAAGTCGCCGCACTCGCTCTCTAATTTTTGCTGCTGGGGGCCGAAATTTCCATCGACAAACGAAATGACTTCCGCCGGGACTTTGAGGCGCCAGGCGGGACGCCGACCGCTCTCTAGGAGGGCGGTTTTTTCTTGGGCAGACAGGGTGCGGCAGTGGCCGTTGTACACTCTGGCTCCATCCGACGCATGGGGGGCGGAGGCGGCCAGCAGCTCTTTCCGGGTGCAGAAGCAGGGGTAGACCAGGCCCCGGTGGGCCAGTGTCTCGAACGCCGCTTCATACTGCGCCGTCCGGTGGCTCTGCTGGTACGCGACCTTCCCGGCCTGCCAGCCCAGGTCCCAGTCCAGCCCAAGCCAGTCCAGATCGTCCGCCAGCTGGTCGAGATAAGCAGGCTTGCAGCGGTCGGGGTCCAGGTCCTCCATCCGCAGCAGCATTTCCCCGCCTAAGGCCCGGATGTCCAGCCAGGCCAGCAGGGCGGCAAATAAATTCCCCAAATGCATCCGTCCGCTGGGAGAGGGCGCAAAGCGGGCGCGGGGCGTTTTATGATTTGGCAAGCGTAGAGATTTTCGTTGCAGCATGGGTCCACATCCTGACATGAGAAGTAGTTCTTATTTTACCACAGTTGTCCTTGAAAAGGCAAACCTTGCCTTTTGGGGGCGAATATAGTATGATGAATTTGTCCCCCCGTCCCGATGAACCAGAACAGGAGGAACCACTATGAAAAAACACCTTCCTTTGATCTTATCGGCTGTGGCCTGCTTGCTGGCGGCGGTGTGCCTGTGGCGCATCGTGCTTTTGGAGCAAGCGGTAGAGGAACAGATGCATGAGCTTCGCACCTTAGACAGCAGTGTGGTGGATTTGCAGAGCTTGCCCGGCCAGGTGCAGGATGCGCTGGATCGGTCGGCTTCTTTGCTGGTGGACAAGAACCAGTCATTTGGCAAGCTGAATACGGCGGACTACACCGTTCCCATGACCGTTACGGTCACGCCGAAGGAACAGACGCCCGGCGTGACCACCGCCACGTTGGTTGGCAACGGAACAAGCTACCCGATGGAAGCCCAGAAGGACGGCAGCTTTTCTGTGCTCATTCCCTGCCCGCTGCTTCAAACTGTCTCTCTGGACCGCGTGATTTTTATGGACAATGGCACACAGCGGATCGAAACGCTAGAGTATGAGGCGTTGGCTGTGACAGATGCGATCGTTCGTCCAGACCTTTCCTTACAAGCCACCGTGAGTATGAAAGCAGGAAAGCTGTGTTATGAGGGGCAGTTGGCAGTGCAGCAGGAGAACCTTCCCCATGTATTCCAAACGATGAGGATCGTAGCTGACATAGACGGAAAGCAAGTCAAAGAGACACCCATTGACCTGGATCCGAAGTTCACGGAGGAAATGGCGCAGGAAGAGGATAACCTGGGCATCTACCCGGAGTTCAAAGAGAGCTACGATGTCCCGAAGGGAAGTACGCTGACTTTGACCGCTGTGGGCACGGATGAAAACGGCCTACAGTATCGGGTCGTTCTCAGTCAGAACAGCATCAATGAGCAGGGACAGATGCAGGACATCGTGGAGCAGGAGGAACAAACCATAACGATCTTGACGCCCCAGGGCAAACGCCTTTGGTCCGGGGCCAGCTATGAATTGTATTGAGAAATGTAAAGCAGAACATCGAGAAATAGAAAAAGGAGCAAATCCCCATGTCCATCACAGCAGTACGCGCTTACCTGGCCCAGTTTGGGCTGGATAGCAAAGTTTTAGAGTTCCCCGTTTCCAGCGCCACGGTCGAGCTGGCCGCCGAGGCTGCGGGGGTCATTCCGGCCCGCATCGCCAAGTCTCTGTCGTTCAAGGTGGACGGTGAGGCCATCCTGATCGTCACCGCCGGGGACGCGAAAGTGGATAACGCCAAGTTCAAGGCGGCCTTCCACACCAAGGCCAAGATGCTCACCCCCGACGAAGTCACCGAGATGATCGGCCATGCCATCGGCGGTGTGTGTCCCTTCGGCATCAAGGAGGGCGTCAAGGTCTACCTGGATGAATCCATGAAGCGATTTGACAGCGTGTTTCCCGCCGCGGGGTCGTCCAACAGCGCCATCGAGCTGACCTGTGACCAGCTGGAGCAGGTCGCCCAGAATTGCCAGGGCTGGGGCGATTTTTGTAAGGGTTGGGTGTAAAAAGCACATAGAGAAAAGGATAGCTGATGTCTTGCGTTTGTAAAGATATCAGCTATCCTTTTTGTATTCTGATCCAAAACCCGAGAGATTTCACGTTTTTAACCCGATAGATTTCGCACTTTCAACCCGAGAGATTTCATCGGAAGTATTTGTTATATATTGATTAGTAACTCAGGCAGTGTCCAATGGAAGAATTCCTCAAACAAAGTAAGCCCTTTGTTCAAAGCATCACTGACCGGGTTCGGTACCACGGTCAGCAGTAGGAAGCAGGTGCCCACGGCCAAGCTTCCCAGGACCACCCGTACCACCTCTTTTTGCCATAAATGGTTCAAAGTACGCAGCGGTGCGGCATCCTGCTCCGGCGGCAGAGTAAGCGGCGCATCCATATCCGCCAAAATTCTCCGGCAGGCGGGGCAGCGGGGAAGATGCTGTTGGATGAGAGCCTGGGAATCCTGGCTGAGGGTGTGGTCCAGCCAGAGGGGGAGTAGGTCCTGCACAAGGTCACAGGTGTGGTCTGGTTTCATGGGGTACCTCCTTCCTGCCCGTCGTTCCCCATGGGGTCGGGCTGAGTGGGCTGCTTGGTGAGAAAGCCTGCGTCGGTGAGGGAATAGGTCAGGGTCTGGTCTTGGAAGATCACGGTCACGGTGAAGTCTTCTGGATATTTTTTCATGGCCTCCACCTGCTCTGGCTGGATGGGCCAGGCGTAGCAGATGGCCTGCCCGGCATTCGCGTGCCCCAGCCATTCTTTGCAGACCCGGATGGTCATGCCAATGGTAGCAGTGGTGCCGTCGGCAAGCTCCCCTTGGATGTACTCCGTCTTGGGGCAGAGGACGGCGTTGTTCATAGTGAAGAGGATGCCCCAGCGCTGGCCGAGATAGGATGTGGGGCTGCGATAAAAACCGGTGCTGATCTCTGTGTCTGACCTGCTGGCGAGGACGGGGTGCCGCACCAGCAGGGTGCCGCCAGTTGTCAGCAGGCCGAAGGCCAACAGCACGGCCAGTGCCAGCCCGACGAGCTTCCGTCGTTTCCGCCGAGCCGGGACGGGCAGGGGCGGCAGGGATGTTTCTTGCGTCTGGGGGCGAAGAGCCTCTGCTTTCTTCCGGCAGGCGGGGCAGGCGGCAAGATGGGCCTCTACCTCCTCCCGGCTGCCAGGGTGCAGCACGTCATCCGCCCACAGGGGCAGCAAGTCTTGGATCGTGTTACAGGTCAGGGTCATGCTGGTCCACCTCCTTGAGATAGGCAACGATTTTTTCTTTGGCCCGGTAATAGGTTACTCTGGCCCAGCTGGGGGTCTTGCCAAAGAGGGCGGCGATGCGGTCATAGGGCAGCTCTCCAAAGACCCGCAGGGTGAAGACCTCTTTGTAGGGCTCGGCCATGGTATGCAAAAATTGATGGATGAGAAACGCCTGCTCCCGGTCCATCAGCTCGTCTGAGATCGACACCTCGCTGGGCGTCTCCCGCAGTTCCTCCCAGGAAACGGCCCGTCCCCGCTTCCGGCAGTGGGAGTAGAAGGTGTTCCGGCCGATGGTGAAGAGCCAGGCCCGAATATCTTTTCGGCCGTCATATTGGTCCAGGGCCTTGAGTGCCTTGAAAAACGTCTCTTGGGTCAGCTCTTCGGCCAGATGATGGTCACCGGTGAGGCCGCAGAGATAGTGGAAGACATCGGAGAAACAGTCTTGATAGATATGGTCAAATCCCACGGCAGGTACCTCCTTTCACTGGAATAACGTGGGGGAAGGGGAGTTGTTACAGGAAATTGAAAAATTTTTAGAATTTTGGGGATGAAAAAAGAGAGAGTTCCGAAGAAGAACTCTCTGAGGTTGATCATAGAAATGTATACGATGATGTTATTTGTATGGATCATACTGCTCACAAGCAGTTTCTAATTTAGAAAAATCGCAGTACATTGGGTAGACTTGTCCTGTCTTTTTCTGTTTCCTATAAATTTGATTTACCTTGGATAAAATACCGTTTTGTTGCCTCTTGCAGAAACGATATTACTTTTCTAAAAGGTCAACATATTTTTTATCAGATAGGGAAGAAAAGTTGATTCGGGTATATAGTCCATCAGGAACAGGAATCATTTTTTTGAGATCCAATGCAGAGAGAATTTTCAATGCCTCTGTGTCAGAAATAGATTTGAAAATATCTCTTTTTCGGAGTTCTTCTTTTTTGACTTGTTCATAAATCAAGTAGTGTGCAGGGCCAACATTTTTCCATTTGGTGTGTTTTTGCTTTCCAGAGGTCAGGGGAATGAAGTAAGTGTATGTATCAATGATAACAAGAAT
>SFHQ01000022.1 GCA_004556345.1 Clostridiales bacterium | reverse complement strand
ACAACCATCAAGGTAAAGCTTCCCGAAGTGAAGATTATTAGCAACGAACCAAAACCTGATTCTTTCAAGGTTTATCTGGAAGATGAGAGTATATTCGCCCCCTTCACTGTGACTGACAATAACAATGCGCTCAAAAAATCGCAAGAAGATGCACAAGAAAAGGCCATTGCGAATGGACTCTACGAAAACGCACGCAAGAACGCAGAAAGTCTCATCACTGCTTTCTTCGCTAGAGATTACGACCTGAACCAATACACCGTCGAGTTCCAAGATTCCTAACTGGCTCCCCTGAAAGGGGAGCTGTCAGCGCAGCTGACTGAGGGGTTGTCCCCGAAGGGCCCAACCACTTGCGTCAGAAGAATCCCCGAAAGACTGGACCAGTTCTACACAGCGACAGTATCTTAGAAAGCCGAAAAAGTGCGAGAGCCATGCACCAGCTCTCGCACTTTTTCATTCATAAAATAACCGGAGAAAAACTCACTTCTCCATCTCGGTGATCAGCCCCACGCGCCGTGCGTGGCGGCCGCCTTCAAACGCAGTGTTCAGGAACACCTGGACAATGCGCTCGGCCAGGTTGGGGCCGACGATGCCGGCGCCCATGGCCAGCATGTTTGCGTCGTTGTGGCGGCGGGTCATCTCGGCGGAGAGGGGGTCGCCGCACAGGGCGCAGCGGATGCCCTTCACCTTATTGGCCGTGATGGAGATGCCGATGCCGGTGGTGCAGATGACGATGCCCTTGTCACATTCGCCGGAGGCCACCGCCTCTGCCGCCGCCTTGCCGAAGACGGGGTAGTCACAGCTCTCCTTGCTGTGGCATCCATAGTCCTTGTAAGCGATGCCCTCCTTGTCCAGGTAGGCTTTCACCCGCTCCTTCAGATCATAGCCGCCGTGGTCAGAACCCAGTGCGATCATGGTCCACTCCTCCTTTTGAATTCGTCACAAGCGGAACATCTCCGGCTTGCGCTCGTGGTAGACTGCCACGTAGCGGAAGCCGCAGTCCTGCATCAGGTCATAGGCTTCCTTGACCCCCAGACCCAATGGCTCCGGGGCGTGGGCGTCGGAGCCCACGGTGATGATCTCCCCGCCCAGTTCCTTGTAATCCTTGAGCATCGGGATCCACTCGCGCAGGGTCCTGCCCTTCCAGGTGTTGATCTCGATGCCCCGGCCGGACTCGATGGCCAGCCGCATGATCTCACGGATCTGGTCCCGATACCGGGCCAAGCTGGGGGTCTCATAGGGGCCGTTCATATACCGCAGGGGGTAGAAGAGGTGGGCCACTATGTCGTAGTAAGGTGCTGCGGCCATTTTCTGCATGGAGGCAAAGTAGTTGTCCAGCGCCGCGTAGCACTGGTCCAGCGTGTCGTAAGTCAGCATGTAAAAGTCCCGGCCGCCGTCCTTCTCGTCCATATTGTGACAGGAACCGAGGACAAAGTCAAGGCCCGGCTGGCTGAGGATGGTCTCCGCCACCTCTGGAACCAGGTGGGCCATGCCGAACTCCAAGCCCATGGGCAGGTCCAGCTTGGTGCCAAAGGCGTCCAGCATTTTCTTCCGTTCCTGCTCCACGGCCGCCCAGTCGTATGTCAGGGTGCGCTCCCCTTCCAGGCTGAGCAGGTCGCAGTGGTCGGTAAGGCAGAGGGTGGTCAGCCCCAGCTCCGTGGCCCGCTGGGCCATGGCAGGCATCGGTGTCTCGCTGTCCGGGGAACAAAGGGAATGGGTGTGACAGTCTGCAAGGATCATGGCGATCTCCTTTCTTGTCCCGGTCCGTTATTTCTTTTTCTTGCGGTGGAAGATGGAGCCGTGCTCGTCCTTCTCCTCGCTTTTGGTCACGCCGGAGTGCTCGCCCATGGTCGCTGCGAACTTGCGCAGCGCGTCCTTCTGCTCCTCGTTGAGGTTGCGGGGAATCTCCACCCGGATGGTGACGTACTGGTCGCCGCGTCCCCGGCCGTTCAGGCTGGGCACGCCTCTGCCCCGCAGGCGCAGAGTGGTTCCCGGCTGAGTACCCGGCTCGATCTTGCACATGATCTTGCCGTCCAAGGAGGGGATCTCCACCTCGCCGCCCAGGGTGGCCTGGAGGATGGAGACCGTCTGATCCAGATAGATATGAGGTCCTTCTCTCCGCAGGCGGGGATGGGGCGTGACGTTGATGCCCACGATCAGATCCCCGGCAGGACCGCCGTTGCGCCCGCGGTCGCCCTGACCCCGAACGGAAATGGCCTGGCCATTGTCGATGCCCGCAGGAATTTTGACGTGGACCTTTTTTCTCCGGCGCACGCCGCCGGTGCCGCCGCAGGCCTTGCACTTCTGATGGATGATCTTGCCCTCGCCCCGACAGTTGGGGCAGACGGTGGAGGTCGCCATCGTCCCGAACATGGTCTGCCGCTGCATCCGCACTTGGCCGGAGCCGTGACACTCAGGACATACTTCCGCAGTAGTCCCCGGCTCGCAGCCGGTGCCCTTGCAGGTCTCGCAGTTTTCCACGTGCTGGATGGTCACGTCCTTCTCGCAGCCAAAGGCCGCCTCTTCCAGGGTCAGCGTCAGGCTGGTGCGGACGGTGCCGCCCTTGGCCGGGCCGGTGCGGGTCTGGCCGCCTCCGCCGAAGCCGCCGCCCCCAAAGCCCCCGCCGAAGAAGGAGCCGAAGAGATCCCCGATGTCGCCCATGTCAAAGCCGCCGAAGCCACCGGCTCCGCCAGCCCCGCCGGCGCCGAAGTTGGGGTCGACGCCCGCAAAGCCAAACTGGTCGTACTTGGCCCGCTTGTCCTTGTCGGACAGCACTTCATAGGCTTCGTTGATTTCTTTAAAGCGGGCCTCCGCCTTTTTGTCCCCCGGGTTCAGGTCGGGGTGGTTCTGCTTGGCCAGCTTTCGGTATGCTTTTTTCAACTCGTCGGCCGTGGCGTTCTTCTGCACGCCCAGGACCTCGTAGTAATCTCGTTTCTTTTCGTTTGCCATTGCGTTCTCACCTCACGAAACCGGATGGGCGGTCCCGCCGCCCGTCTCCGTTCAGACAAGCAGGGGGACAGGTAATCCTGTCCCCCGCCTGCCGCGTTGGATGTCATCTGCTTGCTGTGGGTTCAGATGCTATCTGAAAATACGGCTCTGTTCCGTATTACTGGTCGTCCACGACGGTGTAATCTGCGTCCACCACGTCGTCGTTGCCGCCGTTGCCGGCGGACTGGCCGCCGGGCTGCTGACCGCCGAAGTTGGCGCCGCCCATGTCAGGGCCGGGCTGACCGCCCTGTGCGCCGGTCTGCTGATACATCTTCTCGCTGACCTTGTAGAAGGCCTGGGTCAGGCTCTCGGTGGCGTTCTTGATGGCCTCGGTGTCGGTGCCCTTCAGGGCCTCCTTGACCTTATTGACCTCAGCCTCCAGCTCGCTGACCTCGCTGGCGTCCAGCTTATCCTTCATCTCCTCGATGGCCTTCTCGCTCTGGTAGACCATCTGGTCGGCCTGATTGCGGGTGTCGATCTCTTCCTTCCGCTTGGCATCCTCAGCAGCGAACTGCTCGGCTTCCTTCACGGCCTTGTCGATGTCCTCCTGGGACATGTTGGTGGAAGAGGTGATGGTGATGTGCTGCTCCTTGCCGGTGCCCAGGTCCTTGGCGGAGACGTTCACGATGCCGTTGGCGTCGATGTCGAAGGTGACCTCGATCTGAGGAACGCCGCGGCGTGCAGGTGCGATGCCGTCCAGGCTGAAGCGGCCCAGGGTCTTGTTGCCCGCGGCCATCTCACGCTCGCCCTGCAGGACGTGGATCTCGACCTGGGTCTGGTTGTCGGCTGCGGTGGTGAAGATCTGGCTCTTCTTGGCGGGGATGGTGGTGTTGCGCTCGATGAGCTTGGTCATCACGCCGCCCATGGTCTCCAGGCCCAGGGACAGGGGGGTGACGTCCAGCAGCAGCAGGTCCTTCACGTCGCCGGTCAGCACGCCGCCCTGGAGGGCAGCGCCCAGTGCCACGCACTCGTCGGGGTTGATGCCCTTGAAGCCTTCCTTGCCGGTCAGGCTCTTCACGGCGTCCTGCACGGCGGGGATCCGGCTGGAGCCGCCGACCATCAGGACCTTGGCAATGTCGTTGCCGGTCAGACCGGCGTCGCTCATAGCCTGCTGGACAGGGCCAGCGGTGGCCTTGACCAGGTGGGCGGTCAGCTCGTTGAACTTAGCCCGGGTCAGGGTCAGGTCCAGGTGCTTGGGGCCGGTGGCGTCGGCGGTGATATAGGGCAGGTTGATGGTGGAGGAGGTCACGCCGGACAGCTCGATCTTGGCCTTCTCAGCAGCCTCCTTCAGACGCTGCATCGCGACCTTGTCGCCGCTCAGGTCGATGCCCTCGGCCTTCTTGAACTCGGCGACCATCCAGTCCATAACGCACTTATCAAAGTCGTCGCCGCCCAGACGGTTGTTACCGGCCGTAGCCAGCACCTCGATGACGCCGTCGCCGATCTCCAGGATGGACACGTCGAAGGTACCGCCGCCCAAGTCATAGACCATGATCTTCTGGTCGGATTCCTTCTCCACGCCGTAAGCCAGAGCAGCGGCGGTAGGCTCGTTGATGATCCGCTTCACGTCCAGGCCGGCGATCTTACCGGCGTCCTTGGTGGCCTGACGCTGGGCGTCGGTGAAGTACGCAGGCACGGTGATGACGGCCTCAGTAACGGTCTGACCCAGATAAGCCTCGGCGTCTGCCTTCAGCTTCTGCAGGATCATAGCGGAAATTTCCTGGGGGGTGTAGGACTTGCCGTCCACGTTCACTTTATAGTTGCTACCCATCTCTCTCTTGATGGAGATGACGGTGCGGTCAGGGTTGGTGATGGCCTGGCGCTTTGCCACCTGGCCGACCATTCTCTCGCCGTCCTTAGAAAAGGCCACGACGGAGGGGGTGGTGCGGTTGCCTTCTGCGTTGGGGATGACGACGGCTTCGCCGCCCTCCATGACAGCCACACAGGAGTTAGTAGTACCTAAATCAATACCAATAATCTTAGACATAATCTTGTTCCTCCTTATATCAGAACAGTACACTGTTGATCGCTTTATTTGAAATGGTAAGAATGAGCTCAGTTGGCCACTTTGACCATCGCATGGCGGATGATCTTATCGCCCAGCTTGAACCCGTCCTGGAACACTTCTACCACGACGTTCTCTCCCAGGTCCTCGTCATCGACGTGCATCACGGCGTTGTGGAGGTTGGGGTCAAAGGTCTGGCCTGCGGCGGGGATCGCTTCCACACCCAGCTTTTCCAGGGCGTTTTTCATTTGGGTCATGATCATCTCCACGCCCTTGGCATAGGCCTCGTCTTCCGTCTTCTGCTGCAAAGCCCGCGCCAGGTTGTCGTAGACGGGCAGAAGCTCCTTGATCGTCTCGGCCTTGGCGTTGGCCCAGGAGGCTTCCTTTTCCTTCTGGGTGCGCTTGCGGTAGTTGTCGTACTCGGCCAGAAGGCGCATATATTTGTCTTCCTGGTCTTTGACCGCGGCGTTCACGGCCTCCTCGATCTGCTTGGGGTCGGCTTCTGCAGCCTGCTGGGTGGCTTCCTCAGGCTGGGGGGCCTCAGGCTGCTTGGTCTCAGCTGCCTCCTGGGCCTTGGTCTCTTCGGACTTGGCCTCGGCGGCCTGCTTGGCCTTGCGCTGCTTGTCGGCTACGTCGAACAACAGCTCAGGGCCTTCATCATAAGCCTTCTTCTCTTTATCGTTCTTGCTCATAGGATGTCACATCCTCCTTCTGTGTTCTGGTAGCTTCGCGTCTAGTCCTCCTGCGGGGGCTTCGGCGGGCCCAGCTTAGGCTCTGCGCCGGGGGGCGGGATCTCGCCCTTGCCGAACATTCTCGACAGGCCCTCGGCAAAGTAGGAAAGGCGGGCGGCCAGGTCCGCATAATCCATCCGGGTGGGACCCACCACACCGATCACGCCCTGCATCCCGCCGCCAATATCATAGCTTGCCATGATGACGCTGGAATCTTTCAGCTCGTCGGCCACGTTTTCCGGGCCGATAAGAATTTTCACATGTTCGTTCTGGACCACCGGCAGGTTGTCGCTCTCTCCCATCTCAGACAGGAAGTTCATCAGCGGCTCTGCCCGCTCCAGGCTCTGGTATTCCGGGTGGGCCAGCAGCGTGGGGATGCCGGCGGTGTGGATGACGTTCGTCTCCATCTCCTCCAGCACTTCCATCGCAAAGGACACCACCAAACGAATGAGCTCATAGGCCTCGCCGCCCGCGTGAGAGGAAACTCGCACCAACTCCGGCCCCAGCTCCTCTAAGGTCAGCCCCGTGAACGAGGTGTTCAGCAGGGTGCCCAGCAATTGTAACTGGGTGTCAGACAGCGGCTTCTGCAAGTGGAAGAGCTTGTTCTTCACCTGCTGCCCGTCGGTCATCAGCACCGCGATGAAGGAATTGTCCTCCACCATCAGCAGGTCATAGCGGCGAATGACCACCTTGCTGTTTCCCTTTGTCAGGGCGAAGGTGGGGTATTTCGTCAGCTGGGAGATGATCTTTCCGGCCTCACTCATCACCTGGTCCATCTCGCGAATTTTCAGGTTCAACGCCTCGTTGATCTTCTCCGCCTCCTGCATGGTCAACCGGTGCTCTTCCATCAGCTCGTTCACATACAGCCGGTAGCCCTTGGGAGAAGGGATGCGCCCGGCCGAGGTGTGGGGCTGTTCCAGGTAGCCCAGGTTCTCCAGCTCCGCCATCTCGTTGCGGATGGTAGCCGAAGAGACCTTCAGGCCAGCGCTGGCCACAATGGCTTTGGAGCCGACAGGTTCCGCGGTCTGTATGTAGTTTTCGACGACCGCGCGAAGGATCTGTTTCTTGCGCTCCGACAGTTCCATTTCTCAGGCCTCCTTTGGCCTTTTCATTCTTTTAGCACTCAATCTCCCTGAGTGCTAAAGTTAATGTAGCACTTCCCCCTGGGATTGTCAAGGGGTCTGGAAAAAATAGTTTCTCAACTTTTCACTTTCATGGACTTTTGCTAGTTTTGCCCCTATTCTTCCCCCGTTTTCGTGCATTATTTGCAAACGCGATAGGAGACTGCTAAATTTCAGGGGATGACGGGGCGGGCCGCAGGGATCTGCGACCCCTACCAAAAAATATCCTGGTCTGTGGTTGGCAGACCAGGATATGCTCGCTTATTCGTTGGTTTCTGTTTGGGTCCCTGCTAAGTAGTTGATAAACTGCTGGGCCGTACGGCCGGACACGCCCCCGTGCCGCAGCTCCCATTTGTTGGCCTCAGCCAAAATCACCTCTTCCGGCAGCATCAAGCCCTGCCGCTTGGCCAGGGTCAGCACGATGTCCTTAAACTGGTTCCGGTTGGGGATAGAGTAGTTGATGCGCACACCAAACCGGGCCGAGAGCGACAGCTTCTCTTCCAGCGTGTCGGAGTGGTGTACGTCGTTGTCGTGCTCCATGTCCGCCCGGTCCTTCCAGGTCTCCCGGATGAGGTTCCGCCGGTTGGAGGTGGCGTAGAGCAGGATGTTGTCCGGCTTCGTCTCTACGCCGCCCTCGATGACGGCTTTCAGGAACTTATACTCCACCTCGTTCTCCTCAAAGGAGAGGTCGTCAATAAAGATGATGAAGCGGTAGTTCCGGTTCTTCACCATCGCGATCACGGCGGACAGATCGCGGAACTGGTGCTTGTAGATCTCGATCATGCGCAGGCCCTGGTCATAGTACTCGTTGATGAGGGCCTTCACGCTGGAGGACTTGCCCGTGCCCGCGTCGCCATAGAGCAGGGCGTTGTTGGCGCTCCGCCCGGCCAGGAAGGCTTCCGTGTTCGCCCGCAGCTGTTCCTTCTGGCTCTCGTAGCCCACCAGATCCTTCAGCATGACCTTGTCCGTATTATAAATGGGGATAAGCCCCACGCCGTGCGGCCCGGACTGGATGCGGAAGGCTTTGTTCAGCCCGATGAGGCCCACGCCGTACTGCTTATAATGCTCCGTCACCAGGTGGAAGAAGCGCTCCTCATCCGGGGCCGCCGCCAGCTTTTGGCTCAGCGCCCGGACTTTCTCGCTGACATTCTTGTTGTACCGGCGCTCATGCTTATAAATGGCCTTGTAGTGCCGCAGGGTCGTGAAGCAGTCGATGCCCAGGTCCCTCTCGATGACCGAGAAATCATAGTGGAACAGCGCCCGGAACACGCCGAAGTCACTCTTGGCAAAGTGGTTCACCGTTCCGTCCAGCTCCCCCACCCGCTCGGTGATGAGGCTGAAGGAGTTCTCGTTGGTCATGAGCAAAAATGTCAAATAGTTCTGCCACAGATCCTCGTCAAACCCATAGTCCGTGGCCAGGTCCAGCAGCCGCTTCACCTGGTCATAGATGCCCCGGACCAAAACCTGCCGGGGCGTTGCGCTGCCCTTCCACTCCTGAAAAATACCGGCCAGCTTCCCCAGGATGCTCTCTTCCCCCAGGTCTCCGTACAGCAATAACCGGGATACCAGTTGATCCATCTTCTTCACCCTTTCGTGTGTTTGGGAAAAACGGCAGGACCTGACGCAGGCCCTGCCGTTTGTGTGATTGTCTTACCGGATCGAAGAAGCTCAGTCGACCTTCACACGCCAGCCGAACTTGTCCTCGATCTTGCCCAGCTGGATGCCGGTGACGGTGTCATACAGCTTCTGGCTGATCTCCCCGATCTTGCCGTCGCCGATGACCATCACGTCGTCCTTATAGCGCAGCTTGCCGACAGGAGAGATGACCGCAGCGGTACCGGTGCCAAAGACCTCCTCCAGCTTGCCATTGGCCTGGGCCTCCAGCAGATCGTCCACGGAGATGCGGCGCTCCTCGGTGGGCAGGCCCCAGTCGCGGCAGATCTGCAGCACGGAGTCGCGGGTGATGCCGGGCAGGATGGAGCCGTTGAGCATGGGGGTCACGATCTTGCCGTCGATCTTGAAGAAGATGTTCATGGCGCCCACTTCTTCGATGTACTTCCGCTCCACGCCGTCCAGCCACAGCACCTGGGAGTAGCCGTCGTCGTGAGCCTTCACCTGGCCGGCCAGGGAAGCGGCGTAGTTGCCGCCGGTCTTGGCAAAGCCCATGCCGCCGCGGACGGCGCGGACATACTCGTCCTCGATCCAGATGCCCACAGGCTCCAGGCCGCTCTCATAGTAAGCGCCGGAGGGAGAGAGGATGATCATGAACAGGAATGTCTCAGACACATCCACACCCAGGAAAGGCTCGGTGGCGATGATGAAGGGGCGGATATAGAGGGAGGTGCCCGGCTCGGTGGGGATCCAGTCCTGGTCCACGGAGACGATGGCCTTCACGGCCTGCACAAAATCCTCCACGGGGATCTGGGGGATGCACAGACGGTCGTTGGTGTTGTTGGTCCGCTTGGCGTTCATGTCGGGGCGGAAGAGATAGTTGGAGCCGTCGGCGGCCTTGTAAGCCTTCAGGCCCTCAAACATCTCCTGGCCATAGTGGAACACCATGCAGGCGGGGGACAGAGTCAGGTCGTGGAACGGCTCGATGCGGGGGTCGTGCCAGCCCTTCCCTCTGGTATAGTTCATCAGGAACATGTGGTCCGTGAAGATCTTGCCGAAGCCCAGCTTGCCGGTGGGCTTGGCCTTTGGGGATGTGGTCTTGGTGATCTTGATGTCTAACACAAAAAACGCTCCCTTTCTTTTGAGGTTATCTCATTATATATAATGTAGTCCGAGCAGGTCAAGCCCGCCATCGGCTCGTCTTTCGGAGATCCCGTGCTTAGAAGTCCAGGATCGCACCCTTGTCGGCGGAGGTGACCATCTTGGCATAGCGGGCCAGATAGCCGGTCTTGACCCTCGGCTCAGGGCAGACCCAAGCGGCCTTCCGCTTGGCCAGCTCCTCGTCGGAGACCTCCAGCTCGATGGAGCAGTTGGGGATGTCGATGGAGATCATGTCCCCCTCTTCCACCAGGCCAATGGTGCCGCCGGCAGCGGCCTCCGGGCTGACGTGGCCGATGGAAGCGCCGCGGGTCGCGCCGGAGAAGCGGCCGTCGGTGATCAGAGCCACGGATTCGCCCAGGCCCATGCCGCAGATGGCGGAGGTGGGGTTGAGCATCTCGCGCATGCCGGGCCCGCCCTTGGGGCCTTCGTAGCGGATGACCACCACGTCGCCGGGGTTGATCTTCTTGGCGTAGATATCCGCAATGGCCTCGTCCTCAGAGTTATACACACGAGCAGGGCCACGGTGAACCATCATCTCCGGGGCCACAGCGGACTGCTTCACCACGCAGCCGTCCTGGGCCAGGTTGCCCCGCAGCACGGCGATGCCGCCGCTCTGGGAGTAGGGGTTGTCGATGGGCCGGATGATCTCCGGGTCCCGGTTCTCCACGCCCTCCAGGTTCTCGGCAATGGTCTTGCCGGTGCAGGTGATGAGGCTGGTGTCCAGCAGGTTCTTCTTGGTCAGCTCTTTCATCACGGCGAATACGCCGCCGGCCCGCTCCAGGTCCTCCATGAAGGTGTCCCCGGCAGGGGCCAGGTGGCACAGGTTCGGGGTGTTGGCGGAGATATGGTTGGCCTCCGTCAGGTCGATGCTCACCCCAGCCTCATGGGCAATGGCGGGCAGGTGCAGCATCGTGTTGGTCGAACATCCCAGGGCCATGTCCACCGTCTCGGCGTTGTGGAAGGCGGCAGGCGTCAGGATGTCGCGGGGCTTGATGTCCCGCTTGATCAGCTCCATGATCTGCATGCCGGCGTGCTTGGCCAGACGGCGGCGGGCAGACAGAGGGGCGGGAATGGTGCCGTTGCCGGGCAGGGCCATACCAATGGCCTCGGTCAGGCAGTTCATGGAGTTGGCGGTGTACATACCGGAGCAGGAGCCGCAGCTGGGGCAGGCGTTCTCCTCATAGTCCCGCACGCCCTTCTCGTCCAGGGTCCCGGCGTGGTAGGCACCCACGGCCTCGAACATGTGGCTCAGGCAGGTGCGGCGGCCGTCATTCAGGTGACCAGCCAGCATAGGGCCGCCGGAGCAGAAGATGGTGGGGATGTTCAGCCGGGCCGCAGCCATCAGCAGGCCGGGCACGTTCTTGTCGCAGTTGGGTACCATCACCAGGCCGTCAAACTGATGGGCCGTGACCATGGCCTCGGTGGAGTCCGCGATCAGGTCGCGGGTCACCAGAGAATACTTCATGCCCACGTGGCCCATGGCGATGCCGTCGCACACGGCAATGGCCGGGAACACAATGGGCGTGCCGCCAGCCAGCCGCACGCCGGCTTTCACAGCTTCTACGATTTTATCCAGGTCCATGTGACCGGGCACGATCTCGTTCCAGGAGCTGACGATGCCCACCAAGGGGCGGTTCATTTCCTCTTCGGTCAGTCCTAATGCATAGAGCAGGGACCGGTTGGGGGCCCGCTCTACCCCTTTCTTGATCTGATCAGAACGCATGGGGGTGTCCTCCTTCAAAATACTGTCTATGGCAAAGAGAAAAATCTACACAAAGTTGTATGACCTCTCTTGCATTGTCTGACTTTATATTATAGGATAGGGATAGCAATGTCAAGAGGGGATTTGCCAACTTCCCCGAAAAGGAGGGCCTTATGGAGAAAAAAAGTTTATCCCAGCAGACGGCGGACCGTCTGTACACCATGATCGTGGTGGAGCGCCGCCTCTCCCCCGGCGAAAAGCTGCCCAGCGAGCTGGACCTGTCACGGGAGCTGGGCGTCAGCCGCACCACCCTGCGCGAGGCCATCCACGTCCTGGCATCCCAGAAAATTTTAGAGGTCCGCCGGGGCCGGGGCACCTTCGTCGCCGCCGAAGCCGCCCAGGTCAACGACTACGGCTTTTCTAGCTTAGATCAAGTCCGCGGCGAATTGCGGGACCTCTTCGAGCTGCGGGCCATCTTTGAGCCGTCCGCCGCCCGTCTGGCCTGCCAGCGGGCCACCCCGGAGGAAATGGAAGAAATTCTCGTCTGCGGCGAGGCCGTAGACCAGTGCATCCGCCAGAACCAGGACCGCACCGCCGCCGACCGGGAGTTCCACGCCGCCATCGTCCGCGCCACCCACAACAGCTTTATGATGCGCCTGCTCCCCATGATCAACCAGGCCGTCGCCGCCGCCATCGTCAGCGGCCAGCACAAGGACCAGCTCGCCGAAGACACCCGCCGGGACCACGCCCTGCTCATGGACTTCTTCCGCAAACGCGACGCCGACGGCGCCGCCCACGCCATGGCCATCCACATGCACCACTCCATCGACGTGATGGGGCTGGAGGAATGAATGTTCCGTGGGGGACGATGTTACGTTAGTACACTACGGACTGCTTTCACAACGTAGCCCTCATTCGTCTGCTTCGCAGCCACCTTTGTTTAAGGAAGATTTTACTGAATCAAACTGTCCCCCGGACAGTTTGACCCCAGGGGAAGGCTTTGTGGGGTACCGTGTATCATAGAAAGGTACAACGTTACAAATTTGTACCGCGTTGGCAGAGCCTTCCCCGAGGGGGAAGGTGGCCCGGCCAACGCCGGGTCGAATGAGGGCCACCTTCCGCACCTGAGCCGTAGTGTACTAAGGTAGCACCCAAGATTTAGAACCACCAATCAAATCCTTTGGCGAAGCCAAACACCATGAGCGCACCCATCGAGAAAACTCCATTTTTGTAAAGTATACTTGACATTTTCTCATTCCTATGCTATCCTACCAATGTCAAGGAAACTTTACATCGAAAGGAGCCTTCTTCATGAAATTCTATCTGACCTATTTCATCCTCGCCATCGTTATCCTGGCCGTCCTGCTGATCCTGACGACCCGCACCCTGCTCCACCTCTTCCGCCGGGGCGACGAGCGCCGCCAGATGATCTTGGGAAAATCCTGCATCGTCTCCTTCGCCGGGACGCTGGTCTTCCTGCTCCTGAGTATGGTGCTCTTCGCCGTCACCAGCGGCACCGTCTGGCTCCATCCCATAGTCTGCCTGATCGTGGCCCTACTTTTCTTCACCATTTCCCTGGCTTACTACAACCGCAAGCTGGGAGGATAACCCATGGAAAACCACGTCCGCGCCCTGCGCAAGGAGCTGGGCCTCTCCCAGGAAGAGTTAGGCAAACGCTGCGGCGTCTCCCGCCAGACCATCAACGCCATTGAGAACCAAAAATATGACCCCTCCCTCCCCCTGGCCTTTCAGCTGGCCCGCATCCTGGGCACTACAGTAGATGCCCTTTTCCTCCCCAAGTTAGACGCATAAGAAGAGCGCTCCCGATGTTTGTCGGGAGCGCCTCGCGGTTATTCAGTTTCCTGCTAACGGTCAAGCAAGTGCAAAGGAGCCAGCGGCCCGCAGGCCGGGCGTCAGTCGATGTCCACCAGCACGCCGTACCCACCGTCGTTCCGGCGGTAGACCACGGAGAACGCGCCGTCCTTCTCCTCGTTGCGGAAGGCGAAGAAGGCGTGGCCGATCAGGTTCATCTGGAGGATCGCTTCCTGGACGGTCATGTTGCCAAAGGAGAAGTTCTTCAGGCGGACCACCTGATAGGCGGGGGCATCGAAGCGGTTCAGTTCGGGGATGAACGTCACTTCATCGGTCTCCTTCTCAAAGGCATCGGCGTTGACTTCCTTGGGCAGGCGGGCGTAGTTCTCCCGCAGCTGGCGGCGGACAGAGGAAACAGCGGCGTCGATGGAAACCATCATGTCCGAGGTCTTCTCCACCACCCGGAAGATGGTGGACCCGGCGAAGATGGTCAGCTCTACCACGGCTTTGCCGTCCTCAGCGCCAAAGACCACAGCGGCCTCCGGCGTGCCGCGGAAGAATGGGTCCAACTCATTGATCCGATGCTCTGCGTGAGAATAGACCCGTTCGGGTACAGTCATCTGCTTCGTTGCAAACTGGATCTTCATGATGTCGTCTCCTTTCTGTCTTACGGAAGGGATGGGGGAAAGAGGCTTCTGTCTCTTTCTGTCTGTATTATACAAAACTTTCCCTCATATTGCAAGAACAGATTGGCAGTTCTGTCGATTATCCCCGAAATTTCTCCCTCCGCTCAAAGTGAGCGTTCCACTACAGTAACTCGCGTGATCACATCTCTCAGTCGATCTCCGCTCACAATATACTCCAGAACCTCATCCGGGGTTTTGCAAAGCTGTTCCCCTTTTCCATCTTCATGGGCAATGCAATACCCCTCCCCATGAAAACAAACGCCATAGCGAACGCCTTTCCAGGCAAACACCGGCTCTCCCCCACGGATGATGCAGTCCTTGAACTCGCGGATGCTCTTGAAGCTCATGCCAGCTTCTTCTGCTTTGCCATCGTGCGGATGCTGTCCACAGCCAGAATGATCGCCAGGATGATCAGCAGCGCAGCCAGGATCACGCGCACGTAGCACCAAGCCAGCCCGGCACCGCCGGCAGCGATCGCCAGGATATTGGACTGCAAGGTGAAGACCAGAGAGGTCAGGGTCACGACCAGCATGAAGATCATGGGGATGTAGAACATCTTGTTGTTCTTGCCTGCTTTCCCCAGCCAGGTCGCGACCGCCAACAGACCTAGGGCAGCCAGCAGCTGGTTGGATGCGCCAAACAGAGGCCAGATATTCGCATACCCGGTCAGGCCTAGGGTGATGCCCAACACAACGGTAATGAGCGTCGCGACCAGCGGGTTGGTCAGGACCTTTTTGTAGCCGACAGCATCTTTGTAGGTCTGCCCCGGCTCCAGCCAGAATTCCTGGAACATATACCGCGCCAGACGAGTGGCCGTGTCCAAAGAGGTCAGGCAGAACACGGAGACGGTCAAGACCAGCAGCGTGTACGCCACGTTTTCTGTGCCGGCCAGGCCGGGAATGCTGCCCAGCATTTTAGAAATACCGGTGGCAAACACAACGGTAGGCGTGACGGCCTCGCTGTAGCCGCGAATGGACGCCAGATAATTTTTGAAATACCGAAATCGCTGCGCCTCTTTTTTTACCTCCGGGGAAACCCGGCCCTCACTGATAAAAATCGCCGTGAGGAAGGTGTACATGTGGTTGGGCGGCGGGTATTTGGCCCCCGACCGCACCAGCTGCGGTTCCATATATTCGGTGATCTGCCTGCGGAGCTTCTGCAAGTCTTCTGTCTGCAAGGAGGAGACCACAGAAAAAAAGGCATGCTCAAAACAATTCACCCGCCAAAGCTCTGCTTTCTTCATCAGCACGTACTTTGCGCTGGTCACATTGAATTTTGCATAGGCAGGATACACAGCATCCTGGATCGGGTAGTCTCTTTGTATGTCATAACATTCTGCATAAGATGCCAGCAGTGTTTCCAGCAGCTCTGTTCCCAACATGCAGCCTTCCCCCTTGTCCCTTTCCCATTGATCGGCCTGATGTTGATTCGGCCCGCGCTTTGCTCCGAAAAACGGAATCGTCCCCTCAGGGTAGTCTCGAAACCTGTGTTTTTTCGAGTGTCTACTCTAAGGGGACGCATTCATTTCCCGTACAGCGGCACTTTTCAGGATGCCTTAAATCAGGCCGTCACGCAATTAGTTGGAAGCGGTGTCGGGGTCGTCGTCGTTGCCCCAGATCATGTTCTTCCGCAGCTCAGCGCCGACGGTCTCCATCTGGTGCTTGGCCAGCATGGCACGCTTGGAGTTGAAGAAGGTGCGGCCGTTCTTGTTCTCGGCGATCCACTTGCCGGCAAAGGTGCCGTCCTGGATGTCGTTCAGAACTGCCTTCATGTTGGCCTTGGTCTGCTCATAGGGCAGCACGCGGGTGCCGGAGACATACTCGCCGTACTCTGCGGTGTCAGAGATGGAGTAGTTCATCATGGCCACGCCGCCCTTGTTGATCAGGTCGATGATCAGCTTCATCTCGTGGATGCACTCGAAGTAAGCGTTCTCAGGCTCGTAACCGGCCTCGACCAGGGTCTCGAAGCCCAGCTTCATCAGCTCGACCACACCACCGCACAGGACAGCCTGCTCACCGAAGAGGTCGGTCTCGGTCTCGTCGTGGAAGGTGGTCTCCATGATACCGGCGCGGGCGCCGCCGATGCCGGCGATGTAACCCAGAGCGATGTCATAGGCCTTGCCGGTGGCGTTCTGCTCCACGGCGACCAGGCAGGGCACGCCCTTGCCAGCGACATACTGGCTGCGGACGGTGTGGCCGGGGCCCTTGGGGGCAGCCATGAACACGTCCACGTCTGCGGGGGGCTTGATCTGCTGGTAGCGGATATTGAAGCCGTGGGCGAAAGCCAGAGCCTTGCCGGCGGTCAGGTAAGGCGCGATGTCCTGCTTGTACATATCGGCCTGATTCTCGTCGTTGATGAGGATCATGATGATGTCAGCCAGCTTGGCAGCTTCGGGCACGGTGTAGACCTGGAAACCGTCCTTCTCAGCGACGGGCCAGGACTTGCCGCCCTTGCGCAGGCCGACGATGACGTCACAGCCGGAATCCCGGAGATTCTGAGCGTGGGCATGGCCCTGGGAGCCGTAGCCGATGATCGCGATCTTCTTGCCGTTGAGTTGATTCAGGTCGCAATCCTTCTCATAATACATCTTTGCCATAGTTAAATTCTCCTTTTTCCTTTGTGTCTTCGTCTATGGTGTATTTTCCACGTTCCAGAGCGATCATACCGGTCCGCACCAGCTCGACGATGCCAAAGCCCTCCAGCAGCTCTTGCACTGCGTCGGTCTTCTTCTCGTCGCCGATGACGGACAGGGTCAGCGTTTCCTTGGAAACGTCGATGATGGAGCCCCGGAAAATGTTGGCGATTTGGATGATCTCATTCTTATCTTCACTGTTCTTGGCACGGACCTTATACAGCACCAGCTCGCGGCGAATGGAATGGCTGGGCACCAGCAGCTTCACGGAGTGGACGGGGACCATCTTGGCCAGCTGGTTGCACATGAGGTTGGTTTGGTTTTCGTTGGCCATCACTTCGATGGTCATGCGGGAGATCTCAGGGTGGTCGGTGGCGCCGACGGCCAGGGACTCCACGTTAAAGCCCTTTCGGGAGAACAGGCGGGAGATCTGAGACAGAACGCCGGCCTCGTTGTCCACCAGAACGGACAGAGTACGCAGTTTCATTTCTTCCATGTCGCTTCCTCCTCTCAGTTGACCAGGAACTCGGTGATGTGGGTGCCGCCGTTGACCATGGGACGGACGAGCTCGCCCTCCTCAATGGTGCAGTCGATGACATAACCGAGGCCCTTTTCCTGCTCTTCCAGCGCTGCCTGGATAGCGGCTTCCAGCTCCTCCTGGTTGGTCACGCGGCTGCCCTTCAGGCCGTTGGCGTCTGCCAGCTTCACGAAGTCAGGGCCGCGCTCGGTGGTGGTCATGTAGTAGCGCTTGTCATAGGTCAGCTCCTGCCACTGGCGCACCATGCCCAGGCGGTGGTTGTTGAAGATGAAGGTGATGATGGGGGCACGATAAAATTCTTCGGTAGACAGCTCGTTGCAATTCATACGGAAGGAGCCGTCGCCGGTGATATGGATGACGGTCTTTTCGGGGTTGCCCATCTTGGCGCCGATGGCAGCGCCCAGGCCGAAGCCCATGGCGCCGAAGCCGCCGGAGGTGAGCAGCTGACCGGGATAGTCAAACTTAAAGTGCTGGATGGCCCACATCTGATGCTGGCCCACGTCGGTGGCGACGATGGAATCGTCGGGACACATCCGGGCGATGGTGTTCAAGATCTGCTTGGGGGTCAGGTGGTTGGGGTTCTCGTCGTAAGCCGTCTCGGTGGGGAAGGAGAAGACGTACTTTTTCCACTCGCTGTGGTCATACTGGGGGACCTTGCGGTTGAGCAGCTCCAGCACCTGCTTGGCGTTGCCGATGATGTGGTGGTCAGTCTCCACATTCTTGTTGATCTCAGCCCGGTCGATGTCGATCTGGACGATCTTGGCCTGGCGGGCGAAGGTCGCGGGCTTCAGGGCCACACGGTCAGAGAAGCGGCAGCCCACGGCGATGAGCAGGTCGCAGCCGTCGCAGGCCATGTTGGAGGCCTTGGAGCCGTGCATGCCGATCATGCCGGTGGAGAGCGGGTCGCGGCCGGGGATGCCGCCGGCACCCATCAGGGTGATCGCCACGGGGGCGTCGATCTTCCGGGCAAACTCGCGGAACTCCTCGTGGGAGCGGCTGCGGGCCACGCCGCCGCCGCAGATGAGCATGGGCTTCTTGGACTCGGCGATCATGTCCACCAGCTTGTTCACGTCCTCCTGGTTGGGTTCGGGCATCTTCAGGCTGCTGGTCCGGGCGCGGCGGACGAGGTTGGCCAGGCGGCCGGAGGTGGTGTGCTTCTCGCGGGGCAGGTACTCATACTCTGCCTTCTCGGCGGTGACGTTCTTCACGATGTCGATCAGAACAGGGCCGGGGCGGCCGCTGCGGGCCAGGGCAAAGGCCTCGCGGACGATGTCGGCCAGGGAGTTCACGTCCCGCACCAGATAGGTGCTCTTGGTGATGGGCATGGCAATGCCGGTGATGTCCACCTCCTGGAAGGCGTCGCGGCCGATCAGGTTCTGGGTCACGTTGCAGGTGATGAAGACCACGGGGGACGAGTCCATATAGGCCGTGCCGATGCCGGTGGTCAGGTTGGTCGCGCCAGGGCCGGAGGTGGCCAGGCACACGCCCACCTTGCCGGTGGAGCGGGCGTAACCGTCTGCTGCGTGGGAAGCGCCCTGCTCGTGGGCGGTCAGGATGTGGGTGATCCGATCTCTGTACTTATACAGCTCATCGTAGACGTTCAGGATGGTGCCGCCGGGATAGCCGAACACGAGGTCGACTCCCTGCTCCAAAAGGCATTCCATCAAGATCTTGGCACCAGTCATTTCCATGCTGTTTCCTCCTCTTTTTTGGGTGTTTCTTTTCTTCGGGACAACAAAAAAAGCTCCAGTGGTCTTTCACGTGCCAAACGTTAAAACCACAAGAGCCTGTAAGTTCTCCGCAAATCTTTGTTCGTTAAGGTGGCCCTCCCGCGGATGGCGTTCTTTGTTGACCTTCGACATAAGCTGCGTTTTGCTTTACTGTACTTTTCTGGGCGTAACATTTAGCATTATTTCCGGTACTACTACGGATAGTAGTACCCCAATAATGCTGACAGCCAGAATGTTCAGTTCAGCGAAAAACACATTCATTTTCAAAGCCTCACTGTAACGTATCCGTTGGGGTCGGTTCCTTCTTTGTTCCAAAGATAGCACTTCCCAAGTGGTCTGTCAATCACTTTTTTTGCACTTTTCCTGATTTTTTTCAAATCTCGCCCTGAGCGGTTTCTTCCGCCGGAGAAATTGTCAACATTGACCAAATTCTCTTACCAGTTTGCCTCCATCTCCCGGATCGTATCGTAGAGCTTCTGATTCACCGGGGCCTGCATCCCATAAAATTTTGCCAGCTCCAGCACCGTACCGGCAAAGGCCTCCACCTCGCTGGGCCGGTGGGCCAGGGCGTCCTGCGCCATAGACGGCATCGCGTCGGAGGGCATCGTGTCCAGCAGCGCCAGGTAATCATACAGGTCCTTCTGCGTCACCAAAACGCCCTGGCAGGCCCCCACCTTTCTCGCCTCGTGCATGGCGGCGATCATCGTGTCTCTCGCTTCGCCGGGTTTCTGGACCTGACCATAGGTACAGCCGTAGGCCATGCAGACCTGGTTCACGCCCACGTTCAGCATGAACTTACCCCAAATGTGGTGGAGAATCTCCCCCGGCTCCCGCTCGGCGGGGACCCCGGCCCGCTGCAAAAATTCCAGCACAGCGTCCAGCTTCTCCCCCCGGTCGAAATAATCCTCCTCCGGCAGGCCCAGGTAGAGCTTGCCCGCCTGGGTGTAGGTCAGGCGGTTGTCCTCCCGCACAGCGTCCATCCCCTGGGCCACACAGTATAAGATCTTCCCCGGCCCAAAGGTCTGCCCGATGTGCTCCTCGCTGGTCACGCCGTTGAGCAGCGAGAGGATCACCGTGTCCTCCCCCACCAGCGGGGCTGCCAGCTCCATGGCCTCGTCCAGGGCCGTCATTTTCACGGCGAAGAGCAGCAGCTCGGCCTCCTCGCCGGTGTTGTCCGTCACGGTAAAGTCACACTTGCGTCCGTTGCACCAGGCCCCTTCCTGCTGCAAGCGCGTCAGCCGCTCTCCTTCCGCAATAAAGCGCACATGGCCCGGCCCCAGCGTCCGCTCCATCAAATCGCCATATAAAATGCCCAGGGCACCCATGCCCACGATGGTCACGTTTTCGATCATGGTCGTGTTCCTTCCTTCCGTGTTTCGTTCTCTGGTAGGATATTTTACCACAAATTCCCCCAGGTTCAACTAGGAATATCCACAGCATTGTAGTGGGGTTTTCGTCACTTTCTGCCATATTCCTGGGGTTTTCAAGGGTCTCAGGCCGTGGTATACTGAGATAAATTGCGTTCTTTTCCCGGTCTTAAGAAAATGTTCAGAAAAATTTTCTGCTTTCTTTTGATTTCCGGGCTACACTGTTTTGATTGGAAGGAGACATTCTCATGGCACACCCTCTCCAGGCCCTCCGGGACGTGATGGCCGAGTATCATATCGACGCCTATTTGATCCCCACCGCTGACTTTCACGGCAGCGAATATGTGGGGGCGCATTTTGCCTGCCGGGAGTATCTCTCCGGCTTCACCGGCTCCGCCGGGACCCTTTTGGTCTTTGCCAACTGGGCCGGTCTCTGGACCGACGGCCGCTATTTTCTCCAAGCTGCCCAGCAGCTGGAGGGCAGCGGCATCCGCCTCATGAAGCAGGGGGAGCCGGGCGTGCCCACCATCGAGGAATTCCTGCGCCAGAGCCTCCAGCCGGAGCAGACGCTCGGCTTTGACGGTCGCTGTGTGGACGCCCGCACCGGCCGCCGCTACCATCGCCTCACCCGCCAGCTGGGGGCCAAGCTCAACCATCAGCTGGATCTGGTGGACGAGATCTGGCCCCAGCGCCCGCCCCTTTCCGCCCAGCCCGTCTGGGAATTGGAAGCGCAGTACGCCGGCCTCTCCCGCCGGGACAAGCTGGCGCAGCTTCGCCGGTCCATGGTCAGCGAGGGGGCCGATACCTTCCTCCTGTCCACCCTGGAAGACATCGCCTGGCTGCTGAACCTGCGGGGGAACGACATCCCCTGCGACCCGGTCTTTCTGAGCTATCTCATCCTCACGAAAGAAACTTGTATTCTGTTCGCCAACCCCGCCAGCTTCTCCCCGGAGCTTCTGGCGGAGCTGGAGGTGGACGGCGTGAGCCTGCGCCCCTATGACAACTTTTATGCTTATGTCAACCGCTTCTCCCCCAGCCAGACCGTTCTGCTGGACACCCGCCGGGTCAACACCACCCTGCTCACCAGCATCCCCAGCCACGTCTCTGTCCTGGACCGCCCCAACCCCACCGAGCTGCGCAAGGCCATCAAGAACCCCGTCGAGGTCGAGAATATGCGCCGGGCCCACCTGGCCGACGGCATCGCCCTGACCCGTTTCATGTATTGGCTCAAGACCCAGCTCCCCCAGGGCACGACCGAGCTGCAAGCCGCCGAACACCTGGAGGCGCTGCGCCGGGCCGACCCACTCTACCTGGAGCCCAGCTTCGACCCGATCCTGGCCACCGGGGCGCACAGCGCCATCGTCCACTACTCCCCCACCCCGGAGAGCGATGCGCCCATTCAGCCGAACGCCTTTCTTCTGGCCGACACCGGCGGGCACTACTACACCGGCACCACCGACTGCACCCGCACCTATGCCATGGGCACCCTGACCGACTGGCAAAAGACCTGCTACACTGCCGTCCTCCGGGGCAACCTGCATCTCGCTGCCGCCGTCTTCCGCGCCGGCTGCACCGGCCTGAACCTGGACTGCCTGGCCCGCCAGCCCCTGTGGGACCTGGGCCTGGACTTCAACCACGGCACCGGCCACGGCGTCGGTTATCTGCTGAGCGTCCACGAGGGGCCCCAGAGCATCCGCTGGCGCTCCCTGGGCAAAGAACCCGCCCTGGCCCCCGGCATGATCACCTCGGATGAACCCGGCGTCTACTTCGACGGGGACTTCGGCATCCGCCTGGAAAACCTGGTCCTGTGCATGGAAAAGAGCCAGACGAACTTCGGCACCTTCCTGGGCTTCGAGACCCTGACCCTCACCCCCTTCGACCGGGACGCCATGGACCCCACCCAAATGACCCCCCAGGAAAAAGCTCTGCTCAACGCCTACCACGCCAGGGTCCACGCCGCCATCGCCCCCCACCTTCCCCCGGAAGAGGCCGCTTGGCTGGCCCAGGCCACCCGACCCATCTAAAGAAATCGAGAAAGAAAAAGGAGGCCCCCTCATGTCCACCCAAGCCACCCGTCCCCGCCCCACCCGGCAGCGGCAACCCCGCCGCCGTCGCCGCCGGAAGAAGTTTCCCCTGGTCCCGGTGTTGGCCGTCTCCCTCGCGGCCATCGTTGTAATCTGTACCGTGATCTCCCACGTCGCCGGCGGCCAGCTGGGCAAGCTGGCCAGGGACCACACCCCCCGCTGGGTGGACAAGCAGATCATCGAGATCAACGGTGCCGGCCGCCGGGGCGAAAAGCTGGAGGCCGTCAATGACATCGTCATCCACTACGTCGGCAACCCCGGCACCACCGCCCAGCAAAACCACGATTTCTACGACCAGCCGACCACCACCGTCAGCTCTCACTTCCTCATCGGCCTGGACGGCGAGATCATCCAGTGCATCCCCCTGGACGAAAAGTCCTCCGCCAGCAACGACCGGAATATCGACACCCTCTCCATCGAGGTCTGTCACCCGGACGAGACCGGAAAGTTTAACCAGGCCAGTTACGACAGCCTGGTGAAGCTCACCGCCTGGCTCTGCGACTACACCGGCATCGGCCGGGACCAGGTCATCCGCCACTACGACATCACCGGCAAGCTCTGCCCCCTCTACTTTGTGGAGCACAAAGACGCCTGGAACCAGTTCCTGCAAGACGTAGCCGATTACTAAACCGTTTATCGCCTTCCATCCTATGAGCATTACAACGCGATAACGTAACGAACGTTATGTATGTAGGGGCCGCAGACCCCTGCGGCCCGCAACCTGCCGCGTGGTACCACACACCGATCCATGGTACTGCCTCAGACCAACGGGCCGCAGAGGTCTGCGGCCCCTACGCAGTGTACCAATGGGCGAAGCAGAATATAGCACCTGCTTTCCGCATACACATCCCCTAGGAACCCACTGCGAAAGGAAGGGATGGGTATGTCCATCGGAGAAAAGGCCCCTGCACCGCCCCCGGCCCACCGGATCGTCCTGTCGGACCGCCAGCACCTCGCTGTCTCCGGCGTGGAGGGGGTGGAGAGCTTTGACGAAGCCACCATCGTTCTCACCACGTCCGAGGGCAGCCTCATCGTCCGGGGCGAGGGTCTGCACATCGAAAAACTCAGCTTAGACGGCGGCGACCTTCTGGTCGAGGGCACCGTCGAGTCCCTCACCTATGAAGAGGAGGAGCCGCACCAGAGCTTTTTCGGGCGGCTGTTCCGGGGATGAGCATCTCCCTCTCCGGCCAGCTTCTCTCCCTGGCGGCGGGCCTGCTGTTGGGCGTTGGCGTGGGCCTGCTCTATGATCTTCTGCGTCAGCTCCGCCTGCTGGCCCCCCGCCGCTGGATGGCAGAGGGGCTGGACCTGCTCTTCTGGCTCCTGGCCTGCCTGGCGCTCTTTCTCTGCGGTATTCTCTTCGGCGGCGGGCAGGTCCGGCTGTATATGGTCCTCTGGCTGACCTTAGGTGCCACGGCCTATTTTGCCGTGCTGAGCGGGAAAATGCGGCGGCTTTTGGCCGCCCTGGCCCAGGGGATCGGGAAAATTTTCCGGGTCCTGCTGGCCCCGCTTCGCTGGTTTTCCGCTGTCCTCTTGGGTCCGTGGATATATTTTTTCGGAGATGCGAAAATTTTTTTGAAAAAAGTCTTTTCTTTTTCAGCTGTCAGTAGTAAAATGTACCATCTAGTAAAACCAAGGAAACACAGCGGCAAGGCCGGACCCCCTTGCCACGGAACCCAAGAAAGGGAGGCATCCTCTCATGTTCCGATCCAAACCGGTTGGTCTTCTCTTGAAGATCCTCTGTCTGATTCTGGTGGTGTACATGGCGCTCACGTTCCTGCACGTTCGTCGGCAGATCAGCGACACCAAAAACACCATCGAAACTCTGACCCAGCAGGTCAACGACCAGACGCAGACCAATACCGAGCTGTCCAACGCCATCGAAAACCGCGATGACCCCTCCTACATTGAGGACATCGCACGGGAAAAGCTGGGCCTGGTCACGTCCAACGACCGGGTGTTTTACATCACCGACTAAGAGCCACCCGCTCTTTTTTGGCTCGTCACCGAGCAATCATTACGAGGAGGATACACACCATTTATGGAAATCAGTGTAGGCGCAATTCTGGAAGGAACCATCAAAAGTATCACCAAGTTCGGCGCGTTCGTCACCCTGCCCGGGGGCCGCTCCGGTTTGGTCCACATCTCTGAGATCGCCCATTCCTATGTGGAGAACGTCAGCGACTTTCTCTCCGAGGGGCAGACCGTAAAGGTCAAGGTCGTCAACATCGACGAGGCCGGGCGCATCAATCTCTCCATCAAGAAAGCTACGCCCCCTCCTCCCCGTCCCCAGGGCTTCAGCCGGGACCGGCAGAACCGCTCCTCCGACTTCCGGGGCGGTAACCGCGGCGGCTCCGCCCCCCAGGGTGGCCGCAGCTACAACAACGGCGGCGGGCAGTCCTCCGGCAACCGTTCCGGCGGCCGCAACTACCGCCACGACGCCCGCTCCGCTGCCCCCCAGTCCGCAGGCCCCGCCGACTTCGAGGCTCGCCTGAAGCAGTTCATGCAGGCCTCCGACAGCCGTCTGTCTGACCTCAAGCTCAACGACCGCCGCTCCTCCCGCCGCGGTGGCCACCGCTGAGCTTCTTCAAGTGAAAAACCAAGATTTCCCCCGCCCCCGGCTCCGGCCGGGGGTTTTCTTCTGCCCGGATGCCCAGGGTCCCGCCCCATAAAAAATGCGTGCTTTCCCAACCTTCGGAAAAGCACGCCAGCAGGAGAATGGAATGAACGATAACACGACGGGATACATCGACCGCCTGGCTTTATAGTATTCCATTTTCTTCCAAACGTCAAGAGGGAGAATCCGTCTTCTTTCGTCGAATCAACAGACTTTCGTCTTTTTCCCAAAAACAGCGTGACATTTTCCGGAAGGTATGGTATACTATGCCCGTAAGGAAGGGAACACTCCCCCGTCCTTGCCCTTACGAAAGGAGCTGACACATATGAAATTCACCTTTACCGACAAGAAAGTGAACATCCCCAATCGGGTCCACACTTACGCTGAGAAAAAGATCGGCAAGCTGGACCGCTACTTCCAGACCGAGCCGGAAGCCTCCATCGTCTTCAGCGTGGAGAAAGGCCGCAATAATCTGGAGGTCACCATCCGCTCCGCCTCCACCGTCATCCGTGTCGCGGAGAGCACCTCTGATATGTTTGTCACCATCGACGCCGCCGTGGCCTCCATCGAGCGCCAGCTGCGTAAGAATAAATCCCGTCTGGAAAAGCGCCTGCGCAAGGAAGCGTTCGAGCTTCCCGATGACGCCTACTTCGTCCCTGAAAACGACGTCGACGAGGAAGCCGCTTACCAGATCGTCCGCACCAAGCGTTTCTTCTTCCGCCCCATGAGCGTCGAGGAAGCCATCCTCCAGATGAACCTGGTGGACCACACCTTCTTCGCCTTCCGCAACGCCGACGAGGGCGGTGCCTTCTCCGTCGTCTACAAGCGCAACGACGGCGGCTACGGCATCATCATTGATGAGGACTGAGTCTGACCTAACACACCTACTCCGGCCCGGCAGGACATCCTGCCGGGCCGTTTTTTGTGCTTGCCCCCCTGTCTGCGCCCTGTTTTGAATCTTTTGACGCCACTTTTCGGATATTTTGTGAACAAACCTCATAAACTTTGTGAACTTTAGCACTCACCCCTTGACAGTGCTAATTTCTGTGTTATACTGAAGATGTTCCTGAGAGAGGGGCCAAACGAAAGGCCCCCGGAAGAACCAAAACAAATCCAGTCTACAATGGCAATGTAGGTTCGCCATCACCGAGGCTTTCCTCCCCGTGCAGACGAACCCAGATACGAACGGAGGTATGACTTATGTTGCCTAGCATTTTTGGTGAAAACTTATTCGATGACTTCTTTACCGATCCCTTCTCCATGATCCCCAGCGGCCGCGATGTCCTGTATGGCAAGCACGGCAAGAACCTGATGAAGACCGACGTGCGGGAGACCGACAACAGCTATGAGCTGGACGTCGACCTGCCTGGCTTCAAGAAGGACGAGATCAACGTGGAGATCGCCGACGGCTACCTGACCATCCAGGCCTCCAAGGGTCTGGACAAGGACCAGCAGGACAAGGACGGCAAGTACATCCGCCAGGAGCGCTACGCCGGTTCCTGCAGCCGGAGCTTCTACATCGGGGAGGACGTCCCCGTGGAAGACATCTCCGCCAAGTACGAGGACGGCATCCTGCGTCTGTCGGTCCCCAAGGCCGACCAGAAGGAACTGCCCAAGACCTCGACCATCGCGATCGAATAAATTCGATCGACCGCCTCTACCGCCGCGCTTCGGCGCGGCGGCTTTCTTCCCTGTGATGTGACCCACGAAAGGAGAGACACTCCATGCGTAAAACAACGTCTCGTGTTCTTTGGATCTTAGTTGGTGTGCTGTTGGTCATCACCGGCATCGCCTGTTCCGCCCATCCTGCCGCCACCTTGGGCAGTCTGGCTATTCTTCTTGGCATTGCCATGCTGTTCTCCGGTGTCGTGGACCTAGTGATCTTCGCCACCGCCCGCGATGCCATGTACGGCTCCGGCTGGTTCCTGCTGGATGGCGTGTTGACCATTTTGCTTTCCATCTTTATCTTGGGCAACGCAGCGTTTACCATGGTATCCCTCCCTTTCATCGTGGGGATGTGGCTGGTGTTTTCCGGCACCAGCCGGATGGTCAACTCGTTTGACCTGCGTCGCATGGGCGTAAAAGGCTGGGGCTGGTTCACCGGAGCCGGCGTGGTGCTGATGATTGCCGGTTTCATTTCCTTCCTCTACCCCGTAGCCGGCGCCCTCATCCTGACCTGGCTGGTCGGCTTCCTGCTGATCCTCCAGGGCGTGGCCTCCATCCTCCGCGGTGGCCTGGCTCACCGGATGTGGATTCCGTAACCATCAAATCACATTCTCCTGTACAGAATCAAACCGATCAACATTCTGAACTGTATCCTTCTTTTACATCAAGAGACTAACCGACAAAAGGTTAGCCTCTTGATGTTTTATTTTATATTATTTTTCTTATCTTTGTATCCTTTAATTTTAGCACAAATGGGGCATCCTGTCCCCATATTTCTACTTTTTATCTGCGCTTCCCATTCATGCCCTTGATCACATATCCACCACACTTTCTTATGACTATTGGGACTTACCTGCACGGGCATTAGCTCCTGGTTGCTTTGGTAACTCCACTCTGACGCCAATTTTGGATTCATTGTTGCTAAATCGTTAATCCCTTGTACAATCTTCTTACCTGCACATATAGGACACCCTTTTCCATATGAACGATTTGAAATCGTCGCTTCATATTCATGTCCTCTTTCACATTTCCACCAAACTTTTCGATCGGAACCCCGAGTAACATTTTCCGGTTTTAAATCACCATTTCTCGTAGGGTGCCACTCACTGGAAAGTTTTTGATTCGTCTCCGCTAAAGAACCCTCTTTCGCAATTTTATTTTTGATCCGCAACTCCCCTCGTCTTCTTACTCCGCACACAGGGCACCCTCGCCCAAAAACTCGATTGGAAACAGAGGATTCATATTCATGCCCTTCAGAACAAATCCACCAGACTTTCTTTCTGGAACCCCTTGTAACCTGTGTCGGCAATAAGTCTCCAT
>SFHQ01000021.1 GCA_004556345.1 Clostridiales bacterium | reverse complement strand
GTGCAAATCTTTCGTCAGCGTCTAGCGCGATGCTGTCTGGAGCTGCAGATGCAGAGCGTGCTGGAAACCTGATCAAGAAAGTCTGGTACAATTGCATTTATGAAGAGAGGGATACTGAAACCGACCCATATACCAGAAATAATTGGGGGTTTTATGATGACTTCAACGATGCCTTGAGGAAACTTTTTCAGGATAGTACATTCTGTGTCACAATTAGCAACATAGAGAGTAATCAGACGATGGTGGCAGACTTGATGAAAGAGCTAAGAAATCCACCGAAGGAATATGAGGATGCTTATGCTGCTTTGAAGGATTATTATGACGAGTATCTGGCTTTTACCAATTTAGTGGTTGATCCAAGTGGTAGTCTACAGACCTTCTCTAACAATTTTAATGATGCGGACAGCAATACACTGAATGCATATAATGCAATGAAGTTATATTTAGAAGATTAAATTAAAACACAGCCAGTTTTTCTCAGACGGAGGAAACTGGCTGTGTTTTGCTGTATAGTTTCGTTTTATAACCCCCGCCGCACCGGGTTCTGGGTCCACTCATTCTTCCCTGCCGTTTTTCCGAAGTCTCTCCGGCAGAGGTCGTAGAGCGACGTACAGCGGGCTTCCAGCTGAAAGACCTGCTGGGCGTGGGCGGGGAGCTTGGCGGCGTGGGCGGGTTTGACGAGGACGGGGAGGGTGGCGGTGGTTTTCATTTGACGCAGGAGGGCTTGCCCCCGGTGGGTGAAGCCCAGGACGCGCAGGTAGGGGAGAGCCGCCGGGCGGTCTGCGGCGGTCAGGCCCAGAAAGGCCCAGAGGATCAGGCGGCGGATGCGGGCCAGAGGGTAGCGCTTGGTCTGGACCTGGCGGTAGAGTTCGTCCAGGGAGGCGGCGGTCTGGACGGCGGCGGAGAGGCGGTTGCTCAGGCCCTCGCCGCAGTCCGGGAGGCGGGCGAAGTCCGTCTCGTTCATCCCCCGCAGGCGGGCCAGGACGGCGCGGGGACAATAAGCAAAGTCGGCCGGGTCGGCCCGCAGGAGCTTTTGTGCGTGGTGGGAGAGATAGGGGGAGAGGTCCTCGTCGCCTGCCAGGAGTTTTTCGCGGAGATAGGAGGCGGAGGCGTGGGTCTCGTCTCTCTCCGCCTGGTCGTGGTCAGCCCCCAGGCGGGGGATGGTGTGGGGCGTGAGCTTGGCCCCCAGGGCGTGGATGGCGAGGAGATACTCCACGCCCAGGTTGTTGTTGGGCTGGCCCAGGCAGTCGGCAGCGCTTCCCAGGAGGGCCGTGGCGGCGGCCTGGCGGGCGGCGGGGAAGGAAAGCCCTTTATCCAGCGCCCGGCGCAGCTCTGTCTTCCAGGCGGGGCTGTGGAGACAGTGGGCCGCCTGTTGGAGGGGGGCCAAGTCTCCGGCCTCACTGCCGAAGCTGAGGATGTCCACCACCCCCGTGGCCGCCAGCAGGCCCACGCCGCCCCGCGCAAAGGGCTCGGCGGAGGCGGCCGCCCAGAGGGTGGGCAGCTCAAGCACCAGGTCCACCCCCTGGGCCAGGGCGAGCGCGGCGCGGGTCCACTTGTCCGCCAGGGCCGGCTGGCCCCGCTGGACCCAGTTTCCGCTCATGGCACAGACGATGGCGCTGTTTGCGCCGAAGGTCCGGCGGACGGTTTGGATGTGGTGGCGGTGGCCGCTGTGAAAGGGATTGTACTCTGCGATGATACCGATTGTAGGCATGACCCAACCTCCTGGGTGAAAAAGTTTGAAATTCGGGGATTTAACGCTTGTCCTTTCGGGCAAAATGGGATATGATAAAAATACATGAGCTATTTTACCCCGAACGGGGAAACCGAGCAAGATTTTGTCTCATTGAGAAATATCATACTAAGGAGTGGAACAACACAATGAAAGTTCTGGTCATCAACGCAGGCAGCTCTTCCCTGAAGTATCAGCTGCTGGACCCCGATACCAAAGACGTTCTGGCTAAGGGCCTGTGCGAGCGCATCGGCATCGACGGCCACATCAAGCACACCCCCACCGGCGGTGATGTGTACGACGCAGACCGTTACATGCCCGACCACGAGGCCGCCATCAAGCTGGTCATGGAGGTCCTGACCCACAACTACTACGGTGTCATTAAAGATATGTCCGAGATCGACGCCGTGGGCCACCGTGTCGTTCACGGCGGCGAGGAGTTCACCCACTCCGTCATCATCGACAGCGCTGTCATGAAGGGCATCCGCGAGTGTATCCCCCTGGCCCCCCTGCACAACCCCGCCAACATCACCGGCATCGAGGCCTGCAAGGAAGTCATGCCCAACACCCCCATGGTCGCCGTGTTCGACACCGCGTTCCACCAGACCATGCCCCCCAAGGCCTACATCTACGCAGTGCCTTACCGTTGGTACACCGAGAATAAGGTCCGCCGCTATGGCTTCCACGGCACCTCCCACCAGTATGTTTCTCAGCGTGCCGCTGACATGCTGGGCCGCCCCATCGAGGAGCTGCGCATCGCCACCTGCCACCTGGGCAACGGCGCTTCCACCTGCTCCGTGAAGTTCGGTAAGTCCATCGACACCTCCATGGGCTTCACTCCCCAGGACGGCCTGCCCATGGGCACCCGTGCCGGCGCTATCGACGCTGCCATCACCGAGTACATTGTCGACCAGCGCGGCTACTCCGGCAAGCGCGTCGAGAGCGCCCTGAACAAGGAGTCCGGCATGCTGGGTATCTCCGGCGTCTCCTCCGACTTCCGTGACCTGGAGGCCGCTGCTGCCGAGGGCAACGAGCGTGCTCAGCTGGCCATCGACGTCTTCTGCTACAAGGTCACCAAGCGCATCGGCTCCTGCGCCGCTGCTATGGGCGGCCTGGACGCTGTCGTCTTCACCGCCGGTGTCGGCGAGAACTCCGCTTCCCTGCGTGCCAAGATCATGGAGGGTCTGGAGTTCCTGGGCCTGAAGCTGGATCCTGAGAAGAACAACGTCCGCAGCAAGGAAACCATCATCTCCACCGATGACTCCCCCAACAAGATCCTGCTCATCCCCACCAACGAGGAGCTGGTCATCGCTCTGGATACCGCCCGCCTGGTCAGAGAGTACGAGAACGCCGCCGCCGCTTCCGACGACGAGCAGTAATTTCCCCGCTCTAAAACTTCACAGCACCAAAAAAACTGGGTCCCACCACGGGACCCAGTTTTTTTGATCGAGATTACGATCATCGAGATTGCGCTCATCACCCAAAGTCGTAGGGGCCGCAGACCCCTGCGGCCCGCAGGTCAGGCATCACGCCGCCCAACTTTCGCCAACAACAATTCCAGGCCTTCCAGCCCCTTGTTCAGCAGCCCGATCACCGACGGGATGAGCAGCACGAACACCGTCAGGATCAAGAGGCTCCCAAAGGACAGCGGCGACAGGGAGAAGACGCCGGGAATGACCAACACAATAAACACCAGCCCGGCGATCAGCCCGCCCATCATGCCCAGATGCAGCCGGTTCACGGGCTTTGCGACCTTCCAGACCATGAAGAAGCCCACGATGGTCACCAGCAGCGCCGTGACCGTCGAGATCTCCGCGTTGGAAATGGCAAAGGCCTTTTGGAACAGCAGCACGAAGATGATGATGAAAAGATCCGTCAGCGCCGCAGGCAAGGCCCGTAAAATGGCGTTCTGCAAGAACTTTCCGCTCACCAAGCTCTCGTTGGGCTCCAGCGCCAGGATCAGCGAGGGGATGCCGATGGAGATGAGACTCATCAGCGTCAGCTGCGAGGGCGTGAGAGGATAGGAAAACGCTGCCGTGATCGAGATGATGGCCAGGATCAGGGAAAAGATGTTTTTCACCAGATACAGGGACGCGGCCCGCTCGATGTTGTTGATGACCCGCCGCCCCTCGGCCACCACAGACGGCATGGAGGCAAAGTCCGAGTTCATCAGCACGAGGTCCGAGATCTGCGCCGCGACCTCACTGCCGGAGGCCATGGCGACGCTGCAATCGGCCTCTTTCAGCGCCAGAACGTCGTTCACGCCGTCGCCGGTCATGGCGACGGTGTGCTTGTTTTCCTGGAGGGCCTGGACCAGCAGCTTCTTCTGGTTGGGCTTCACCCGGCCAAAGACGTTGTATTCTTCACAGGCGTTCTGAATGTCCTCGTAGGATTCCAGGGTGGAGGCGTCCACATACTTGTCCGCCCCTTGGATGCCCGCTTCGTTCGCGGCGGCGGCGACAGTGACGGGGTTGTCCCCGGAGATGACCTTGACCGTTACGCCCTGGTCGTGGAAGTAGGCAAAGGTCTCCTTCGCCGTCTCCCGGACGGGGTTTTTCAGGCGCACGAAGGCCAGCGGGCGGGCGTCGGCGATGCCGCGCCCCTCTGGACCAGGCAGGCAAGCGGCGAAGAGCAGGACGCGGCTGCCGTCGGCCATGGCCTCTTCGGCCAGGGAGCGGTAGGGGACGTAACCGGAGGCCCCCAAAATAAACTCCGGGGCACCCAGGACGTAGCAGTCCTCCCGGCTGTACGCCACGGCGCTGTATTTCGTCTCCGACGAAAAGCCCAGGACCTGGACGGCCTTGCGAGGGTCCTCCCGTTGGAGGGCCGTTTGCAGGGCCTGCATGGTCTCGTTGTCCGGGGCCATGTTGGAGACGAAGTCGGACAGGTGTGCTTCGATCTCGGTCTCTTCCAGCTCCGTGGTCAAGGGGAGCAGGCCGCAGTAGGCCATCTCCGGCTGGGTGATGGTGCCGGTCTTGTCCACACACAGGACGTCCACGCGGGCCAGGGTCTCCGTGCATTTTAAGTCCTGTACCAGCGTTCCCTTCGTCGCCAGGCGCAGGACGCTGGCGGCCAGAGCCAGGCTGACCATCAGGTACAGGCCCTCCGGGATCATGCCGATGACGGCGGCGGCGGTGGTCTCCACGCCCTCCCGGACAGACAGGCCCAGCAGGGAGGTCTGCCGGTAATACAAGGCCCCGCCGATGGGGACGATCAGGATGCCGATGGCCAGGAGCAGGCGGTTCAGGGAGCGCATCATGCCCGGCAAGTGACTCTTTTTCGACTTTTTGGCCTCGTTGGTGAGCTGGGAGGCGTAGGACTCCGCCCCCACATGGGTCAGGACGGCCTGACAGCGGCCGGAAACCACGAAGCTGCCGGAGAGCAATGCACTCCCTGGCCCTTTCGTGATTTCGTCCGATTCTCCGGTGATGAGGGATTCATTGACCTGGACAGAGCCGGAGACCACCTGGGCGTCGGCGGAAATTTGGTTGCCTGCGGCCAGGAGGATGCGGTCGTCCTGCACGAGCTGGGCCGTTGGGATGGTCTGTTCTGTCCCGTCCCGTATGACGGTCGCCTTGGGGGCGGAGAGGAGCGACAACTCGTCCAGCTTCTTTTTGGAGTGAAGCTCCTGGATGATGCCGATGGCGGTGTTGGCCCCTACGACCAGCAGGAAGACCAGTTCCTCAAAGGAGCCCACGGCGATGAGAAACCCGGCGATCACATAAAAGATGAGGTTAAAAAACGAAAAGAGATTTTCCAAAACGATGCGCCGAACGGACTTGGTGGGGGAGTCCGGCGGGGTGTTGACCTGACCGGCCTGGACCCGCTGGCGGACTTGGGCGCTGGTCAGTCCTTGCGGGGACGGACCGCCCGGCGGTTGTGATGACGGCATACGCTGCCTCCGATCTCCGAAAAAATTTGCAAAAAAACCGGAGGCCCGGGGGATGTACCCCACGCGGGCCTCCGGTTTTCATACCAGAGTTAGTATACTATTTCTCCGACGGAATAACAACGTACAAATTGTAAACAATTGTCAGGTCATGCCACCCTGCGGGGAATTACTTCCCGGCAGCTGCCTGCTGGCCGCAGGTGCCGCAGTGGTGGGAGCAGCTCCAGAGCTTGTCGGCGGTGGGGGCCCAGTTCTTGGCGTAGTCGTCGCACTTGGCGCACAGGTCGTCTACGCTCTCCAGGGCGGTCACATCGCTGGGATGGGCGCTGGACTTGTGGACGATCTCCCGCAGCTTTTCGGGGTTCTCCAGCATGGGACAGGGGCGCAGCATGTTGTCGTTGAAGGGCTGGCCGTCGTGATAGGCGCGGAAGAGGGGGGAGCACAGGGCTTCCAGCAGGGTCTTCTGGCGGATGTTGGAGTCAGAGTAGTGGATGAAGACGCAGGGGTCACAGTCGCCGTTGGCGTTGATGTGCAGGTAGCGGCGACCACCGGCGATACATCCGCCGACGTACTCACCGTCGTTCTGGAAGTCCAGCATGAAGATGGGCTTCTTGCCGCGCAGCTCACGGATCTGGTGGTACATATACTCTCTCTGCTCGGGGGAGGGCAGCAGCTCAGGCACAGCGTCCTTGCCGACGGGCATGTAGTGGAAGTACCAGACGAAGTAAGCGCCCCACTCGACCAGCTGGTCGAGGTAAGCCTCGGTGCTCACGTCCTTGATGTTGGCGCTGGTGTAGCAGGTGGAGATGCCGAAGGGCAGGCGGTGGCTCTTGAGCAGGTTCATGGAGTGGACGACCTTCTGATAGGTGCCGTTGCCGCGGCGGGAGTCGGTGGCCTCCTCGAAGCCCTCGACGCTGATGACGGGCACGAAGTTCTTCACGCGCAGCATGTCCTGGCAGAACTGCTCGTCGATGAGGGTGGAGTTGGTGAAGCACATGAAGATGGCGTCGTTGTGCTTCTCGCAGAGCTTAATGAGGTCGTGCTTGCGGACCAGGGGCTCGCCGCCGGTGTAGATATAGAAATAGGTGCCCATTTCCTTGCCCTGCTGGATGATGCTGTCGATCTCGTCGAAGGACAGGTTCAGCTTGTTGCCGTACTCAGCGGCCCAGCAGCCCTTGCAGTGCAGGTTGCAGGCGGAGGTGGGGTCGAGCAGGATGGCCCAGGGCACGTTGCAGTTGTACTTGTTGCGGTACTCGTCCTGCTTCTTCCAGCCGGTGATGCTGGCGTTGAGGAAGAAGTTGGACAGCAGGGTCTCGGTGAAGCCCAGGTCCATCTCGGTCATCATACGGACGACCAGACCGTGGGCGGTGGAGTCCTCGTTGTTGATGGCGTCGCGGATCGCCTGGCGCTGGCGGGGGAAAGACTGGGGGCCGCTGCCGGCGAACTTATCGACCATGTCCATGACGTGGGTCAGGTTCTTGATGGGGTCCTTCTCGATGTAATTGAAGGCCTGGTTCAGTGCAAATTTCTTGATGCTGTTGCCTAACATAATAAAAGTTCCTCCCTTAGGTGCGATATCAAGAAGGCAAAGCTCCGAATGGAACATGCCATAGTCTACAGACGAAAAAAACCGTCACCGCACATCATAACGCAACACCTTTCTTTTTGCAAGGGGTAACCCGCACAAAAGCAGGCAAAATACCTGAAAAACCAGGCTATTCTATGGTGTCTAGTGGTCCAGTTTTATCCAACGCTCATTATAGTGGTTTGTTTCTTATTTTGCAAGCATTTTTTTCAAAAGTTTTTATAAAAGGGTTATAAAATGAACTAAAGCCCCACATTCTGCCAAATCTTGAAAAGGAGAAGCACCTGTGATACGATACGGCGGAGAGGAGGAACGACGATGTTTCCAGGATTTTCAGAAAAAACACAGGATTTTCTCTGGGGCGTTCGGCTCAACAACGAGCGCCCCTGGTTCGAGCGCCACAAGCAGGAGTACCTCGACAATGTCCAGACGCCCCTGCGGGCGCTGGGGGAAGAGGTCTATGAAAAATTCACTGCCGCCCACGAAGAACTGCCCCTGATGCTGCGCATCAGCCGCATCTATCGGGATGCGCGGCGGCTGTATGGCCGGGGACCGTATAAATCCAACCTCTGGTTCACCCTGCGCATGGCGGGGGAGGACTGGACGCACATGCCGGTGTTCTGGTTTGAGATCTATCCCAAAGGCTATGCCTACGGCCTGGGGGCTTATGACGCCAAGCCGGCGCAGATGGCGAAATTCCGCCAGGCGGTAGACACGGACCCCAAGCCCATGCTGAAGCTGGCCCGCGCCTTTGCCAGGCAGGACCGCTTCGAGCTTCAGGCGGAGGAATACAAGCGCCCCAAGGGCAGCCCCCAGCCGCCCCTGGACCAGTGGTACAACCGGAAAAATTTAGATATCACCTGTTCCCGCCCCGTGGAGCCGCTGCTCTACAGCCCGGAGCTGGTGGATGTGCTGGTGGAGGGCTACGAGAGCCTGATGCCCTATTACCGCTATTTTTCCAAAATATTTCGCCAGGGGGATTGAGGCGGTGTTTTGACGTGTGCTCCTAAATTGCCCCGCCGGGGGCGTCCTATGCAGGATACCTTATAATATATAATACAAACGTCCGCTGCTCATGCACAGGCAGCGGACGTTTTGGTTGAGAGTGGGATCAGGCCGAGGTGGTCTGGGGCGGGGTGCCGGCCTTGTCGTAGTCGGCCCCTAGAATGGTGTGGCAGCCATTCAGAGCGTATTCCAGCTTGCTGTATACCGCGTCGGTGGCTACGGAGGTGTCGCCGCTGTCGTGGGCGGCTATGAGGGCGTTGACATCCAGGATGAGATACTGATCCTGGACCCCGGTCCCGCGGTTGAGGACCAGCATGGGCACATAGCTCACGTCGGTGACGGTGGTCTCCTGGGTCTGGCCGTTCTTGGTCAGCTCCAGGCGGAGAATGGCGGTGGTGTCGGTGTAGTTGACGTTCACCGTCGCGGGGCTTTGGTTGGAGACGAAGTTGCCCAGGGAGTAGGCCACGAAGCCCGTCCGGGTGGAGCCGTCGTCCAGGGTGACGGTCCGGGTGCCCATGGGCTGGGGGACGTGGGAGTGGCTGCCCAGGATCACATCGGCACCGTGGGAGATGAGAAAATCGGCCACCTGCTCCTGGTAGGCGTTCTGGGTGGTCTGGTACTCGATGCCCCAGTGGATCATCACGGCGATGAGGTCGGGGTTCAGGCTCTCGGCGTAAGCCAGCTCGGAGGAGAGCTTCTCCTGGTCCAGGGTGACGCAGTCGCCGGTGTAGTCTACGTTGAAGCGGTTCAGGGAGAAGTCTTTGTCGGCGGCGACGGGGATGCCGTTGGTGCCGTAGGTATAGCCCAGGAAGGCCACGGAGATGCCGCCCACATCGGCCACGACCACGCCGTGGTTTTCGTCAAACTCCGCTTGGGTGCGGTAGGTGCCGACGTGCTTTAATTCGGCCTGGTCCAGCACGTCCAGGGTCCGGGACAGGCCGTTGTAGCCCTTGTCCATGCAGTGGTTGTTGGCAGTGGTCACGAGATCAAAGCCGATGCTTTTCAGGTTGTAGGCCAGAGCGTCCGGGGCGCAGAACTGGGGGTAGCCGGAGTAAGGCGGACCGTTCAGCGTGGTCTCCAGGTTGCCGACGGTATAGTCTGCGCTCTCCGTCCAGGCTTTCGCGTACTGGAAGCAGGGGAGGTAGCTGTAGGTGTCGGTGGCGGCGTCATAGGCGTCGTTGGTCTGGGGCAGGTGGCTCATGATGTCACCGCAGACGGCCAGGGTCGCGGTGATGTCCTGCTGGGCCTGAGACTGGGTGTCCCCGTCGGCGGTCTGGCTCTGGCCGGGGCTACCGCCGCCGGCGTTTTCATGGCGCAGGCCCAGGAAAATCAGGCCGACGCACAGGAGGACCATGACCAGGGCGGCCACGATCAAGGTTCGGTTCTTCATGGTGGGAAAGGCTCCTCTCAGTTGTTTGGGGGGGTCAAAGGGCGTACAGGGCGGCGGCAGCCGCACCGACGGCGGGGGTGTTCTCTCCTTGCCAGAGGGTCAGGTGCAGGCCGCGCTGCGCCAGTTCGGTCTGCACTCTGGTTTGGAAGGCCTGCATCAGGGGGGGACAGGAAAATGCTTCGCCGTGGAGGGCAACGCAAACGGGGGCTTCCGGGTCTTGCCCGGCCCCGATGAATTGCAGCACGGTTGCCAGGGCGGCGCAGGCCAGGCGGGCGGCCCGGTCCAAGACGGCATCCGCCACGGCCAGGGCCACGGTGCGGTCCTCCCCCTCCCGGAAGTAGTGGGCCAGGGTGCCGCCGTTTTGTGGATCGGCCAAAAATTCCGTCATGGTCGCCAGGTCTAAGCGGCGCATGGACAGAATGTCCCGGCTGCCGCCAAAGGTGAGCAGCTTGCGCTCGGAAGCCTTGATCATGGTCAGGCGGTAGACATCGCCCAGGTGCTCCGTGGAGAGCATTTTCAGCAGCAGGTCCTGCCCCGGCGCGTAGCTGTCCCGGTCCTGGATCAGGTCCACCAGGCCGAAGGGGACGCACTGGGCGTGGCCGAAGCCGCAGGCAAAGGGGGTCAAGGCCGGGGGCGTGCCCGCCTGGCGGACCACGATGCTGCCGGGGGCGGTGAAGCCCAGGTCAAAGACGCTACCCCAGGTCAGGCTCACATAGCGTTTCTGGCCGGGATGCAAGGCCCCGGCGGCCAGCTGGACGGCGGCGGGCAGGCTCACCAGCGTCATGGGCGGGGGCGTCACGTTCCGGCTCTTCCATTCTTCCCTCAGGGCGGCCAGGACGGGCGTTTGGGCAAAGTCGCTTACCGTCATGGTGCCGGGGAAGGAACGGATGGCGCCGTCTCCCTGCCAGTCGTAGTCGATTGGGAAGGGGAGACAGAGGGCCAGGGCCTTGGCCCGGTCCAGCAGGGGCTGGGCCAGCTCGGCCACGGCGAAGAGAAGGTCGGCCAAGGGCGCGGGGTACTCCCGGCCGGGGACGGGAAAGCGGTCCGCATCGGTGACCTCCGCCCGGCCACCGGAAAAGGTGACTAAGCTTACGCGCACCTCCCGGTCGTCGATCTCGGCCACGGCGACGGGGGTGCCCTCGTGGAGCGTGCCAAAGGGCTTCAAAAACGTGGGCAGGACCGGGATGGACGAGACGCCGCCGTAGAGGGCCACGCGCATCTGGGCCAGGAACATCTGGGAAAGGGTCGTCTGATCTAAGCGATCCGGCGTCATGCTGTTGGCTTGGAGAAGGGCGTCAAGTCGTTGCTGGGTCAGTTCATTCATGGAAAAAGCCTCCTCAGGCCAGGTGCGGCGCGGGCCGCACTGGGGAATCTATGGCTTATTATAGCAGATTTTTGGAAAAGATAAAGCCTGATGGCGAAAAATGGGCACAAAAAAGGAGACCGGCCGAAGCCGGTCTCCTGAACGTGATCCTTGGAAAGGATTACTTGTACATAGCCTTGTGATACAGAGCCTCCACGTCCTTGACGGTGGTGATTCTGGGGTTGACGGTGACGTTGCCGCTCTTCATTGCGTCGATGGCCATCTGGGGGATCTTGTCCTCCTGGACGCCCACGTCAGCCAGGCAAGCGGGGATGCCCAGGTCAGCGTTCAGCTGATGCAGAGCGTCGCACAGCATGCCGGGAACGAAGTCCTCGCCAGCATCCTTGCCGGTGATGTACTGATAGATGTTGGCATAGCGCTCGTCAGCAGCCAGAGCGTTGAACTCGAAGATGGTGGGCATCAGGACAGCGTTGGCCACGCCGTGAGCGACATGATAGAAGGCGGACACGGGGTGAGACATAGCGTGGATGTCGCCCAGACGGTTGTTGGCGAAAGCGATACCAGCGAAGGTGGAACCCAGCATCATAGCGCAGGCAGCGTCAACGTCGTTGCGGCGAGCGACGAACTTGCGGATGTTGCCGCCGATCAGCTCCATTGCCTTCTCGGCCATAGCCATGGAGAAGGGGTTAGCGTCGGTGTTGATGTAGGACTCCATAGCGTGGATCAGAGCGTCGACGCCGCAGGCAGCAGCCACGGAAGCGGGAGCGGTCATGATCAGCTCGGGATCCAGCACAGCGTAGGTGGGGGAGATCTCAGGGCCGAGGACGGACAGCTTGTAGTTACGAGCTTCGTCGGTGATAACGGCAGCGACGGTGACCTCAGAACCGGTACCAGCGGTGGTGGGGACAGCGATCAGGGTGTCGATGGGGCCGGGAACCTTGCCGACGCCTTCGTAGTCGCCGATGGTGCCGCCGAACTTAGCGACAACGCCGACAGCCTTAGCCACGTCCATGGGGGAGCCGCCGCCCAGAGCGATCAGAGCGGTGCAGCCAGCTTCCTTATACTTGGCAGCGCACTCGTCCACGATGGTGGTGGTGGGGTTGGGCAGAACGTCCAGGTACTCAGCGTACTTCAGGTCAGCGTCCTTGATGATCTTGCGGACCTTCTCAACAACACCGATAGCCTCCAGGCCACGGTCGGAAATCAGCATGACGTTGTCAGAGCCAGCAGCCTTCAGGAAGTCGGGCAGCTTCTTCAGAGCGCCCACACCGAACTGACAGTTCTGAGGGATGATGAAACCAAAATCTTTAATCATAGGGAGTCGCATCCTTTCCAAAAACTCAAAGATGTTTTGTTATGCGGATTTACCACATCCAGTGGCCTTTCCGCCTACGGCTTTAGTATAGCATTGATAAACGAAACTGGCAAGTTGTTCCCAGGAGAAAATATCCAACAAGAATTTCTCTCTGTTTTTGGGCATATTGTATACCTTGTCAAAAAGAAATTTGCCGCAGCTTGGCAAAAACGTGTGCGTCCCGTCGAAATGCAACAAAGCAGGGGGGCAGACAGACAAGAATCACAAAAATACCCTCTTTTTGAGCAAGAGAACTTGCAAAACGAACAGGCCCCCGCTTTCGGAGAGCCTGCCCAAGAAAGTATTTTCTTTGGAAAATGAATGGAAAAATTGCAGAAACGATCCAAGGGAAAAAAGAGAAAAAAGGTGCCCCGCTCTGGCCGTGGGGACCCAATTAAAACCTGCACGAGATGGCAGGTGGGTCGCCTCCGTGATGCTTCACGCTCCCTTCTTCCAACCCGAAGGCCGGGAGGTCTGCGATCCACACCACGAGACCAGCGTCCCGTTTGAAAAATGTGGGTTTAAAAGTGTCCATTTCCACGCACCGAGCAGGGCGAACCTTGTTCCATGCTGTTGCGGTCTTATTAAGATGTTATGCAGGGGCCTTGGTTATTCTTCCTCGTCCTCGGAAAAAAGTTCCTTCATGAACTCGTTGTAGACTGCGTCGATCTCCTCGTCGCTGTCTAGGGTGGAGAGGATCTCCTCGCCGTTTTCCAGGACGGTCTTGAGGATCACGAGGCCCAGCTCCTCTTCGTTTTGGGCTTCCTCGCCTTCGTGCTCGGCGGGGAAGAAGGCCAGGTAGGTCTGGCCGTTATATTCGATGGTGTCGAGATGTTCCAGCTCGAACTCGTTGCCGTCGTCATCGGTGACGGTGATGAAATTTGCGCCGTATTCTTCGCTCATGCCATGTTCTCCTTTGTTTATCTGCCTGTTATTGTACCCTCAATACTGTGAAATTGCAAGAGTAAAGCGCGGAAAATTTCGGGAAACTTTCCGACGGCAAAAATCTTTCCGTCACGGATAGACAAATGGAAATCCTGTGGTATAATACATAAAATAGGCGAGGTTCCAACATTCCGCATCGAAGCCTGCCGCGGTTGCGGCGGCTGTCCCTATTCCAATTCGGAGGTGTCACATTGGACAAACATCGCGACACACGCTCCTACGACCGCCGGGATCAAGACCCCAGAGGCCGCCGGGGCGGCGCTACAAGACGAAAACGAAAAAAGCACGGCCGAGCCTTTAAGGTCGTGATGACGATCGTCCTCATCTTTGTCATCACCCTGGCTATGCTGCTGTGTATGTCGGCGGCCTACATTAAAAACGTCATCATTCCCGACGCCAGCCTGGACATGAGCGACTTTAACCCCAACCTGACCAGTAAAGTGCTGGCCCAAAACCCAGAGACGGGGACCTATGAAACGGTCCAGACCCTATACGGCGAGGAAAACCGCGTGTGGGTCTCCTCGGATGAGATCCCCCAGTATCTGAAGGATGCCGCCGTGGCCATTGAGGACAAGCGCTTTTACAAGCACAACGGCGTGGACTGGGTCCGCACGGCCAAGGCCATCAGCCTGATGTTCACCGGCCGGAGCATCCAGGGCGGCTCGACCCTGACCCAGCAGCTGATCAAGAACATGACCAGCGACGATGAGGTCACCGTGAAACGAAAGGTCATGGAGATCTTCCGTGCCCTGGAGTTTGAGAAGAAGTACACCAAGGACGATATTCTGGAGGCCTACCTCAACTATATCTACCTGGGCCAGGGGTGCAACGGCGTGTACACCGCCGCCTACACCTATTTCGGCAAGCACGTTTCTGAGCTGGACCTGGCCGAATGTGCCTGCCTCATCGGCATCACGAACAACCCCTCGAAGTATGACCCCCTGGGCCACCTCTCCATCACGGACCCGGACACCGGCGAGGTCAAGACCTCCAAGGACTTCAACAAGGAGCGCCAGCTGACCATCCTCAACGCCATGTTGGAGCAGGGGTACATCACCCAGGAGGAGCACGACCAGGCAGCCGCCGAAGAGCTGGTCTTCAGCAACCCCTATGAGGACAAGGACGGCGACGGTGAGGCCGACAGCACCAAGAAAAAGAACACCGTCTATTCCTGGTATGTGGACCAGGTCATCAACGACGTCATCCAGGACCTGTGCGACAAGTACAACTGGTCTGAGCAGTACGCCAAGACCAAGGTCTTCTCCGGCGGCCTGGAGATCTACACCTGCATGAACCCGAACGTCCAGGCGGCGGTGGACGAGGTCTACCAGAACTCCGAGTATAAGGACGTGGTCTCCAGCAGCGGCCAGAGATTGCAGTCCGCCATCACCGTTGTGGACAACGTGAGCGGGGAAGTGGTGGCCATGGCCGGCGGCCTGGGCGAAAAGACCGTCAGTCGCAGCCTGAACCGGGCCACCAGCAGTAAGCGGCCCCCAGGCTCTTCCATCAAGCCCCTCTCCGTCTATGCCCCTGCCATCGAGCTGGGCAAGGTCAAGCCCACCACCACGGTGGAGGACAGCCCCGTGGACAAGATCAACGGCAGAGACTGGCCTGTGAACGCCGCCGGCGGCTACCGCGGCAACGTCACGGTCTCCTATGCCGTGGAGCAGTCCCTCAACACCGTGGCCGTGAAGGTCCTGGATATGGTCACGCCGGAGACGAGCTTTGACTTTATGCAGGATAAGTTCCACATCAAGCTCATCCGCAGCCTGACCCGCGGTGACCAGAAGTACAGCGACATCGGCCGCGCCCAGCTGGCTCTGGGCGGTCTGACGGAAGGCGTGACCACCCTGGATATGGCGGCGGCCTATGCCGTCTTCCCCAACCAGGGGACCTATAAGACCCCCAAGACCTACACCATGGTCACGGACAGCAACGGCCAGCCCATGCTGCGCAATGAGACGGAGGATGAACCGAACGTCCTGTCCCAGCGCACCACCTATTATATGACCGAGATGCTCCAGCGCGTCATCTCTGACGGTACCGGTAAGAAGGCCAACTTCTCCGGCCAGGAGATCGCCGGTAAGACCGGCACCACCACCTCCCGAAAGGACCTGTGGTTCGTGGGCTACACGCCCTACTACACCGCAGCGATCTGGACGGGCTATGACCGGCAGGAGAGACTGGCCAGTGGCCTGAACAATCCTTCGCCGGTTCTGTGGAACCAGGTCATGTCCAAGGTCCACCAGGGCCTGGAGTATAAGAAGTTCGATGTGCCGGACAACCTGAAGACCGTCACCTACTGCCTCTCCAGCGGGATGCTGCCCGGGCCTTACTGCTCCGGCCATCTGGCCACCGGCACCTTCCTACCGGAGGATGCGCCCACCGGCACCTGCACCTATCATAAGGCACCGAGCACCCGTCCCTCCAACAGCAATGGGAACGGCGGCGGCACCGGCGGGACCACCAACAACGGTGGTACCACCAACAACAACGGCGGCACCACCGACAACGGTACCACCACCCCCGACACCGGCACCGGCGACAACGGCGGCACCACCACGCCCCCCGCTGAAACGCCCCCTGCCGAGACCACCGGCGGTGAGACCACCACCCCCCGCAGACGGCGGGAGGGGAGGTCCATCTCCAAAGCAAGCTGAACCCCTTCGCCGCAGCGGCCCCCGGAGCTTCTTCCGGGGGCCGCTTTTTGCTGATATGACCGAAACAACGGCAAAAGAAAAGGAAAAACTGTCGTTCAGACAAACACTTTGGGTTGCCATACGCGGACAGATGTGTTAGAATAGCAGACGCACTGATCCAAAGGACGATCTATGATCCTATGAAACGGAGGCAACCATGTCAAAAGCGCCCAACTATTACATCGTAGACGCGGAGGCCCTGCCTGAGATCTTTCACAAGGTAGTCCAGGCCCGGCGGATGCTGGACACCGGCGAGGCGGAGACCGTCAACCAGGCGGTCCAGCTGGTGGGCATCAGCCGCAGCGCGTTTTATAAATATAAGGATGCAGTCCGGCCTTTTCAGGATATGCTCCATGGTCGGATCGTGACCTTTCAGATGATGCTGAAGGACGAACCGGGGATCTTGTCCCACATGCTGAATCTCTTTGCCAGCTCCGGGGCCAATATCCTCACCATCAACCAGGGTCTGCCCATCAACGGCTGCGCTGTGGTCACGGTGAACGCCGAGACCTCCGGCTTGCAGGGGTCCTTGCAGGATCTGCTGGCTAAGCTCAACAGCGTGGACGGCGTGCTGCGCAGCGAGGTGCTGGCGGGGTGATGTCCTTCCCCAAAACAAAACGGATACAAATTTAAGGAAAAAGGAAATCGGAATCTCAGAAAAGGATGGAAGAATCATTATGGTCAAAGTAGCGATCCTGGGCTTCGGCGTGGTCGGCTCCGGTGTGGCGGAGGTCCTCTCCGGCAACGGCGCCGGCATCCAGAAAAAAGCCGACGAGCTCATTGAAGTCAAGTATATCTTGGACGTGCGGGACTTCCCCGACAGCCCCTTTGCGCAGCATTTTGTGAAGGACTTCTCCGTCATCGAGCATGACCCGGAGGTCAACGTGGTCGTGGAGACCATCGGCGGTGTGGGCGCTGCCCTGGACTTCACCGAGCGGGCCCTGAAGCAGGGCAAGAGCGTGGTCACCTCCAACAAAGAATTGGTGGCCACCCACGGCCGCCGTCTGCTGGACCTGGCCGCCCAGAACAACGCCGTCTATCTCTTTGAGGCCAGCGTGGGCGGGGGCATCCCCATCCTGCGGCCCCTGAGCGAGTGCATGTCCGCCAACGAGATCCTGGAGATCTGCGGCATTTTGAACGGCACCGCCAACTATATCTTCACCCGCATGGTCAAGGACCATGTTCCCTTTGCCGAGGCCCTCGCGGGTGCCCAGGCCAACGGCTACGCCGAGCAGGACCCCTCCGCCGACGTGGAGGGCAAGGACACCTGCCGGAAGCTGTGCATCCTCTCCTCCATCGCCTATGGCTGGCACCTGCTGCCGGACCAGGTCCCCACCACCGGCATCACCAAGATCACCCTGGCCGACGAGGCCTACGCCGCCGCCGCCGGCAGGAGCCTGAAGCTGCTGGGCCGCTCCATCGCCCGCGAGGACGGGACGATCTGCGCCTATGTGGAGCCCCATTTCGTGGGGAACCAGGACCCCCTGGCCGGGGTCGAGGACGTGTTCAACGCCATTAAGGTCAAGGGCAACGCCGTGGGCGACGTGATGTTCTATGGCCGGGGCGCAGGCAAGCTGCCCACCGCCAGCGCCGTGGTGGCCGACGTCATCGCCGCCGCCCGCCAGATGGACCGGGCCGGCTACCGCCCCTGGCAGCCCAACCGCCCCGACGCCGTCTTCTCTCCCGACGAGCTGTCCAGCCAGTGGTACGTCCGTCTGGCCAGCGGCGAGCTGGCCGGGGAGAAGCTCACCGTCCCCAACGCGGAGGCCGGGGAGAGCGGCTGGATCACCGCCGCCATGACCCGCCCGGAGCTGGACAAGCTCCTGGCCGGCAGGGACGTGCTGGCCGTGATCCGCGTGCTGGATTGACCAAATAGATACCCTCTTTTGCCGCCCTGGACATAGGATGGGGCAGCGCTTTCTCAATAAATAAGCAATCTCGTTCCCTCCGGCGGCCGGAATCGCCGGCCCGCCGGATGACAGGAGGTAATGTGAGATGGGACTGATTGTACAGAAATTCGGCGGGACCTCCGTGGCCAACGCCGACCGCATCCGCAACGTGGCGCAGATCATCGCGGACACCTACCGCCAGGGCAACCAAGTGGTGGCGGTCCTCTCCGCCCAGGGCGACACCACCGACGACCTCATTGAAAAGGCCAAGGAGATCAACCCCAACGCATCCAAGCGGGAGATGGATATGCTGCTGTCCACCGGCGAGCAGATCTCCTGCGCCCTGTGCGCCATGGCCATTGAGACCATGGGTCTGCCCGTGGTCTCCCTGACCGGCTGGCAGGCCGGCTTCCAGACCAACAGCAGCTACAGCAGCGCCCGCATCAAGAAGATCAACGCCGAGCGCGTCCAGTCCGAGCTGGACCGAAGCCACTCCATCGTCATCGTGACGGGCTTCCAGGGCATCAACAAGTACGGCGACATCACCACCCTGGGCCGCGGCGGCTCCGACACCTCTGCCGTGGCGCTGGCTGCGGCGCTGAAGGCCGACCTGTGCCAGATCTACACCGACGTGGACGGCATCTACACCGCCGACCCCCGCTACGTCAAGGGGGCCAGAAAGCTGGAGGAGATCACCTTCGACGAGATGCTGGAGCTGGCCAGCCTGGGCGCTCAGGTCCTCCACAACCGTTCCGTGGAGCTGGCCAAGAAATATCAGGTGAATTTAGAAGTGCTGTCCAGTTTCGAGAGAAAACCGGGCACGAAAGTCAAGGAGGTTGCAAAGCAAATGGAAAAGACCCAGATCAGCGGCGTGGCAAAAGACAAGAACGTAGCCCGTCTGGCCCTGGTGGGCGTGGAGGACCGCCCCGGTATCGCCTATAAAGTCTTCTCTCTGCTGGGCCAGCAGAACATCAACGTGGACATCATCCTCCAGTCCATCGGCCGGGACGAGAGCCAGGACATCAGCTTCACTGTCCGCCGCAGCGACGTGGACCAGGCCGTGGCCCTGCTGGAGGCCCACAAGAGCAGCCTGGCCTTTGACCACATCGACGTGGATAAGAGCGTCGTGAAGGTCTCGATCGTCGGCGCCGGCATGGTCGACAACGCCGGCGTGGCCGCCAAGATGTTCGGCGCCCTGTACGATGCGGACATCAACATCCACATGATCTCCACCAGTGAGATCAAGGTTTCCGTCCTGCTGGACGAGGCCGACGCCAACATGGCGGTCCAGGCCATCCACGATAAGTTCTTCGGGGAATAAGCATCCAAAGCGGCGCACGGCGGGGAAAACGGACGCAGAAGGGCGTTTTGCGGCAAATCTTTTGTGCTATTTAGGCGAAACGCCTAAAATCGCGGAAAAACAGGAAAAATTTTTTTCCTGATATGATACATTCCCTGCTTGTAATTTCAAAAAAGCTTTGCTATAATACACACCGTAATGTACTGGAAGGGTGAGCTAAACTGCGCTCCTTTCCGAGAAACGTCTGCCACCGGAGACTCCCTCCGGGTCGGCGTTTATGACAGAGCAGTCAGGCTCTTTTGCTTCGGCTGAGGCCACGGGCGCTTGCCGCCCCCGGTTTCTCGCTGAGAAAGGAATGGGGCGGCGCTGTCAGAATAAAACAAATCATTAATATAGGGGGAAATCAGAAATGAACATACTTGTTTGCATTAAACAAGTGCCGGACACGACCATCATCAAAATTGATCCCGTGACCAACACCTTGATGCGCGAGGGCGTTCCCGCCATCGTCAGCCCCTTCGATGCTTATGCACTCGAAGCTGCTGCCCGTATTAAGGACAAGGACAAGAACACCAAGATCGTCGTTCTGTCCATGGGTCCCGAGCAGGCTCTGGTCGCTCTGAAGGAGTGCCTGTCTGTTGGCGGCGACAAGGCTTACCTGGTCTCCGACCGTGCATGCGGCGGTTCCGATACCCTGGCTACCGGTTACATCCTGTCCCAGGCTAAGGAGAAGATCGAGGAGCTGGAAGGCCTGAAGTTCGACATGATCATGTTCGGTAAGCAGGCTATCGACGGCGATACCGCTCAGGTCGGCCCCCAGGTCGCTGAGGATCTGGACATTCCCCAGGTCACCTATGCTTGGGAAGTTTGGCCCACCGAGGACGGCAAGTCTGTTCGCGTGAAGAAGGAGCTGGAGGACGGCTTCGAGATCCTGGAGATGGCTTGCCCCTGCGCAGTGACCGTCACCAAGCCCGACTATGAGCCCCGCTTCCCCACCATCAAGTCCAAGATGGCTGCAAACAAGGCTAAGATCCCCGTTCTGAACGCTGCTGACTGCGGCCTGGACGTTGAGAGATCCGGCCTGAAGGGTTCTCCCACCAAGGTTAAGAAGAGCTTCACTCCTCCCCGTAAGGAAGGCGGCCTGAAGATCAAGGAGGAGACTCCTGAAGAGTCCGCTAAGAAGCTGTACGACCTGCTCAAGGACAAGGGCATCATTTAATAGAGGGGAGGACGAAATACAATGTTACAGACTAGCTACGAAGCAAAGACTAAGGACCTGTGGGTCTTTATTGAAACCAAAGACGGCAAGGCCAGAAACGTTGGCCTGGAGCTGCTGAACCCCGGCCGTCGTCTGGCTGGCATCCAGGGCGGTCAGACCGTCGCTCTGGTCATCGGCTACAACTGCGACGAGGCTGTTAAGGAAGCCATCGCTCACGGCGCCGACAAGGTCATGGTCCTGGACAACGAGGTCTATGATCACTACAGCACTGACGCTTACACCGCTGCTATCGTGGAGTGCGTCAAGAACAACTGCCCCACCACCATCCTGATGGGCGCTTCCCCCATGGGCCGTGACCTGGGCCCCCGTGTCGCTGGTCGTCTGAAGACCGGTCTGACCGCAGACTGCACCTCCCTGGACATCGACGAAGCTTCCGGCAAGGTTGCTTGGACCCGTCCTGCTTTCGGTGGTAACCTGATGGCTACCATCCTGTGCCCCTTCACCTTCCCCCAGATCGGTACCTGCCGTCCTGGCGTGAACAAGAAGCTGGAGGCTGACTACACCCGCACTGCCGAGGTCGAGAAGATCGACTATGTCTTCCCCGCTGACCAGATCCGCATCAAGGTGATCGAGACCATCGCTGAGGAAGGCGAGAAGGTCGACCTGGAAGGCGCTGACATCATCGTCTCCGGCGGCCGTGGCCTGGGCGGCCCCGAGGGCTTCGACACCACCATCAAGCCCCTGGCTGACGCTCTGGGCGCTGTCGTTGGTGCTTCCCGTGCCGCTGTTGACGCTGGCTGGATCCCCCACTCCCATCAGGTTGGCCAGACCGGTAAGACCGTCGGCCCCAAGCTGTATGTCGCCTGCGGTATCTCCGGCGCTATCCAGCACCTGGCTGGCATGGGTTCCTCCGACTTCATCGTTGCCATCAACAAGGACGCTGAGGCTCCCATCTTCGACGTGGCTGACCTGGGTGTCATCGGCAACCTGTATGACGTCTGCCCCGCTCTGACCAAGCTGGTTCTGGCAGACAAGGACTAATTCGTTAGCAAAATAAATTTATCATACATGCTCGGACGGTGTTCCCCCGCAAGGGGGAACACCGCTCCCAGCGGAAAAGAAAGGAAAACACTATGGATTTCAAACTGAATGAAATGGAGCAGGAAATTGTCGACATGCTCCACGACTTCTGCCTGAAGGAAGTCAAGCCCATCGCTGCTGAGCTGGACGAGAAGGAAGAGTTCACCCAGAACGCCCGCGAGAAGCTGGCTGAGATGGGTATGCTCGGCACCTACATCCCCGAAGAGTACGGCGGCGCTGGCCTGTCCTACCTGACCTACATCGCATGCTGCGAGGAGCTGGCTAAGTACTGCGCTTCCACCTCCATCATGTTCTCCGTCCACGGTTCTCTGTGCTCCTGGCCCATCCTGGAGTTCGGCACCGAGGAGCAGAAGCAGAAGTACCTGGTGCCCCTGGCACAGGGCGAGAAGCTGGGCGCTATGGGCCTGACCGAGCCCTCCGCTGGTACCGACGCCAACGGCGTTCGCACCACCGCTGTCCTGAAGGGTGACAAGTACATCCTGAACGGCACCAAGATCTTCATCACCAACGGCTACTATGCTGACACCTATGTTGTCTTCGCTCGTACCAACCCCGACCTGAGCGTTGGCCACAAGGGCCTGTCCGCCTTCATCGTGGAGAAGGGCTTCAAGGGCTTCAGCTTCGGCACCAAGGAGAAGAAGATGGGCATCCGTGCTTCCGCTACCTACGAGCTGGTCTTCGACGACTGCGAGGTCCCTGCAGAGAACCTGCTGGGTAAGGAAGGCGAGGGCTTCAAGATCGCTATGATGCTGCTGGACGGCGGCCGTATCGGTGTTGCTGCTCAGGCTGTGGGTATCGCTCAGGGCGCTATCGACGAGTGCATCCCCTACCTGAAGGAGCGTAAGCAGTTCGGCAAGCCTCTGTCCGCTTTCCAGAACACCCAGTTCGAGCTGGCTGACATGCAGACCAAGGTCGACGCTGCTCGTCTGCTGATCTATCGTTCCGCTATGGCTAAGCAGAACCACGAGCCCTACAGCCACCTGGCCGCTATGGGCAAGATGATGGCTGCTGATGTCGCTTCCGACGTCACCCGTCGTGTGGTTCAGCTGGTTGGCGGCTGCGGCTACACCCGTGAGTATCCCTTCGAGAGAATGATGCGTGATGCTAAGATCACCGAGATCTACGAGGGTACCACCGAAGTTCAGAAGATGGTCGTTTCCGGCTGGATGCTGAAGAAGTAATCAAATTACTTGATTTGATCGCTCTGAGAGGGCAGTGGTTCGCCACTGCCCTCTTTTTCGTAAATCCAACAAAAGAAGAGGGGTTTCTTATGCACATTGACCCGAACCTGTACCAGGGCCGTCCCGCCGACTGCACGGGGCGTCTGGACCGGGAGATCGCCTGCTACGACTTACTGGATGCGCTGGGCATTTCCTATACCCGTGCCGATCACGACGCAGCCAACACCATCGCCGACTGCCACGCCATCGAGGGCCTGCTGGGGGCGGCGATCTGCAAAAATCTCGTCCTATGCAACCGCCAGAAGACGGACTTCTATCTGCTCCTCATGGAGGGGGACAAGCCCTTCCGCACGAAGGATCTGTCCAAGCAGATTGGCTCCTCCCGTCTGTCCTTTGCAGCGCCGGAGGATATGGAGCAGTACCTGGGCGTGACGCCCGGTTCCGCCACCATCCTGTCGCTCATGAACGACAAGGAGCACCGGGTCAAGCTCATCCTGGACAAGTCCATTGCCGAGGCGGACCGCTTTGGCTGCCATCCCTGCATCAATACCTCGACCCTGAACCTCTCCATGCCGGAGATGCGGGCCAAGTTTTTGCCCCATCTGGGCATCGAGCCGATGCTCGTCGACCTGCCCGACGTGCGGGAGGAGACTGACGCCTGATCCGACAGGCGGACCCATGCCGCCGCGTGTTATTGAAACCATAACGGCTGCGGCGCTGTGGGTCTGCCTGCCGTCTTTTTTACCCTGGGGAGTTTTCCACAGGGCTGTGGAAAGGAGACTAGCTTATGGTACGCATCACGAACCTGACCCTGCCCCCGGACGGGGACGAGACCCTCTTAAAAAAGAAAGCGGCGAAGGCCCTGGGGCTTTCCGTGGGGAAAATTCACCGCTGCATCCCCGTGCGCCAGTCCATCGACGCCCGGAAAAAGGAGAACGTCCACTATGTGATGACGGTGGACGTGGCCGTCTCCAACGAGGCGCAGGTGGTGGCCAAGGCCAAGAGCAAGCAAGTCTCCCTGCGCCCGGAGCCGAAGCCCTATGTGTTTCCCGCCGTGACCCGCACGTCTCCGCTCCCACCTGTGGTGGTGGGGAGCGGCCCGGCGGGCCTGCTGGCGGCGCTGTCTCTGGCGAAAGCGGGGCTCCGGCCTGTTTTGCTGGAGCGGGGCCAGGCGTTGGAGCAGCGGGTCAAGGATGTGGAAGCCTTTTGGCAGGGCGGCGACCTGGACCCGGAGTCCAACGTCCAGTTTGGCGAGGGCGGCGCCGGGACCTTCTCCGACGGCAAGCTCACCACCGGCACCCATGACCCCCGTCTGACCCACGTGATGGAGACCTTCGTCGCCGCCGGAGCGCCGGAGGACATCCTCTGGCAGCACAAGCCCCATGTGGGCACGGACTTGCTCCGCCAGGTGGTGACCAACCTGCGGAAGGAGATCCAAGCTCTGGGCGGGGAGGTGCGCTTCGGCCACCGACTCAGCGGCCTGACCCTGGCCGGGAAACAGCTCACGGAAATTCAAGTAGACCAGGGGAGGGTGACCTACACCATGCCCTGTGACACCTTGATCCTGGCCCCCGGCCACTCGGCGCGGGATACGTTTCGGATGCTCCGGCAGGCCGGGGCCGCCATGGAGCAAAAGCCCTTTGCCATCGGCGTGCGCATCGAGCATGAGCAGGCCCGGATCAGCCGGGCCCAGTTCGGCGAGAGCTGGGAGAAGCTCCCCCCGGCGGACTATAAATTGGTCTGCCACCTGCCCAACGGCCGGTCGGCCTACACCTTCTGCGTCTGCCCCGGCGGGCAGATCGTGGCGGCGGCTTCCCAGCCCGGCGGCGTCGTGACCAATGGCATGAGCAACCGGGCGCGGGACGGAAAGTTCATCAACGGCGGCTTTCTGGTGGGCGTCGGCCCTGGGGATTTTGGCAGCGACGATCCCCTGGCAGGCGTGGCCTTCCAGGAACTGTGGGAGGCCAAGGCCTACGCCTTTGGCCGTCCGGGCTATGAAGCCCCGGCCCAGCGGGTGGGGGACCTGCTGCGGGGTGTGCCCACGCCCAACAGCCTGACCCACCGCAGCACCTATCAGCCGAACGTGATCTTCGGCGACCTGCGGGAGACGCTGCCGAACTATGTCACGGACACCCTGGCCCAGGCCCTGCCCGCCCTGGACAAAAAGCTCCACGGCTTTGCTGCGCCGGATGCGCTCCTGGTGGGCGTGGAGACGCGCTCGTCTTCCCCCGTCCGCATCCTCCGGGGGAAGGACTTCCAGTCGGACCTGCGGGGCCTGTATCCCTGCGGCGAGGGCGCCGGGTATGCCGGGGGCATCGTCTCGGCGGCGGTGGACGGCGTGCGGGTGGCGGAAGCCGTGGCCCATCCGCCGGTTTGGACGGAATGAAACTTTTTTCCCCAGAAGGTTGCAATCCTTGCATCGAACAGTGTATAATATAAACTTGACTGATTACCGACAGAAAACCCGTGATTAAAGGAGTGAACACCATGGCGGAAGAGACCATGAGCACCAATTTCATTCACAGCATCATTGAAGAAGAATTAAAGCCCGGCGGACGCTGCGAGGGGAAAACGGTCCACACCCGGTTTCCCCCGGAGCCCAACGGCTATCTCCATATCGGCCACTGCAAGGCCCTGACCATCGACTTCGGCACCGCGGAAAAATTCGGCGGCATCTGCAACCTTCGCATGGACGACACCAACCCGGCCAAGGAGGACACGGAGTACGTCGACGCCATCCAGCAGGACATCCATTGGCTGGGCTTCGACTGGGGCGACCGCTTTTTCTACGGCTCCGACTACTTTGAGCAGACCTACGAGCTGGCCGTGGACCTTATCAAGCAGGGCCTGGCCTACGTCTGCGAGCTGACCCCCGACCAGTTCAAGGCCTATCGCGGCGACACCACCACCCCCGCCCAGAGCCCCTGGCGGGACCGCCCCATCGAGGAGAGCCTGGACCTGTTCCAGCGCATGAAGAACGGCGAGTTCCCGGAGGGCAAGTATACCCTGCGGGCCAAGATCGACCTGGCCTCCGGCAACTTCAACATGCGTGACCCGGTCCTGTACCGCATCCGCTACATCGAGCACCACCGCCAGGGGACCAAGTGGTGCATCTTCCCCATGTATGACTTTGCCCACCCCATCCAGGACGCGTTGGAGGGCATCACCCACTCCCTGTGCTCCCTGGAGTATGAGAACCACCGCCCCCTGTACGACTGGGTGGTGGACCACTGCAAGGTGCCCAGCAAGCCCCGTCAGATCGAGTTCGCCCGCCTGGGCATCAACTATACCGTGATGTCCAAGCGCAAGCTCCGCGCTCTGGTGGAGGAGGGCCGCGTGGACGGCTGGGACGATCCCCGGATGCCCACCCTCTGCGGCCTGCGCCGCCGGGGCTATACCCCCAAGTCCATCCGCAACTTCTGCGAGCGCATCGGTGTCTCCAAGGTCGACTCCACGGTGGACTGGGCCTTTTTGGAGTCCTGCCTGCGGGAGGACCTGAACGAGACCGCCCAGCGGGTCATGGCCGTGCTGCGCCCGGTGAAGCTGACCATCACCAACTACCCGGAGGACCAGCGGGAGACCGTCTCCGTGGAGAACAACCCCGTCGATCCCGCGGCAGGGGAGCGGAGCGTACCCTTCTCCCGTCACCTCTATATCGAGGCTGACGACTTCATGGAGACCCCCATCCCCAAGTACAAGCGCCTGACCCCCGGCGGCCAGGAGTGCCGCCTCAAGGGTGCCTACCTCATCCGCTGCACCGGCTGCGTGAAGGACGAGGCCGGCAACGTCGTCGAGGTCTTGTGCGAGTATGACCCGGAGTCCAAGGGCGGCAACCCCGCCGACGGCCGCAAGGTCAAGGGCGCCACCATCCACTGGGTGGAGGCCGACACCGCCGCCGACGCGGAGGTCCGTCTGTATGACGCCCTCTTCTCCGACCCCGCCCCCGACGGCCCCGACAAGAACTTCCTGGACTACCTGAACCCGGAGAGCTTGCAGGTCCTCACCGGCTGCAAGGTCGAGCAGGGCCTGGCCCAGGCCGCCATGCCGGAGGCCGGAAAGACCGCCACGTCCTACCAGTTCATGCGCCAGGGCTACTTCTGCCTGGACAACCGGGACGCCCAGCCGGGCCATTTGGTCTTCAACCGCAGCGTCTCTTTGAAGGACAGTTTTAAGAAAAAGTGAACGATAGCCCCGACAAACTGGAAAATTTGGGGAAGCTGGAAGCAGAAATCCCGGCGCTCACCTTGCGAAACCCCTGGTTTTCTGCTACAATAGCAAGGATCATGCGAGGGACCCCCGCGCAGGGGATCCCGGTCCTGGAATTGGGAGTGGATACACTGATATGAAGAAAAACGAGATCAAACCGGTCAGAGCCAAGGCCACCGAGGGCATGACCAAGGAGCAGCTGGAAGACCGCGCGTTTGCCCAGATGCTGCTGTGGGTCGCCACCGCTGTGGTGGTCGAGGTGATCATGCTGCTGCTCAACCGCTTTTACGTCCATGCCCGCGTCAGCGAGCTGGGCTTCAAGGTCCCCATGTACAAAGTGCTCACGGCCTTCCCCATCGTGGGGACGATCCTGTTCGTGGTCTTCCTGGTCGCGGCGGTGAAGGTCCACAGGAGCGACAGCCTTCACGACGGCACCTTGCAGGCGGCTGTCGCCTGCGGCTTCCTCTGCACGGGCTTCGGCGGCCTGCTGCTGCGGAACATGGAGACGGCCATTGCCCCCATGGTCCTGGTGGTGGTGCCCGCCCTGGGCGTGCTGATGATGGTCTATTACCTGTACCAGCGCGAGTTTTTCGCCAGCGTGCTGGTGGGGGCCTTGGGCCTGCTGGGCCTGTGGATGTTCCGGTCCTTCGGCACGGGAACGATGTATTACGGCTGTTTGATCCTGGCCCTGGTCGTGGCGCTGGTCGGCGTGGTCCTGGCCGGGAAGGCCAAGGCCAAGGACGGCGTTATCACCCTGGGTGGCCGGGAGTACCAGCTCTTCCAGCCGGAGACGGCCTACCTGGCCTTTTTCCTGACCGTGGTGATCACGGCGGTGCTGCTGCTGGCCCCGCTGGCTCTGGGGACCGCCATGGCGTATTACGGCATCTGGGCCATGGCCGCCTGGCTGTTCATCCTGGCCGTCTACTTTACCTCGAAGCTGATGTGAGCTGCCGCGGAACAAAAACACACACCAAACCCGGAACACAGGTCCCACCCGGCGGCCTGTGTTCCGTTTTTTTTGATAAACCCTATATTTTTACTTGACAAAGTGCGTTCAATATGGTATCCTCATGCCGAAATCAATACATGGGCAAACCCGGCGCGAGTCGGCGACGCAAAGCTAGAGGGACCCACCTGGTCAGCCAGTTGCACTCTGTCTGCCGATTTTCTACGTCGGGACCATAGCTTTACGGTTATGGAGCTGTGCTTTTTCTTTTCCTAAGCTCCTGGAAAAGTTTGTAGAAAGTAGTTGACAAGGATGAAACAGGCACGCTACACTGACA
>SFHQ01000020.1 GCA_004556345.1 Clostridiales bacterium | reverse complement strand
TCCTATAACACCATGCAGACCAATGCAGAGGTCAAGGCTTTGAAGGACTACACGATTTTCCGTGACCTGCTGCGATAAGTAAATACAAGCCACCTCAAGCTGCCCTGCGACCTTGGTCGTGGGGCAGCTTTTTGTTAGGTTGATACCCTCCCGTCACTTTTCCAAAAAAGAAGGGATTCTTGCATTTTCAGGTGGGAGGGGTTTTGTGGGTACAAGCTAAAATCACCAGAAACCCTCCCCTTTTTTTAAGGAAACCGCTTAATTTTCACCTTTTGACGGGAAGATATTGAATTTTTCACGTACTTGCAGTAAAATGCAAGCTGTATCATAACGACAGTTTGTCAGGAGCGAGGCGAAGGATATCATGCTGAATATCGTTTTGGTGGAACCAGAGATCCCGATGAACACCGGGAACATTGCCCGGACCTGTGCCGCCACCGGCAGTCGGCTGCATCTGGTGCGCCCCTTGGGGTTCGACATCAGCGACCGGGCCGTGAAGCGGGCGGGGCTGGATTATTGGCACCTGGTCGATCTCCGGGTCTATGATGATTTGGACGAGCTGTTTCAGCGCAATGACATCCAGGACCTTTGGCTGGCCACCACGAAAGCGCCGCAGGCGTATTCTCAGGCGAAGTTCCGGGACGGCTGCTGGCTCTTCTTCGGCAAAGAGACCGCCGGCCTGCCGGAATGGTTCCGGGAACAGCACCGGGAGCGCTGCCTGCGCCTGCCCATGCGGCCCGAAGCCCGCAGCCTGAACCTGGCAAACTCCGTTGCAGTTTTTACCTATGAGGCCCTTCGTCAGCTGGACTTTTTACAGCTGCAAGGGGAAGGAGAAATGGGGCAGACGCCGCCCGCTCTCTTGCAGGGCGCAGAATGACCGGGTCGGAGTAACCAGGCCGTTCCCCGTCCGGGCGCACCGTCTGTCGGACCGAGCACAAGCAGCTATCCATAAAATATGAAAAGAAGGGGCATTATTCCGATGAATTATGATAAGAAGACCATCCGCGACATTGACGTGTCCGGAAAGAAGATCCTCCTGCGCTGTGACTTCAACGTTCCCCATGATAAGGCCACGGGCGTGATCCATGACGACACCCGTATCGTCTCCACCTTGCCCACCATCCGCTACCTGCTGGACCACAACGCCGCCGTGATCCTGCTGTCCCACATGGGCCGGCCCCACGGCGAGTGGAAGAAGGAGCTGTCTCTCTTCTCCGCGCGGGACCATCTGGAGGAGTTATTGGAGATGCCCGTGCCCCTGACCGAGGACGTGCTCGGCCCCGACACCAAGGCCAAGTGCGCCGCCCTCCAGCCCGGCCAGGTCGTGCTGGTGGAGAACCTGCGCTTCCGCCTCGAAGAGGAGAAGAACGACCCCGAATTTGCCAAGGAGCTGGCTTCCCTGGCCGACATCTTCGTCTTCGACGCCTTTGGCGCTGCCCACCGCGCCCACGCCTCCACCGAGGGCGTATCCCACTACCTGCCCTCCGTCGCCGGGCTGCTGGTGGAGAAGGAGCTGGAGTTCATGGGCAAAGCCCTGGATGACCCCAAGCGTCCCCTGGTCGCCATTCTGGGCGGTTCCAAGGTCTCCGACAAGATCGGCGTGATCAACAACCTGCTGCAAAAGGCCGACACGATCCTGATCGGCGGCGGCATGGCCTATACCTTCCAGGCTGCCCTGGGCCGGGACATCGGCACCTCCCTGCTGGACGCCAACCACGTCGGCTACGCCAAGGACATGATCGCCAAGGCCCAGGAGATGGGCGTGAAGCTCCTGCTGCCCCAGGACAATCTGGCCGCCAAAGAATTCTCTGCCGATGCCGAGCCAATCCTGGTAGACGCCACGGACTTCCCGCACGACCTCATGGGCATGGACATCGGCCCCAAGACCATCGAGGACTTCACCGGCGCCATCGCCGGGGCAGGCACCGTCATCTGGAACGGCCCCATGGGCGTGTTTGAGTTCCCCGCCTTCGCCAACGGCACCAATGCAGTCGCCAAAGCCATGTCCGACCAGAAGGACGCCGTGACCATCGTGGGCGGCGGCGACTCTTCCTCTGCTGTGGAGAAGAGCGGCTTTGCCGACAAGCTCTCTCACATCTCCACCGGCGGCGGCGCTTCCCTGGAGTTCCTGGAGGGTCTGGTCCTGCCCGGCATCGCCTGCCTGGCTGACAAGGACTGACTGACGGGAAAGGGGAGCCAATGAACAGAAAGTATCGCAAGACCATCATCGCCGGCAACTGGAAAATGCACAAGACCGCCACCGAGGCCAAGGCCTTTGCCGAGCGCCTGAAGGGTGCCCTGCCTCGGGCCAAGCGGTGCAGCATCGTCCTGTGCGTGCCCTATGTGGACATCCCCGCTGCCGTAAAACTTCTGAAAGACAGCCGCGTGGCCGTGGGGGCCCAGAACCTCCATTGGGAGAGCAGCGGCCCCTTTACCGGCGAGATCTCCGCCGGGATGCTGGCGGACTTAGACGTGAAATACGTCATCATCGGCCACAGCGAACGCCGCGCCCTCTTCGGCGAGACGGACCACATCATCAATCAAAAAGTGCACGCCGCCCTCAGCGCCGGGCTCCGCCCCATTCTCTGCGTGGGCGAGGACCAGGACCAGCGGGAGCTGGGCGTGACCATGGAGTTCATCTCCTACCAGCTCAAGGCAGCCCTGGCCGGGGTCACCCCGGAGGATATGCGCCGGGTCGTCATCGCCTATGAGCCCATCTGGGCCATCGGCACTGGCAACACCGCCACCCCGGAGCAGGCCGGGGAGGTCTGCGGGGCCATCCGCAGCATCCTGCGCAAGCTCTATGGGGCCCGCATCGCCCGCTCCACCACCATCCAGTACGGCGGCTCCATGAACGAAGCCAACGCCGAGGCCCTGCTGGCCCAGGAGGACGTGGACGGCGGCCTGATCGGCGGCGCTTCCTTAGACCCTGACAAATTCTTGCAGATCATCCACACCGCCAACCAAGATTGATCCAATCCAATGCACCATCCAAACCTGCCAAAACAGTATTTATCCCAATTCATCCCACGCGGAGCCGCAGGCTCCGGGAACCGAGGAAACAGGCTTATGAAAACTCCAACGACACTTATCATCATGGACGGCTTCGCCCTGGGAGAGGACATCCCCGGCAACGCCGTTCAGGCTGCCAACACCCCCCAGCTGGACTATCTCTTCTCCCAGTACCCCTTCTGCCAGCTGGAGGCTTCCGGCCTGGACGTAGGCCTGCCTGAGGGACAGATGGGAAACAGCGAGGTGGGCCACACCAACATCGGCGCCGGCCGCGTGGTCTTCCAGGACCTGCCCCGCATCAGCCGGGCCATCGAGGACGGCAGCTTCTTTGAAAACCCCGCCTATCTGGCTGCCATCCGCGCCTGCAAAGAAAGCGGCGGTGCCCTGCATCTCATGGGCCTGCTGTCCGACGGCGGCGTCCACAGCCACATCGACCATTTGTTCGCACTCCTAGAGCTGGCCAAGCGCCAGGAAGTGCCTCAGGTGTACGTCCACGCCTTCTTAGACGGCCGGGACGTCTCCCCCACCTCCGGCCTGGGCTTCGTGCAGCAGCTCCAGGATAAAATGCGGGAGCTGGGCGTGGGCCAGATCGCCGATCTTTCCGGCCGCTACTATGCCATGGATCGGGACAGCCGTTGGGAGCGCCTCCAGCGGGCCTATGACGCCCTGGCGGGCGGCAGCGCCCCCTTCGCTGAGGACCCCTGCCAGGCCGTCCAGGCCTCTTACGACGCCGGGGTCACCGACGAATTCTTCGAGCCCGTGGTCTGCGCCAAGGGCGGCCGCATCGAAGAAGGCGACAGCGTCATCTTCCTGAACTTCCGCCCCGACCGGGCCAGAGAGATGACCCGCGCCCTGGTCGACCCCAACTTTGGGGAGATCAAGCGCAAGCGCGGCTTCCTGCCCGTTCATTATGTCTGCACCACGGAGTACGACGCCTCTATGCCCAACGTCTCCGTAGCCTTCCCCCACGAAAAGCTGGAGAATATCTTTGGCGAGTACCTGAGCAAGCTGGGCATGACCCAGCTGCGCATCGCCGAGACGGAAAAATACGCCCACGTGACCTTTTTCTTCAACGGCGGTCAGGAGTCCGTCTTCCCTGGGGAGGACCGGTGCCTGATCCCCTCCCCCAAGGTCGCGACCTATGATCTGAAACCCGAAATGAGCGCCCCGGCCATCACCGAGGAGGCCATTCGCCGCATCGAGAGCGGCAAATACGACGTCATCATCCTGAACTTTGCCAACTGCGACATGGTCGGCCACACCGGCGTCTTTGACGCCGCCGTTGCCGCCGTGGAGACCGTGGACACGTGCGTGGCCCAGGTCGTGAAAGCGACCACGGACCTGGGGGGCGTGGCCCTCATCACCGCCGACCACGGCAACGCCGAGCAAATGCTGGATGAAAACGGCCAGCCCTTCACCGCCCATACGACGAACCCCGTCCCCTTCTGCATCGTCGGGGCCGCCGTGCGTCTGCGGGACGGCCGCCTGGCCGACATCGCCCCCACCATGCTGGACCTGATGGGTCTGAACCAGCCACAGGAGATGGATGGCAAGACCCTCATCCTAAATACCTAATTGAATACGGAAACACACCATCTGACATCATCTATCATCAATCAAAAGGAGTGTATCGTCATGAAGCAGATGATCGAGATCGTAGACGTTCTGGGCCGGGAGATCCTGGACTCCCGCGGCAACCCTACCGTGGAGGTAGAGGTCTATTTGGACGACGGCACCATGGGCCGGGCCGCTGTGCCCTCCGGTGCTTCCACCGGCGTATATGAGGCCTGTGAGCTGCGGGACGGCGACAAGGGCCGTTACCTGGGCAAGGGTGTCGAGCAGGCCGTGGAGCACGTGAACGAAGAGATCGCCGAAGCCCTCATCGGCCTGAACGCGCTGGACCAGACCTACATCGACAAGCTCCTCATCGAGCTGGACGGTACCCCAAACAAGAGCCGTCTGGGCGCCAACGCCATTCTGGGTGCTTCCTTGGCCTGCGCCAAGGCAGCCGCCGAGAGCCTGGGCCTGCCCCTGTACAGCTATCTGGGCGGCGTGAACGCCAAGACCCTGCCCGTGCCCATGATGAACATTTTAAATGGCGGTGCGCACGCCACCAACAACGTGGACATCCAGGAGTTCATGGTCATGCCCGTGGGCGCCAAGAGCTGGCGCGAGGCCCTGCGCATGTGCGCTGAGGTCTTCCACACCCTGAAGACCGTCCTGAAGGAAAACGGCACCCCCGCCGCCGGCGTGGGCGACGAGGGCGGCTACGCCCCCAACCTGAAGAAGGATGAGGACGCCCTGAAGGCCATCGTTGCCGCCATCGAGGCCGCCGGGTACAAGCCCTATGACGACTTCATGATCGCCATCGACGCCGCCACCTCCGAGTGGTACAACGAGGAGACCGGCTGCTACGACCTGCCCAAGGCCAAGAAGACCATGACCCGCCAGCAGCTGGTGAACATGTGGAAGAAGTTCGCCGAGAACTACCCCATCATCTCCCTGGAGGACGGCATGGGCGAGAACGACTGGGAGGGCTGGGCTCTGCTCACCAAGGCCCTGGGCAGCAAGGTCCAGCTGGTGGGCGACGACCTCTTCGTCACCAACACCCAGCGTCTCAAGACCGGCATCGAGAAGCACGTGGCCAACGCCATCCTCATCAAAGTCAACCAGATCGGCACCCTGACCGAGACCCTGGACGCCATCCAGATGGCCAACCGCGCCGGCTACACTGCCGTGGTCTCCCACCGCTCCGGCGAGACGGAGGACACCACCATCGCCGACCTGGCCGTGGCCCTGAACGCCGGCCAGATCAAGACCGGTGCCCCCAGCCGCACCGACCGCGTGGCCAAGTACAACCAGCTGCTGCGCATCGAGGAAGAGCTGGACGACGCCGCCCAGTATCTGGGCCGGGAGGCTTTCTTTAACCTCCGCTAACACCCTTCAAAGGGGGTCTCTGTATTGAATACCAGAGCCACTCGGCTGCTCTCCGTGGTGCTGGCCTTGGTCTTGCTGCTGGGGCTGCTGCCCCCGCCCCTGGCCAGCGCCGCCGGGACTTCCACCTACAACGGCAAGAGCTACAGCACCGACTACACCACCTGGCGGCAGGGAAACAGCGCCTGGGGTCCCACGGCCCTGGGGGACGTACATACCATGACCCAGTCCGGCTGTCTCATCTCCTCCATCGCCATTTTGATGTGTTCCTCCGGGGCCTATAACCCCGCGTCCCTGAACCCCGGCAGCCTGCGGGACTGGCTGGACGCCCAGGGCTACATCAGCCACAGCAGCGACCGGTCGAAGGACGCCCTGCTGTCCTTTGGCCTCATCTCCTCCAAGGCTTCTCCCCGGTTCTATTTTGTGAACCAGACGTTTTTCAGCGTGACCACCCCCCTGTCTGACGTGATCGCCAAGATCAACGACCTGAGAAGCCGGGGATACCACGTCATCGCCCGCGTGAAAAACAGCGGACATTTCGTGGCTGTGGCCAAGACCGTCACGGGCGATGCCCAGCTCTACGACCCCGGCGCAGCATCCAAGCGCCTGCTGTCGGAGTACGACGGGACCATCGGCGGCCTCATCTACTTCAAGGCCAACACCGCCGCCAAGGATACCATCCTCTCGGAGCTGGCAAACCCCGAAGCACCGACGGTCAATAAACTCTCCGCCACCTATGGCGACGGCGACCGCATTGCCGTCTCCTGGTCCTCCTCCACCATGGCGACCCACTACAACATCTATGTGGACCAGAAGCAGAGCAACGGCAGCTGGAAGTCCAACTACAAGACGTACTTCTACGCCGCCTCGCCCTACGCCATGGACACCCTGCCCGCCGGGACCTACCGGGTGCGGGTCCAGTCGGCCAATGCCAACAACTGGACGTACAGCAACTCCGACTGGCAGATCTTCACCGTGAAGGCCAACTCCCTGACCATCACCTTCAACGCCAACGGCGGCAGCGTCTCCCCCGGCACGAAGTTCGTCACCAAGGGGACGACCTATGACCTGCCCACCCCCGTCCGCTCCAAGGCAGCGTTCCTGGGCTGGTACACCGCCGTGGGCAAGGAGCTGGTCACCAACGGCACCAAACTCAAGAGCACCTACGGCCACACGCTGGTGGCCAAGTGGGACGAGGCGGGCCGGAGCCTGACCAAGACAAAGACCTACAACAACAACTTCAAAGACGTCTCCAGCAACTCCTGGTACTACAGCGCTGTGGTCTCCGCCTACCGCTACGGCCTCATGGACGGCGTGGAGACGAAGAAGTTCAAGCCCAACGACCAGATCACCAACGCCCAGGCCATCACCCTGGCCGCCCGGCTGCGGAAGCTCTATGTGTCCGGCAGCGCGAGCTTTGCCAACACGAATCCCTGGTACAAGGCGTACAGCGACTACGCCATCAGCCAGAAGATCATCACCTCCGCCCCGGCCAACATGAACGCCACCTTGACCCGGCAGGAGTTCGCCTCCATCCTGGCCAAGGCCCTGCCGGACGCTGCTCTGCCCGCAGTCAACACCGTGGCAAACGGGGCCATTCCTGACGTATATCGCTCGGACACGGGCATCTACAAGCTCTACCGGGCCGGGATCTTAGCAGGCAGCGACAGCAAGGGCACCTTCCGCCCCAACGCCGCCATTACCCGCGCCGAGGTCGCCGCCGTGCTCGTCCGCATGGCGGACCCGAACACCCGGCAGCTCTTCACCCTCCAGTAAATCAGGGCAATGACAAACGACCCTGCACCGCTGCGCAGCATGCTGCGCTATGGTGCAGGGTCGTTTTTTCGCGTTTATAGATCAGGCGTCCTGGCAAACATCCCCCAGGTCGAAGGTCACGTCCAGGTGATAGGGCTTGCCCTCCAGTTTGTCCAGGGCTTGCTCCAGCGAGGCCCGGATGCTGTCCTCCTGGCCCCAGAGCTTGGGGGGCAGGACGATGTCGAAGCTCAGGTCCAGCCGGTCCTCCTGGTGGCGCAGGCGGAAGTCGTGGATGCTGATGTTCGGGTCCCGCACTTTCAGGAGCGTCTCCACCAGCTGCTGGAGGCGGTTGAGCTCTGCGTCGTCGGTGATGAGCGGGTCATAGTGGATGACCAGATGGATGCCCAGCTCTTTCAGGCAGCCCCGCTCCATGTCGTCGATCAGCTCATGGCAGGCCATGGGGTCCTCCCGGCTGTCCAGCTCTACGTGCAGGCTGGCGTAGCGGCAGCCGGGGCCGTAGTCGTGGACCATCAGGTCATGGCAGCCCAGGACCAGGGGAAAGCTCTTGATGTACGCCGTAACCTGCTGCGCCAATTCCTTCGTGGCTCCCTCTCCCAGGAGCGGGGAGAGGGTCTCCTTGGCCAGCTTTGCCCCGCTGAAGAGGATGAAGACCGCGACTAAAATGCCCATGATGCCGTCGATCTGCCACCCGCTGAGCTTCTCGACCAGCACAGCGACCAGCACGGCGGCGGTGGTCAGCACATCGTTGCGGCTGTCCTCTGCGGCCGCCAAGAGGGTGGTGGAGTTGATCTTCTTCCCCTGCTTCTTGTAAAAGAACATCATCCAGGCTTTCACTAGGATCGACCCCACCAGCACCGCCAGCATCAGCCAGGAGAAGGCGATGGGGGCCGGGTTCAAGATCTTATGCAGGGAGCTCTTCGCCAGCTCCACGCCGATGACCAGGATCATCACCGCCACGGTCAGGGCCGCCAGGTACTCATACCGGGCATGACCGTAGGGATGCTCCGGGTCCGCCGGGCGCTCCCCCAGCTTGAAGCCCAGGAGCGTGACCAGAGAGCTGGCCCCGTCGGATAAATTGTTCAGGCCGTCTGCAAAAATGGCCATGGACGCCGCCAGCGTCCCCACTGCCAGCTTTCCTCCGGCCAACAGAAAGTTGCACAGCAGGCCCACAAGACCTGCCCGTTTGCCAATGGCCGCCCGCTGTTTTTGTTCGTCTGTTTCTTGCCGCATGGTTTCTGCCTCCTCTCCTGCAAAAGAGCCGAAAAAGGCACCCGCAGGACGTATCATCAAAGAATCGCTACTGTCCCGCGGATGCCAGTGTTTGTGTTGTTCCGCTGCCTGTCGGCCCGGCACGCATAGGCCCTTGGGCCGGGTACCTGCTCAGTTTCCCCTAGTATAGGCCATCCCCCCCAGGTTGGTCAAGCACAACCCTGGGGCGTTTTATACCAGGGCCTGCATGGCTGCCAGAAAGGCCGTGATCTCCCGGCTGGTGTTGAAGGCAGAGACGCTGACACGAACCGTCCCGGTTTGCTCCGTGCCTCCGGCGGCGTGGGCCAAGGGAGCGCAGTGCAGCCCCGCCCGGACGGCGATGCCCCGGCGGCTGAGCGCCTCCGCCACCCAGCCGGGGTCCTTCTGCGGCATGCGGAAGGAGAGGACTCCTGTCTGGACCCCCGCCCCCTGGGCGGCATAGACCTGGACCTCCGGCAGCCGGGAAAGCCCCTCCGCCGCCTGGCGGATGAGGGCCGCCTCCTGGCGGCGAATGGACTCCAGCCCCCGCTTGCGCAGAAACCGCAGACCCGCCAGCAGACCCGCTGCGCCGGGGACGTTGTGGGTCCCGGCTTCCAAGCGGTCGGGCAGAAAGGGCGGCATCTCCGCCTGGCGGGAGAGACTGCCCGTTCCCCCGGCCAGCAGAGGCGTCCCGCTCTCCCGGCACAGGAGCAGGCCCGTGCCCTGGGGGCCGTACAGCCCCTTGTGCCCCGGCATGGCGATAAACTCCGCGCCCCACCCGTCCATCGGGACCGGCAAGACCCCGGCAGATTGGGACGCATCCACCAAAAACGGCACCCCGTTCCGCCGACACAGGGCGGCGGCCTGCTCCATCGGCAGGGCGTAGCCGAAGACGTTGGAGACGTGGGTGAAGATGGCCGCATCCACCTCCCCCGTCAGCTGCCGCTCGAACTCCTCCAGAAAGAGGTCCGGGCGGAAGAGCGGGGCCTTGACCAGTTTGACCCGCACGCCGGGGATCATGGCCAAGGGGCGGGTCACGGCGTTGTGCTCGTAGCCGGAGAGGACCACGGTCTGCCCCGGCTTGATCAGAGAGCGCACGGCGATATTCAGCCCGTGGGTGGCGTTGAACGTCAGAACGACCCGCTCCGGCTGGCCCACCCGGAAGCGCTCGGCAGCGGCCTCCCGGCAGGCCAGGAGGGTCTGAGATGCCCGCGCCGCCGGGCCGTAATTGCCCCGGCCGGGGCTGGTCATGGTGGCCAGAGCCTGGGCCACGGCCTGGGGGACAGACGGGGGCTTTTGCAGGGTGGTGGCGGCGCTGTCCAAATAAATCACGGCCTCACCTCCTGGTAGCCATATCCCGCCGAATTGACATAGATGCCCAGATAGGGCAGCCGCGCCCCGTGCAGGATGGTCAGGGCGCGGGCCAGGTTCCGCTGGGCGATCTTCACCGAATAGCTGCACCCAGCCGGAGAGAGCTCCTCCGGGGACCGGAGGACGCGGGCCGGGATGCCTCCCCGCTCCAGGGCGTTTGCCACCCGCTGGGCGTAGGTCAGGGACCGGCACATAATGAGATAAACCATCATAAAAAAGCTCCTCCCGCACCAGTGTATGCGCGGGAGGAGCAAAGGTTCCTTTTCTGCGTTTCGTGTCGACTCAGGTCTCCAGGGTCTCCAGCAGGACCACGGCGTGGGCGGCGATGCCCTGCTCGGTGCCGGTAAAGCCCAGGCCCTCTTCCGTGGTGGCTTTCACATTGATGGCCGTCACAGGCAGGCCCATGACGCGGGCGTAATTTTGGACCATCTGGGGGATGTGGTCCTTCAGCTTGGGCTTTTGGGCCAAGATCGTCACGTCCGCGTTCTCCACCCGCCAGCCCTCCTGGGCCAGCAGGGCCATGACGCGGCCTAAAAGGCCCAGGCTGTTGGCCCCGGCGTAGGCGGGGTCGGTATCCGGGAAGTGGCGGCCGATGTCCCCCAGCGCCGCTGCGCCCAGCAGCGCGTCCATGAGGGCGTGGGTGACGACATCTGCGTCCGAGTGGCCCAGCAGGCCGAAGGCGTGGGGGATGTCTACCCCGCCTAAGATCAGTTTCCGGCCTGTGACCAGCCGGTGTACGTCGTATCCATGTCCGATGCGCATCAATGCTTCACCGCATCCTTTCCGCCAAAATGGCCTCGCCCCAGGTGAGGTCTCTGGGGGTCGTGATCTTCAAGTTGTCCTCGCTGCCCTGGGTGAGGCAGACGGGAAAGCCGATGCGCTCCACGGCGGAGCAGTCGTCGGTGAGAACTGCGCCCTCCTCCAAGGCGTGGGCCAAGGCCCCTTGGATGAGGCCGATCTCAAAGACCTGGGGGGTCTGGACGGCAAAGAGAGCGGAGCGGTCCGGCGTGGCTTGGACGACGCCGTCCTTGGCCACCTTGATCGTATCCTTCACCGGGATGGCCGGGGCGGCCGCCCCCCGTGTTCGGGCGGTCTCGATGGTGTGTTCCAAGACCTCCGGCGGCAGGAAGGGCCGTGCCCCGTCGTGGATGGCCACGAGGTCCGCCTTGGGGTCGGCGGCGTGTAAGCCCTCCAGCACGGACTCCGTGCGGCTGGCTCCGCCCTTGACGATGCGGGTGACCTTGTGCATCCCCTCCCGGCGGCAGAGGTCCCCGATGGGGAGCATCAGGTCCTCCCGCGTCACGATGACGATCTCATCCACGGAATCGGAGTTCTGAAACGGGATGAGGGTATACAGCAGCAGCGGATAGTTTCCCATGGGGCAGAGGATCTTGTCGATGCCCTGCATCCGGGAGGCCGTGCCCGCCGCAACGATGACGGCTGTGCAGAAGGGGGCTGCTCTCTCCCGCTTCTTCCGGCCCAAAAATTTTTTCAGAAGGTCCATCGTGGATCTCTCTCCTTCTCTATGACAATAAGTTTTGGTTGGCTCCAGTATAGTCCGCCCGGCGGCAGTTTGCAAGAGGAAGGAGCGCACAAAAAGCGGCGCCAGAAACCTGGCGCCGCTCATGGGGCATAATTTATGGTAAATTACGCTTCTCTCATCCGAGCAAAGCACTCGCTGCAATACACGGGGCGGTCAGACTTAGGCTCGAAGGGAACCTTTGCTTCGCCGCCGCAGGAGGCGCACACTGCGGTGAAATACTCGCGGGGGCCGCGGGAAGCAGCCTTGCGGGCGTCACGGCAGGCCTTGCAGCGCTGGGGCTCGTTCTGGAAGCCGCGCTCTGCGTAGAACTCCTGTTCACCGGCGGAGAACACGAACTCATTGCCGCATTCTTTGCATACTAAAGTCTTGTCTTCGTACATGCTGTAACCCTCTCTTTGACTTTGTCGCCCAGCTTCCTTCACTGGGCCAGATATATGCGATCAGCTTTTGCTGGGTTCGCCGTGGGATAGGTACTGTGCCACTTTGCGCCGAACGCGCTGCACAGCGTTGTCCACTGCCTTGGTGGACCGATGGACCTCTTCTGCGATCTCCCGGTAAGACAGGCCCTCTAGGTAGAGGGTCAGGACCTGGGCCTCCAGGCCGGTCAGTCCCGTTCGGATCGCCTCCTCCAACGCGCTGAGATCTTCCGCGTGGATGACAGCGTCCTCTGGGTTGCCCTGGAGAGACGCGGTGCCAAAGCCTTGGAGATCCTGGTGAGCCAAAACGAGGGAAGGATCAAGAGAAACGGATTCGTTGAGAGGGGTGTGCTTTCCGCCTGCGGCGGCCCGGACCACCGAGATGAGGCGGCGGCGGACGCAGGTGGCGGCGAAGGTGCGGAACCGGGCGCCCCGGCTGGGGTCATACTCCCGGATGGCCGTGAGGAGGCCGATCATCCCCTCTTGGATGAGATCTTCGCTGTCCCCCCCTGCCAAAAAGAAGGGGCGGGCGCACATGCGGACCAGGCGCGTGTGTCGGTGGACTAACGTCTCTTCCGCGGTGCGGTCGCCTGCGGCGGCCTGAGCGCACAAGCTCTCATCGGTATAACTGCTATTTTTCCCAGATTCATTGGTCATAGATTTTTCATTTTTATTATAAAGTACCAAGCGGGAAAAGTCAAGCAAATTATCAGCTTCATTGAAATTTTCAATTTTTTCCCGCGTTTTTTTGTCAATTTTCCTATCTATCTGCCATGCTTTATTTTCTTTTGCAAGCAGTTTAGCAAACGAAAGAGCCGCTCAGAGAGACAGCTGCTCCTGCCCCTGGAAGGGCAGACCCAGGTGCTCGTAGGCCAGACGGGTGACGCAGCGCCCCCTGGGGGTGCGGGTGAGGAAGCCCATCTGCATGAGATAAGGCTCATACACATCCTCCAGGGTCACGGCCTCCTCCCCTACGGTCGCGGCCAGGGTCTCCAGGCCCACGGGGCCGCCGCCGTAGTGGTCGATGATGCTGCGGAGCATCCGCCGGTCTACGGAGTCCAGCCCTAAGTGATCCACTTCCAGCGCCGTCAGCGCCTGGTCCGCCACGGGTTGGGTGATGACCCCCCCGGCCCGCACCTGGGCAAAGTCTCGCACCCGGCGCAGGAGGCGGTTGGCGATCCGCGGCGTCCCTCTGGCGCGTTTGGCGATCTCCGCTGCCCCGGCATCCTCAATGGGGACGCCCAAAATGCCCGCGCTGCGGGTAACGATCTGGGCCAGCTCCGCCGGGGTATATAGCTCCAAGCGCAGCAGGACACCGAAGCGGTCCCGCAAGGGGGCGGAGAGCTGTCCCGCCCGCGTGGTCGCCCCGATGAGGGTAAAGTGGGGCAGATCTAGGCGGATGGAGTTGGCCGAGGGGCCTTTGCCGATGATGATGTCGATGGCAAAGTCCTCCATGGCCGGGTATAAAATTTCTTCCACGGACCGGTTCAGGCGATGGATCTCATCCACAAAGAGGATGTCGTTCTCGCTGAGGTTGGTCAGCAGCGCGGCCAGATCCCCCGGCTTTTCAATGGCCGGGCCGGAGGTCACCCGCAGGTTGACGCCCATCTCGTTGGCGATGATGCCGGAGAGCGTCGTCTTGCCCAGGCCTGGGGGGCCGTGGAGCAGCACATGGTCCAGAGGCTCCCCCCGCAGCTTGGCCGCGTCGATGAAGATCGAGAGGTTCTCCTTGGCCTTTTCCTGGCCGATGTATTCCGTCAGCTTTCGGGGACGCAGAGACAACTCCCCCTCGTCCTCCCCCAGGTGGGCGGTGGACAGCAGGGGCTGCTGGGTCTCCTCCTGAGAAAAGTCGATGCTCATGGTCCTTCCCCCTTTCTGTTACGCGATCATTTCAGCATTTTTTTCAGGGCCTGGCGCACGATGTCCTCCAGGGACAGGGCCGCCAGATCCAAGCTCTTCAGGGCCATGTTGATCTCCGCCGGACCATAGCCCAGCACAGCCAGGGCGGCGGTGGCCTCCGAGGTCTTGTCCTGGGGAATAACGGTCAGGCCGCTGCCGCCGTAGCTCTCCCCGGCGGCGGGGAGCTGGCCCTTGGCCAGCTTGTCCTTCAGCTCTAAGAGGACCCGCTGGGCAATTTTTTTGCCGACGCCGGGGGCCACGGTGAGGGCCTTTTCATTGCCCGTAATGATGGCCGTGGCCAGCCCCTCCGGGGTGTTGGCGGAGAGAATGGACAGGGCGGCCTTCGGGCCGACCCCAGACACGCTGATGAGCATTTGGAAGCAATTCTTCTCGTTTTCCGTGGCGAAGCCATAGAGCTCCATGGCATCCTCCCGAACGTTGAGATGGGTGTATAGCTTGGCCTCCTGCCCCACTTGCAGGGCGGAGAGGGTGTAGCTGGTGGTCCGGCAGGCGTACCCCACGCCCCCGCAGTCGATGACGGCTAAGTTGGGGGCGACGTGGGCCGCGATGCCCTTGAGATAGTAAAACATGAAACAGTCGATCTCCTTTGCGAGATGCCCGGTTTTTTACAACCCAAACCGGGTCAGCCGGGAGGTGTGGGAGCGGGCGTGACAGAGGGCGATGGCCACCGCGTCCGCCGCATCATCCGGCTTGGGGACGGCGGAAAGGTGTAAAATACGCTTGGTCATGTCCATGACCTGACGCTTTTCTGCCTTGCCGTAGCCCACTACCGCCTGCTTGACCTGGCTGGGGGTGTATTCAAAGATGTGGACCTCCAGCTTGGCGGCGGTCATCAAAATGACCCCACGGGCCTGGGCCACGCCGATGCCGGTGGTCACGTTGGTGTTGAAAAACAGCTCTTCGATGGCCATGACCTCCGGGGAAAACTGGCGGATCAGCGTCTCCAGATCCTCCTGAATCTGGAGCAGCCGCTGGGGCATGGGCACCCCCGCCGGGGTGTTGATGGCTCCGCAGCCCAGGAGCTTCACCTGCCCCCGGTCCGCCTCCAGAATGCCAAAACCGACGATGGCGTAGCCGGGGTCGATGCCTAAGATGCGCACGGGCTTCCCTCCTTCCCAGGGTGCGGCGGATAGTAGTTTATTATACCACAGGGTCTCGGCCCAGCACAAGGGCAGAAAAGCCGCTGACCGGGGTTCCCGGCCAGCGGCTTTTGTCGATTTTGGGGTTCTGTGTCAAACGGAGGGACAGGACAAGACCCTTAGTCCTTCAAGCGCTCCTCCAGACCAGCCAGTTCCTCGGCCAGGGCCTTGGGCAGCTTGTCGCCGAACTTGGCGTAGAACTCGTGAATGCCCTCCGTCTCCTGCTTCCACAGGTCGCGGTCCACGGAGAGCAGACCGGCCAGGGTGTCCGGATCCACGTCGATGCCGTCGAGGTTAATGTCCTCAACCTTGGGCAGGTAGCCGATCTCGGTCTCGCGGGCATCGGCCTCGTCGAAGCAGCGCTTCAGGATCCACTCGACCACGCGCAGGTTCTCGCCGAAGCCGGGCCAGATGAACTCGCCGTTGTCATCGGTGCGGAACCAGTTGACGTTGAAGATCTTGGGCAGGTGGGGCACGGACTTCTCCATGTCCAGCCAGTGCTGCCAGTAGTCGCCCATGTGGTAGCCGCAGAAGGGCAGCATGGCCATGGGGTCGCGACGGGTCTCGCCGACCTTGCCCTCGGCGGCGGCGGTCTTCTCGGAGGCCATCACAGAGCCGACGAACACGCCGTGCTGCCAGTCGCGGGACTGATAGACCAGGGGCGCGGTCTTGGCCCGGCGGCCGCCGAAGATGATGGCGGAGATGGGCACGCCGTGGGGGTTCTCAAACTCCGGAGAGATGCAGGGGCAGTTCTCTGCCGGTGCGGTGAAGCGGGAGTTGGGGTGGGCAGCGGGGCCCTCGGCAGTGTCGGGGCTCCAGGGGTTGCCCTTCCAGTCCAGGGCATGGTGGGGGGGATTCTTGTCCAGCTTCTCCCACCACACGGTGTCGTCGTCCAGGTTCAGGGCCACGTTGGTGAAGATGGTCCCCTTCTTGGTGGTCTCCAGGGCGTTGGGGTTGGACTTGGCGTTGGTGCCGGGGGCCACGCCGAAGAAGCCCTTTTCGGGGTTCACGGCCCACAGGCGGCCGTCGGCGCCGGGACGGATCCAGGCGATGTCATCGCCCACGCACCAGCACTTCCAGCCGTTCTTCTGGTAGCCCTCGGGGGGAATGAGCATGGCCAGGTTGGTCTTGCCGCAGGCAGAGGGGAAAGCGCCGGTGATGTACCGCACCTCGCCCTGGGGGTTCTGCACGCCCAGGATGAGCATGTGCTCGGCCAGCCAGCCCTCTTGACGGCCCAGGTTGGAGGCGATGCGCAGAGCAAAGCACTTCTTGCCCTGGAGGACGTTGCCGCCATAGCCGGAATTGATGGACATGATGACGTTGTCCTCAGGGAATTGAACGATATACCGCTCTTCGGGGTCCAGGGTCCCCCTGGCGTGGAGGCCCTTGATGAAGTTTTCGTCTAAGTAAGCCGCGGCCTTCGTGCCCACGCGGGTCATGATGGCCATGTTCAGCACCACATAAATGGAATCGGTCAGCTCGATGCCATACTTGGCGAAGGGAGAGCCTACCACACTCATGCAGTAGGGGATGACATACATCGTCTTCCCTTTCATCGAGCCGTCATAGAGCTTGTTCAGCTTGGCGTACATTTCCTGGGGATCCATCCAGTTGTTGGTGGGGCCTGCATCCTCCTGCTTTTTGCAGCAGATGAAGGTCCGGCTCTCCACGCGGGCCACGTCGCTGGGGTCCGAGCGGTGGAGATAACAACCGGGCAGTTTCTCCTGGTTGAGCTTGTAGATCTCGCCGGTGGCGCAGGCTTCCTTCCGCAGCTCTTCCAGCTGTGCCTCGCTTCCGTCGATCCAAATGACTTCTTTCGGCTGGGTTAGCTTGACCTGCTGGTCGATCCAGTCCAGCACAGCCTTATTTTTTGTTAATTCCATGTGAATTGCCCTCCTTCGAGCCACCCTTAGCTGTTAACATTATAGCGCCGTGCAACTTTTTATGCAAGCGTGAATTTTTCACTTCTGTCGCAATTTAACGATTTTCTGCGTTAATTCGGCAAAGTCCGCAAAACTGAGCCGTTCTCCACGGACTGTCTCGGTCAAATTGCAGGCGCAAATAAGCGATTTGATGGTTGACTTATCCACATCTTTGCCCAATAAAGTGGACAAAGCGTTGACCAAAGTCTTCCGCCGCTGGGCAAAAGCCGCCCGGACCACCTGGAAAAACAGCGTCTCGTCGGGCACCTCCACCGGCGGCTTGCCCCGGACCGTCATGCGGATGACGGAGGACGTGACCTTCGGGGCGGGCAGGAAGCAAGAGGGGGGTACATCATACAGCAGCTCGCAGTCGGCGTAATACTGACACAGGAGCGTAAAGGCCCCGTATTGGGCCGTCCCCGCCTGGGCGCAGATGCGCTGGGCCACCTCTTTTTGAATCATCACCGTCACGGACGCGAAACAGCCCGCCTGGAGCAGGGCCGTGATGACCGGAGTGGTGATGTTATAGGGTAGGTTTGCGCAGGCCACCGCCCGCAGGCCCGCCAGTTTCTCCCGGCAGAGGGCGGGGATGTCCGTCTTTAAAATGTCCCCTGGCACGATCTCCACGTTGTCATAGTCCGCCATCGTCTCGGCCAGAATGGGAAGCAGTGTCCGGTCCAGCTCTACCGACACGACCTTCTCCCCCAGCTGGGCCAGCTGGGCGGTCAGCGGGCCGATGCCGGGGCCGATCTCCAGCACGCCGATGCCGGGGCCAGCCCCGGAGGCCTCTGCCGTCTGCCGGGGCACCCAGGGCTGGATCAGAAAATTCTGGCCCATCTGCTTGGAAAACCGAAACCCATGGCGGCCCAGCAGGGCCTTGATCTCTTTGGGGTTGCATAGATCCATACCAGTTCCTCCCGGAATATTTTCTTCATCATAGCATAGGCAAACCCGGATTGCAATGGGAGATGCAAAAAGCCCCGGCTTGCCGAAGCAAACCGGGGCGGAGATTCTATATCTTGTTATTAGGACTCACTGCTTGCAGCGGTTGAGCAGCTTCTCCCAGTTCTCATCCACATTCTGCTGCACGGCCTCGATCATCCACTCGTTGCCGGGCTTGAACATGTGGCGGAAGCGGCCCTGCATCCGGAGGTATTCTTCCACCGGGCGCTTCTGCTTCGGCTCGTAGCTCAGGTGCCACACGCCGTCGATGACCTCAAAGAGGGGCCAGACGCAGGTCTCCACGGCCAGCTTGCAGATCTCAGGCAGCTTCTCTGTGGGGTACTCCCACCCTCTGGGGCAGGGGGACATCACGTTCAGGAAGCTGGGGCCGGGGGTGTAGATGGCTTTCTTTGCCTTGGTGTACAGGTCCCGGAAGTTGCCGATGAAGGTCGTCTGCGCCACGTAAGGGACGTTGTGGGCGGCGATGATGTCCGTCAGGTTTTTCTTGTTCTGGGTCTTGCCGGGGATCACGGTGCCCACAGGGGACGTCGTCGCCTTGGCAAAGCGGGGGGTGGAGGAGGAGCGCTGGATGCCGGTGTTCATATATGCCTCGTTGTCGTAGCAGACGTAGGTCAGGTCATGGCCGCGCTCCATGGCCCCGGAGAGGGACTGGAAGCCGATGTCATAGGTGCCGCCGTCGCCGCCGAAGGTGATGAACTTCACCTCGCCCTGGACCTTGCCCTTGCGCTTGAGGGCGTTGTAGGCCGCCTCCACGCCGGACATGGTAGAGCCGGCGCACTCAAAGGCGGTGTGGATGTAGCTGTCCTCATAGGCCGTGTAGGGGTAGAGGAAGGAGCTGACTTCCAAGCAGCCGGTGGCGTTGCCGATCACGGCACGGTCCTCTTCCTTCAAGGCCCGCAGCACGCCCCGGACGGCGATGCCTGCGCCGCACCCGGCACAGAGACGGTGGCCGCCCACGAAACGCTCTTTTTTCTCCAGCGTTTTTTTGAAATGATAGGTTCTTTCTTCCATGACTGCTTACCCCCTCTGGCCCAGGTGGGTGTAGACCGGGCCAAGCTCCCCGCCGTTGGCGATGTCCGTCAGGCGGGCGTAGATGTCTTTGAAGTGTTCCGGCGTGATGTCACGGCCGCCCAGGCCGTAGACGTAGCCCACGGTGCGGGGGCGGTGTTTCAGGTCATACAGTGCCCCGCGGACCTCGGAGAAGAGCGGCCCGCCGTTGGCGGAAAAGCTCTCGGCCTTGTCTAGAATAGCCAGGACCTTCACATGGGCCAAAGCCTGGGCCAGCTCCTCCGCCGGGAAGGGGCGGAAGACACGAATTTTAATGAGACCGGCCTTCACGCCGGCCTTCCGCAGCTGGTCCACCGCGGCCTTGGCGGTGCCGGCAGAAGAGCCGATGAGCAGGACGGCCACTTCTGCGTCCTCCATCTGATATTCCTCAAACAGGCCATACTTCCGGCCGGTCAGGGCCTCGAACTGCTTGGCCACCTCCAGGATGCGGGCCTTGGCGTGCTTCATGGCCTCAGCCTGCTGGACCTTGTGCTCCATGTAGTGGCAGCCCAGGTCATAGGGGCCGACGGCCAGGGGGTTGGCTTTCTTGAGCAGGTAGTGCTCCGGATGGTACTCACCCACGAACTGCTTGACAGAATCGGTGTCCAGCAGGACGATGTTTTCCAGGGCGTGGCTGGTGATGAAGCCGTCCTGGCAGATCATCACGGGCAGGCGGACCTCCGGGGACTCGCCGATGGGCATGGCCTGGAGGAAATTGTCATAGGCCTCCTGGTTGTTCTCCGCGTAGATCTGGATCCAGCCCGCATCCCGGATGCCCATGGAGTCGGAGTGGTCGTTGTTGATGTTGATGGGGCCGGACAGGGCGCGGTTGACGCAGGCCAGGGTGATGGGCAGGCGGCAGGAAGCCGCCACATACATCATCTCATACATCAGGGCCAGGCCCGCAGAGGACGTGGCCGTAATGGCCCGCGCCCCGGCGGCCTCTGCGCCGATGCAGGCGGACATCGAGCTGTGCTCGGATTCCACGGGGACGAACTCGGTGTTCACTTCCCCGTTGGCCACGTATTGGGCGAAATACTGGGGGATCTCGGTGGAGGGGGTGATGGGGAAGGCCGCCATCACGTCGGGGTCGATCTGCTTCATGGCAAAGGCGATGGCCTCGTTGCCGGAAAGACGTTCGTTGTAATTCATGGCTGTCCGCCCTCCTTTACCGTGATCGCCCCGAAGGGACATACTGTGGCGCAGATGCCGCAGCCCTTGCAGTGGTGGTAGTCGATGCCCACCAGCTTGCCGTCTTTCACCGGCAGGGAGCTGTCGGGGCAGAAGGGCACGCAGAGCAGGCAGCTGCGACATTTCTCCGCGTCCAGCACGGGGGTGTCGGTGCGCCAGGCGCCGGTGTTGACGTAGCGGGCGGTGGCGGCTTCGTAGACCTCTCCGGCGGGGGTCATCTCCTGCCAGGGGGTGTGTTCATCAATGTCTTTTGCGCGTCGGATCATCCTGCCTGTACCTCCTCCCACGCCTGGACCAGGGCGGCCATGTTGCCGGCGACGACCTGGGGCTTCGTGGCGAATTTGTGATGGAAGCTATCCTCCATGTCTTTCTTGAACTTTGCCTCCTCCAGCACGCCGCTGACTTTGACGGCAGCGGCCAGCATGGGGGTGTTGGGGAAGTTTTTGCCCAGCGTCTCCTCGGAGATGCGGCGGGCATCGATGGTGCATACTCTCCCCTGCCAGCCCCGGAGCTTTTCGCGGATCTGGGCGGGGCTGTGGGCGGTGTTCACGATCACGGCCCCCTCCGGGGACAGGCCGTGGGTCACGTCCACGCTGTCCAGCAGCGTCTCGTCTACGACGACGACATAATCCGGGTTTTCAATGTTGCAGTGGACGCTGCACCGCACGTCGCTGATGCGGTTGTAGGCGGTGATGGGGGCGCCCATGCGCTCCGGGCCGTACTCAGGAAAGCCCTGGACGTATTTGCCGGAGCAGAACGCGGCGTCAGCCAGAAGCAGGCAGGCGGTCTTGGCCCCCTGACCGCCGCGGCCGTGCCAGCGGAACTCGATCAATCCGTTTTCTTTCATCGTATCTATAAACCTCCCTGTGGGAACTCGTTGGGCGGAAGACAACAAAAAAGCCTCCGTCCTCAGTAAAAGGACGAAGGCCATAACAATTCCTTCGCTGTACCACCTGTTACCTGCGTACCAACATACGCGCTCCTGCTAACGGGGGAATCCGGCAGGGCCTACTGGAATCATCTCGTTGGGCCTGCAGCTCAGGAGGGATCTTCAGACTTCCGCGCTACTACCTTCGGGCTTACACTGTCCCCGAATCGCTGAGGGGTTCCGCGGAGCTTACTGTCTCCATCATTGCTTTTGTGGTTGGCTGTTTGATTGAGGCTATTATAGGCGCAGAAAAAGCGCTTGTCAAGGCCAAAATCCCCCTGTTTTCCAAAAAAACAGGGGGATTTTTCGTCATTTTGTAGCGTTTTTACAGAAAAGCTTACGCTTCGTCCAGGCCGGCCTGACCGGAGAAGATCCAGGGGGCGGGCTGGACCTCGATCTCGTCCTTGCGGCCGAGCTTGGAGACCTCCAGCTTCATCACTTCCGTGGGCTTGATCCCGTTGTCCCAGAGCATGCCGGGGATGCGGCTCATAAAGCTGAACTCCAGGGTATAGATGACCACGCGGATCTTGGGGTTGACATGGACCAGGGTCTTCAGCTCCGTCTCCAGCTTGGGGGAGGCGACCAAAAAGGCCACGTCCGGCACGGGCCAGCGGTGGGAGTAGCTCTCCATGTCGTCCACGATGAGGACGTTGCGCAGGCCGAAGCGGACCAGGTTCTCCTCCATGGTCTGGAAGTCGCCGGGCTTATACTCCACAGCGACGACATTGCCCCGCTTCACGGCGATGGCGGCCTCCACGGCGATGCTCTCGCCGGAGACGCAGCAGATGGTCTCGTTCTCGTCCAGGTTCAGCTTTTTCAGGATGACGGCACGGATCTCCGGGTCCACATAGCGGATGGTGCCGGGGGAAAAGCTGCTGTTGTCCAGGCCGATGCGATAGGCGCTGTGGGCGTGGGGGTTGTTGATGAGCATGGCGGCGGAGACGTTCACGCCCCGGTCGATCATTTCAGACAGCAGGTTGTGCTTCATGGGTCCGGTTGGCTCGGAGCCTTCATTATACCAAACCTCACAGTCGCCCATACCCTCGTCCCACATGTTGTAAAACACTTCGGGGTGGTTGCCGTCGGTGAAGACCAGCACGGAGGGGTTGGCGTGCACGGCGGGCATTAGGTTCCGGGCGCTGCCGGTGATGTCCAGGATGCGGACGGTGGCCAGGTCGATGTCGGTGTTTTCGGAAAAATATTGCAGCCAAGCTAAGATGCTCTTGTTGTTAAAAATACTCATGGTGTTCTCTCCTTCGTCAGGCTTCCACCGGGTCCATGCGGACGGCGGACTTTTTTTGGATGAACGCGGCAAAGGTCTCCGGATCGCCCACCACGAAGCTGTCCTTCCGCAGCATGTGGCCGGCGTTGTTGGTGGCGAAGAGGAAGAAGTGGCCCTCGTCCTCGTTGGCGGTCCTGATGCTGATGTACTGGAACTTGCTCAGGCCGGACGCCTCGTCCTCTTCTTCAAAGTGGTCGTCAAAAAACGTGTAAGTGACGGTCATGCCCTTGTTGGGGTATTTCTTCCAGGACCGGCGCTCCATGCCGCGGGTGTCGCCCCGGCGGATCAGCGCCACGCCGCCCAGCAGCGTCGCCGCTGAGATCAGGATGGAGACAAACGTCGCCGGAACAAAGGCCCCGATCGACACCGTTCCCGCGATCACGCTGGCCGCCACTGCGATGAGCAGCACGCCGAAGATCGGCCCGGCGATCTTCATCGCCCGGCGGGTGTTTCGGTCCGGGCGGCGGCGATAGTCCAGCGTCCGCACCAGCGCGGCCACATCTGCCTGTTCGTAGACCATTTTTACCTGATACTCCATAGGTCACTCCCCTTCTGCGTTCACCCAGGGGCGACCGCGCGACAGAATTTTCTATTATTGTAAGGCCAGGGGGCGGGGATGTCAAGGGGCGAGGAAATAAGAAGCCCCGGCAGACTCCTGCCGGGGGTGGTGTCTGGCTGCGCCAGATAGATTTGATCGGTGGTTCCGCGTTGGGCGCGGGTACGTTGGTACACGACGGACTGCTTGTGGTAGGTGGCCCTCATTCGTCCGCTTCGCGTCCACCTTCCCCCCAGGGGAAGGCTTTGGGCGACACTATTCATCATAAAAAGTGCAGCACCGTAAATTTATACCGCGTAGGCAGAGCCTTCCCCGAGGGGGAAGGTGGCCCGGCTCAAGCCGGGTCGGATGAGGGCCACCTACCGCAATCTCTCCGTATCGGTAAATCGTATTCACCAAATGAGGTTGAGCTTCTCCACGACCTCCGCTCCATCCGGCCCACCGAACGCCACCTCATCGCTGGCCAAGGCAAAGAGATAGAGCGATTCGATCATCACCACACCGTCCTCCTGGATATCTTTCACGGTGATCTTCGCCGTAAAAAATGGGAAATACACAAAGCCCTTTTGCAGGGCCACCGCCTCCTGCCGCATCTCCGGGGTGAAGCGCGGCTGTAATTCCGCTGGGCAGGAGACGATGGGATGCTGCACCCAGACCACCAGGCCCAAAAACACCGCCGCCAGACACGGCACAAAGACCTTGCCCAGCGTCCGCTTCGTCCGTTCCAGGCGGAACAGACGAACGACCACATAGCTGACGCCGTAAGCGATCAAAGCCAGCACTGCCAGCTGGAACAGGACCGCAGCGAGGGTGAGCAGTTTGTCGGCAATACCATAAGATATATGCACGTCCATAGCGTTTCCCATCCACAACGACTCAGAAAAACATCTGGCCGTCGATCTTCATTCCACCCCAGGGATATTTTATCATCAGGTTATCAGCCTGCCTGTTGTCTGTAATGTGATACTGGGCCGTACCGTGCCACATCATTTTCACATCAACATATTCCACATATTGTCTTCCGTTGTCCAAATCGATCTGATGCGCGTAGACGACCCGTCCATCCCGCTCGCCGGAGATGGAGGTGGGCTGAATACCAATGAGATCCAGATAGGCCAGGTCCCAACAGACCCGCTTCTCGTCCAACGCTTTCCCGCTCTCGGCCTGATAGTCCGCAATGAAGTGCTGGGCCTCCTGGCGCGTCCAGTCCGTGTGCGCCGCGCCTGCCGAGAGGATGCGGGGCCACAGGAACAAGGCCAGCACAACTGCTGCCGCCACGATCGCAAGGATCAAAGGCCAACCGGTCTTTTTCGTTGTTTTCATGGTGTGCTCCTTTCACGCGCTCCCCCGCCGACTGCGCCACAGCTGAAAGCCGGAACTCACCGCCACCAGCAGAAAACCTCCAAGGCCCCAGAAGTTCGGGGGATCGTTGTAAATAAACGGAATGTCAAACAAAAAGGCGTCTACCAGCACCAGGGCGGCAAGGATCAGGCTGACCACCAAGTTAGCAACCCAGACTTTTCGACTTACCATAGGCACCTTCCTTTTTACCTTCCGGCCAACCGCCCCGCAAATCGTCTTCCCAGGCCGCACAGCGCCAAGCCGCAGGCCATGCCCAGGCCGAGCATCCCCAAGTAGACCGCGAGGATCGCCGAGAGATGGCCTTGGCAGATCACCGTCGCGATGAACTCACACACGCCATACATCACCAAGGCCGCCAGTGCCAGGCCCAGACGAGCCTTGTCCTTTGGCAGAAAGAAGGACAGCACGCCGCCGAGCACCACAAAGCCTACAAAGTACATTCCAAAGCCACCATGGACAATGCACTGCAATACATCCAGTCCATACATCGTGTTTCCCTCACTTTCTTACTGAGGTTTTACCTTCCGCCGAACTGCCGCACAAACAGCCGTCAGCACAGCTGCGGTCAGGATTTTATAGAAGTTCCATATGCCTTCACCATACCACATAGAAACCACAGTATCTATGCTAATATATCCCATATGAAAGTCCGGCCAAGTCAGCACATCGACGATTGGATACACAACGATATAGACCAGTGAGCCGATGATCTGAACTCTTACGATCTTTTCCAGTGCAGCGTTCCAATCGCTTTCCCACGTCCTCCAGATCATCAGGATCGGAAGCAGGTGCAGCGCCAGGGTCGTGATCCATGCGTAGCTCATAAAAGTTCCCTCCTGAGTTCACTCCTCTATGATTTCTACGCCTTGCTGTATCATTTTCTCTGCGATATATTGCGGAATATCCACCACTTCATTCTGATAAATTTCCTGATAACTTCCATCCTTCTTATGTATCAGTTTAATATCCTCAATCTCCATGTATTGGATCTTCTCCCCGTTTTCATCGAACTCCGGCGCAGGATAGCTCGGCTGTAAAACAAACGAATAGGACGCCAGGATGAGCGCCGCGAACAGGACCGCAAAGGCTGGTTTCGGCAGGGCTTTTCGTCGGGTCGGTTTCAAGCTTTCGGCAAGATACAGGAAGCGCTCTTCTACGTTCGAGATGGCGAAATTCCCCACCAGAGAAGCGGATGTGAGCGGCACAGTTTTCTACCGGTCGATGGTCTGCTCCAGCTGGTGCTTGATGGTCCTCATATACGCCACGGTTTCTTTTTTGCCATAGCCTTTTGTCACGGTCAGGTCACACTTGATCTCCAGGACCTGGTCCAGGTCCCGGCCCAGGAGGTAGACCAGCGGGTTCCACCAGAAGAGGCATTGAAACACCCGGATCATCCACTTGACCAGAAGATCATGCGTCTGAAAATGCTGTAACTCATGGCGCAGGATGTGCCGCAGCTCGTCCGCCGAATACTCCCGGCTGGGCAGAAGGATCTTCCGCCGCACCAGCCCGATCCCGCACGGCGTGGAGAGGCCGGGGCAGCACAGGACCTGGATGGGGATGCGGCGTTTCTGTTCCCGCTGCAGCTCCTCCAAGGCTTCCTGGAGCACCTGGTTTTCCTGCTTGGGGATCCGGTCGATGGCCCGCCTGCCGGAGCAGGCGCGGAGCAGCAGCCGGGCCAACAGGAAGACACTCCCCGCCGCCCACACGAGCAGCAGCAGGAAAAACTGGGGCGGCCTGTCCAGGTAGATGTCAGCCACCGGATTCATCAGGGGCGGCGCAGCGAGGACCACTGTAAATGGCAGCTCCACAGAGAAAACCATCCGTCCCAGGCAAAACAGATAGAGGCAGGCGAGGTTGCCAAAATTCAGCATCCGAATCGTCTTGACTGACTTTCGGCTCAAGTAAAGTGCTACGATCAGCAAGCTGCTCAACAGCACTGCCGTTACAAAAGAGAATAGTGTGATGTGCATCTCTGGTTACGCCTCCTCGACCTCCTGCAAGATGTCTTCCAGGCGATCCAGCAGTTTCGCGTTGGCTTTGCCCTTGCTCTCCCGCACCAGAGCTGCCATGACGTTGCTCAGTCGTTCCGTGTCGAGTTCCCCCGCCGAAGTCTCTGCCATGGCTTCCAGCATTTGGGGAAGCTGGTCTTTTTCCAGATGCTCTGCTGCCGACTTGGCAAACAGCTCCGCCTTGGACCAGGTGGGGACGAATTGCCGGGCGTAGGTCTTGCCCTCCCGGACAAAGCCGGCCACTTGGATGAGGCCCCGCTTTTCCAGCGCTTGCAGCATAACGGGCAGGTAGTTGTCCTTCCAGCTCCGCTCGACGGGCATGTTGCGCAGCTCTGCGCGGCTCATGGGGCGGTTGGCCTGCCACATCATGTCCATCAGCTCTTCCTCCCTGGGGGTCAGGTCATACTGTCTGTTTCTAACCATCGTTCTCACCTCCTTTTCTCACTGCCTTTTGTACTATCTAGCATGTTTTTCTCCTCTCGGTTTTTATATTATAAGATTTTATGGTTTTTGTCAAGTCAGAACGGACAAAAATAGCCCCCGCACCGTTTTTTTGAACAAAGCGGTGCGGGGGCTGCGATCACTCGGAGATCACGATGACGCCCACGGGACAGTCGTTGGCGGCTTGGCGGGCGGCTTCCTCCTGGTCGGAGGCGACGGTGGAGGGGACGGCCTCGGCCACGCCCTCGTCGTTGAGGTGGAAAAGCTCCGGGAACTCGTCCGCGCAGAGGCCACAGCTGATGCAGCCGTCGGTCACGGTAACGTGCATAGGGACACACTCCTTTGTTCGTTGGTTTCGGCGCGGAATGCGCTGAGGGTTAGTGTGTCGTTTTGCAGGGCGGATTATGCAGGCGCAGGCAGGGTCAGGTCTTTCCCTCTCGCTCCAGGCGGTCCAGGAGGGCCTCACAGCCCTCCACGATGTCGTCGTAGGTCACGTCAAAATTGCCGGTGTACCAGGGGTCCGCGATGTCACGGGGGCGGGGACAGTCGTCCAGCAGGCGGCGGATCTTATGGTCCGGGTCGCCCCCGGCGATGCGGGTCATGTTCCGCACGTTGGCGCTGTCGGCGGCCAGAAGCAGGTCGTATCGGTCGTAGTCGGCGCGGGTCATCTGCACCGCCCGGTGATCGCCAAAGGGCACGCCCATCTCCTTCAGCTTGCGTTTGGCCGGGGGATAGATCGGGTTGCCGATCTCCTCCCGGCTGGTGGCGGCGGAATCTGTCACGCAGGCGATCCCCCGCGCCGCCGCCCGCTGGGCAAAAATATACTGCGCCATGGGACTACGGCAGATGTTGCCGTGGCACACGAAAAGTAGTTGAATCATTGGAATGTTCCTTCTTATAACGCCTCAAAGCGCTGTATTTCGCATTGAAAATGCAATGCTTAGTCGCTGAGCAGCCAATCTATGAGATTTTCGGACTTGATGCCATCATAGGAATGGATAAAGCTGCGGTCCATAGACAACACGATTTTTTCATAGTTGTCTGGAATCAGGCGCAGCGGGCGAAGCTCCCGTTCCCGGGTCTCCGGCGACTGCATGCTCTCCGTCACTTGGATATATATCTTATCGTTTGGCTTTTCCGCAACGAAGTCAACCTCTGTTTCTCCAACTTTTCCGATATACACCCGATAGTCACGGCGGAGAAGCTCCAGAAATACGATGTTCTCAATAATGTGCCCTCGGTCAGCATCTCGATAGCCTAACAGCATATTGCGAAAGCCCATATCAATGATATAGTTTTTGCCCAGCGTTTTCAAAAGCTGTTTGCCTTTTACATCGTACCGACCGACAGAGAAGAATACAAATGCATTATGCAGCATGGAAATATATTTGTCCACTGTTTTCCCTGCGATGCTTTTCTGCTTTCCGGTATGAATGTCTCCCTCGTTGGAGAGCACATTTCCGATG
>SFHQ01000019.1 GCA_004556345.1 Clostridiales bacterium | reverse complement strand
TGGACTGATCAGAGAACGCCGCCCCGGCCCCTACGACCATGACGGACAGCATCATAGCCACGCAGAGAACCAGGGACAGAACCTTCTTCTGTGCCGGTGGGAGGAAAATTTACTGGGATTTTACCGGAATTTTTGCGAAATGAGGTGGAAGGGAAGGGGACGTGTGCTACAATAGAAAACAGAATGATAGACTAGGAACGGACAGAAAGGAGCGATGTGTATGAAGCAAGAACTTGGGTCACGCTGGAGAACGGCGGCGAAGCAGATGCGGCAGTGGGCGGTCCCGCCGAGACGGGGAGAGGTCCAACCAGCGGAGCGTGCTGTTCAAAACGGAACACGGAGAGAAACGATGCGGAGCGCACGGAAGAAGGTCTTCTGAGGCGCTTTTTTTGCGCCCTGATGCGGCAGGTGATCCCCAATTTTGCGCATGAAAAAGCGGACCGATCCTAGGAAAGGGTGGGTCCGCTTGGGCGTGGGTTGGGGTCAGATCAGACTTCCAGGAGTTCCTTCAGGCAGTGGGCGCAGATGTTCTTGCCCTTGAAGACATGGATGTCCTTGGCGTTGTCGCAGAAAATGCAGGCGGGCTGATACTTCTTGAGCATGATCGAAGCCCCATCTACATAGATTTCCAGAGAATCCTTCTCTGCGATGTTGAGGGTACGGCGAAGCTCGATGGGCAGCACGATGCGGCCCAGTTCGTCCACACGACGGACGATGCCGGTTGATTTCATGGTGAAACACATCCTTTCATAGATCAAAGCGCATAGCAGCTCTGGCTGGATCCGGCTCTCTCTCATCTCACATCTTTCCGCAAGTGCCAACAGGCACAGATTGGGAAAAATAGCCAAATCAGACAGAAAACGCAGATTTCCCTTTGATTATAACAAATTGGAAAAAGAAGTCAATCGAAAATTGGCGAATCATTGGAAAATATAGGAAAATATAAACAAAAAATCTCACTGATTCGGCAGCCTTTTTGGAAAGGAGACGAAACGCATGGCCATGACGGTGATCTGGACGGGGATGACGGTGGGAGCATTGGTTTTTTCGCTGGCGCTGGGAAACCAGGCGGAATTGGCACCGGCGGCGCTGGACGGGGCAAGCAGCGCGGTGCAGCTGGGCATCTCCATGGCCGGGGTTTTGTGTCTCTGGATGGGCGTGATGGAAGTGATGCAGCGCTCCGGGCTGGCGGAGAAATTGGCTCGACTCCTGAAGCCGGTCCTGGGGCGGCTGTTTCCGGACTTTGCCTCGGACAAGGGGACCATGGACACCCTGGCGGCCAATGTCTCCGCGAATTTATTGGGGCTGGGGAACGCGGCGACGCCCCTGGGCCTGGAGACGGCCCGGCGGATGAGCCGGCGGACGCCGGGGGTGGCGGGGGACAGCCTGTGTATGCTGGTGGTGTGCAACACGGCGTCTATCCAGCTGATCCCGACCACGGTGGCGGCGGTCAGAATGGCGGCGGGGTGCGAGGCACCGTTTGATATTTTACCGGCGGTCTGGGTCACGTCAGCCCTGTCGGTCAGCGTGGGCATTCTGGCGGCGAAGGGGTTTGCGCGGGTCTGGAAGGAGTGAGGGGCCGATGCTGGAGCTGGTGGTGCCGGGCATTTTGGCCGGGGTGGCCTGTTACGGGATGGCGAAGGGCGTGGACGTCTATGACGCGCTGTTGGTCGGAGCCGGGAAGGGTCTGGAGATCTTGCTGAAAATTTTACCGGCACTGGTGACCTTGCTGACGGTGGTGGCCATGCTGCGGGCCTCCGGGGGACTGGAGGTGCTGGCGGACGTGCTGGCCCCGGTGCTGGGCTGGCTGGGCATCCCACCGGAGACGGTGGGACTGATGCTGGTGCGGCCCATCAGCGGGAGCGCGGCGCTGGGAGTGGGGTCGGAGCTCATCTCGACCTACGGGCCGGACTCCACCATCGGACGGACGGCGGCGGTGATGCTGGGGTCTACCGAGACGACGTTTTATACCATCGCCGTCTATTTCGGCGCGACGGGCATCCGGAAGAGCCGCTACGCAGTCCCGGCGGCGCTGTGTGCGGACGCGGCGGGGTTCTTTTTTGCGGCGTTGACAGTTCGACTATTTATGAAATAAAAAGTGACAATATTGACAAATTTCCTTTGCGGAATGGCCAAAAACCAGCAGGGGCTTTGCAGGGAAACCGGCAAAAGGGAGAACCACAAATAATCCACAAGTTGACACTTGAAGATTTGAAATTGCCGTAGTATAATACAAAACAACGAAAAAAGCGGCGAAAACCCATAGAAAATTCATTTTCTTACGTCAACTTGACAAAATGTCCTTTCAACAGAAGCGGGAAACCCGCTGCCGGAAAGGGACAAGCCGCTGGAAGAGGAAAAGGAGAACGTTATGATGAAAAAGAAGTTACTGAGCTTGGCTCTGGCCGGCATGATGGTGCTGGGCCTGGCTGCCTGCGGCGGCAACGGCGGCGACACCAGCAGCGATGCATCTACTGACAGCTCCACCGACAGCTCCGCAGCTGCTCCCACCGGCGCTGCGTTCAAGCTGGGCGGCACCGGCCCCCTGACCGGCGCTGCTGCCATCTACGGCGTGGCCGCCAAGAACGGCGCTACCATCGCAGTCGAAGAGATCAACGCCCTGGGCGGCGACATCCAGTTCGACCTGCGGTATGAGGACGACGTGCACGACGCCGAGAAGGCCGTGAACGCTTACAACACCCTGAAGGACTGGGGCATGCAGCTGTCTCTGGGCTCCGTCACCTCTAAGCCTGCTGAGGCCACCTCCGTGAAGAACAACGAGGACCGCATCTTTGCCCTGACCCCCTCTGCTTCTTCCACCGCTACCATCGAGGGCAAGGACGATGTGTTCCAGATGTGCTTCATGGACCCCAACCAGGGTTCCGCTTCTGCTACCTACATCTCTGAGAAGAAGCTGGGCACCAAGATCGCCGTCATCTGGAAGAACGACGACGTGTACTCCAAGGGCATCCACGAGACCTTCGTGGCCAAGGCCGAGGAGCTGGGTCTGGAGATCGTCAGCGACACCACCTTCGCCGACGGCAACGACACCGACTTCTCCGTGCAGCTGACCGACGCCCAGAAGAACGGCGCAGACCTGGTCTTCCTGCCCATGTACTATCAGCCCGCTTCTCTGATCCTGGCCCAGGCCCAGGGCATGAGCTACGCGCCCAAGTGGTTCGGCGTGGACGGCATGGACGGCATCCTGACCATGGACGGTTTCGACACCACCCTGGCTGAGGGCGTGATGCTGCTGACCCCCTTCAACGCCGACGCTGAGGACCAGCAGACCAAGGACTTTGTGGCCAAGTACCAGGAGAAGTACAACGAGATCCCCAACCAGTTTGCGGCTGACGCCTATGACTGCGTGTACGCTTACTATCAGGCCCTGACCAACGCCAAGGCGACCCCCGACATGGACGCCACCACCCTGTGCGACCTGATGATCCAGCAGTTCACCACCATGACCTTCAACGGCCTGACCGGTACCGACGTGACCTGGGACAGCACCGGTGCGGTGTCCAAGCAGCCCAAGGGCATGGTCATCCAGAACGGCGCTTACGTCGGCCTGGACTGATTTGGAACACGGAACCAGTTGACCGAGCGTTTCCCGGACGTGGGAAACTGGCCGGAGCGGCTTACCTTCGGGTCAAGCCGCTCCGACATTTTATCTGCGCATTTATCTACAAAAGAGATGAGGTAAACCAACATGACCTTTCTGAGTTTTTTGATCAGCGGGATCAGCTTGGGGAGCATCTACGCCATCATCGCACTGGGCTACACCATGGTGTACGGCATCGCCAAGATGCTGAACTTTGCCCACGGCGACGTGATCATGGTGGGCGCGTACATCTGCTTCTACGCCACCACCCGGTTTGAGCTTCCCGCCATTGTGGGCGTGATCCTGGCCATCATCGTCTGTACCGTTTTGGGCATCGTGATCGAGCGGCTGGCCTATAAGCCGCTGCGGGCAGCCCCCATTCTGGCCGTGCTCATCACCGCCATCGGCGTGAGCTATTTCTTGCAGAACGCAGCACTGCTGCTGTGGTCCTCCAACCCCAAGGTCTTTACGTCCGTCATCCCCAAGGGCAACATCTCCCTGTTCGGCGGGCAGCTGACCATCCCCTATGTGACCCTGGTGACCATCGTGGTCTGTATCATCATCATGATCGCCCTGGTGTGGTTCACCAGCAAGACCAAGATGGGCAAGGCCATGCGGGCCTGCTCTGAGGACAAGGGCGCGGCCCAGCTCATGGGCATCAACGTCAACGGCACCATCTCCCTGACCTTCGCCATCGGCTCCGGCCTGGCGGCCATCGCCGGCGTGCTGCTGTGCTCGGCCTATCCCACCCTGGTGCCGACCACCGGCTCCATGCCCGGTATCAAGGCCTTTACGGCGGCCGTGTTCGGCGGCATCGGGTCCATCCCCGGCGCTCTGCTGGGCGGCGTGCTGCTGGGCATCATCGAGATCTTTGCCAAGGCCTATATCTCCACCCAGCTCTCGGACGCTATCGTGTTCGCGGTGCTGATCGTGGTGCTGATCGTGCGGCCGGCCGGCCTGCTGGGCAAGCAGGTCCGCGAGAAAGTGTGAGGTGGCTGGCATGAAAAATCGTTTGAAGAACAAGACCACCCGGAACAACTTTATCACCTATGGTGTGGTCATCCTGATCTATATCGTCATGCAGATCCTGACGGCATCGGGGTCCATTTCCTCGACCATGCAGGGCCTGCTGGTGCCCATCTGTGCTTATGTTGTCATGGCCATCTCGCTGAACCTGACCGTGGGTATCTTGGGGGAGCTGTCCCTGGGTCACGCGGGCTTTATGAGCGTGGGTGCCTTTACCGGCGTGACGGCGGCGATGGCGCTTTCCGGCCGTGTCTCCTCCGGCATTGTGTGCCTCATCGTGGGCATGGTCGTGGGCGCAGTGTTTGCGGCCATTGTCGGCTTCCTCATCGGCATCCCCGTGCTGCGGCTGAAGGGCGACTATCTGGCCATCGTGACCCTGGCCTTTGGCGAGATCATCAAGGGCATCTTTAATAACCTGTATGTCGGCATCGACAGCAACGGCCTGCACATGAGCCTGCTCAGCGACAAGACCGACCTGGCCGAGGGCGGCAAGCTGATCATCGGCGGGCCTATGGGCCTGACCTCCATTCCCCGGTACTCGACCTTTACCATCGGCATCATCCTGGTCATTATCACGCTCATCGTGGTGTTCCATCTGGTGAGCAGCCGACAGGGGCGGGCGATCATGGCCGTGCGCGACAACCGCATTGCCGCTGAGAGCATCGGCGTGAACATCACGAAGTATAAGCTCATGGCCTTTACCGTGTCTGCGGCGCTGGCCGGGGCCTCCGGCACGCTGTTTGCCATGAACTACTCCACCATCGTGGCCAATAAGTTCGACTTCAACACCTCCATTCTGATCCTGGTGTTCGTGGTGCTGGGCGGCCTGGGCAATATGCTTGGCTCCATCATTGCGGCGGCAGCCCTGACCATCCTGCCCGAAGCACTGCGGCAGTTTGCCGACTACCGGATGCTGGTGTATGCCATCGTGCTGATCCTGGTCATGCTGGCCACCAACAACGATACCTTTAAGAACTTCCTGCGTCGGCTCAAGCCCGGCCACAAGAAGGCAGCGGACGAAGACGGAAAGGAGGCGGTTTGACATGGCAAAGCTGGTGAAGATCCCCTCCAACAGCATGATCCCTGAGCGAGACATTGGTAAGAGCCCCATCCTGGAGTGCGTGAACCTGGGCATCCAGTTCGGTGGCCTGAAGGCCGTGGACGACTTTAACCTGACCATCGGCCGAACGGAGATCGCGGGCCTCATCGGCCCCAACGGCGCGGGCAAGACCACCGTCTTTAACCTGCTGACGAAAGTCTATCAGCCCACCCACGGGACCATCCTGCTGGACGGGAAAGACACCCACGGGATGAACACCATCCAGGTGAACAAGGCGGGCATCGCCCGGACGTTCCAGAACATCCGTCTGTTTAACGACCTGTCCGTGGAGGACAACGTGAAGACGGCCATGGAAAACGGCATGACCTACAACATGTGGGACGGCATTTTCCGCACGCCGAAATATTGGAAGCAGGAGAAGATCGCCCACGAGCGGGCGCTGGAGCTGCTGTCCATCTTCCGCATGGAGGACATGGCCGGGATGAAGGCCGGGTCCCTGCCTTACGGCGCCCAGCGGCGGCTGGAGATCGTGCGGGCCTTGGCAACGAACCCCTCCCTGCTGCTGCTGGACGAGCCGGCGGCGGGCATGAACCCCTCGGAGACGGCGGAGCTTATGGAGAACATTCGGAAGATCCGCGATACGTTCCAGATCGCCGTGCTGCTCATTGAGCATGACATGAGCTTGGTCATGAACATCTGCGAGGGCCTCTGCGTGCTGAACTTCGGCAAGGTCATCGCCAAGGGGACGCCCCAGGACATCCAGTCCAACCCGGCGGTCATTGAGGCCTATCTGGGCAAACAGAAGGAGCGCTGACTGACATGAACACGATTTTGAAAGTGGACGACATCAACGTCTATTACGGCAGCATCCACGCCATCAAGGGCATCTCCTTTGAGGTGGGGGAAGGGGAAGTGGTCACCTTGATCGGCGCCAACGGCGCGGGGAAATCCACCACCCTGAACACCATCGCGGGCCTGCTGCGGAGCAAGACCGGGTCCATCGAATTTATGGGGCAGAGCCTGGCGAAGGTCCCCAGCCACAAGATCGTGGCCAAGGGCCTGGCCCTGGTGCCCGAAGGACGGCGGGTCTTTTTGCAGATGACCGTGCAGGAGAACCTGGAAATGGGTGCCTTTACCCAGAAGAACGCAGGCATCGCCCAGGATCTGGAAATGGTCTATGACCTCTTCCCCCGTTTGAAGGAACGGCTGAAGCAGACGGCGGGCACGCTCTCCGGCGGCGAGCAGCAGATGCTGGCCATGGGGCGGGCACTGATGAGCCACCCCAAAGTCCTGATGCTGGACGAGCCCTCCATGGGTTTGGCCCCCATTCTGGTGGAGCAGATCTTTGAGATCATCGAGAACCTGCACGCCCAGGGAACGACGATCCTGCTGGTGGAGCAGAACGCCCAGGCGGCCCTTTCTGTGGCCGACCGGGGGTACGTGCTGGAGACCGGGAAGATCGTGACCACCGGGACCGGGGCGGAGCTGCTGGCCAGCCCGGCCATTAAGAAGGCCTATTTGGGCGGCTGATCTTGCACATTACAATTTAATAGGTATGGGAAAGCCCGACGCAGTTTTTTTGCGTCGGGCTTTTTTGTGCGCTTTTTTCGGTTCGTCAATTGAAGATCTCGCCTTTTTCTTGGAAGAGGGCGGAGATGCGGCGGCGGAGGGCTTGGTGGTCGGGGTGGGTGAGGGTCGTGTCGGCTTGGATGGTTTGGCGGGCGGCGGTCTGGGCTTCCTGGAGGAGGGTGAGGTCGCCCTCTAACGTGGCCAGGCGGAGCTGGGGGAGGCCGGTTTGCCGGGTGCCGAAGAAGTCGCCGGGGCCGCGCTGCTTGAGGTCGGCCTCGGCCAGGGCAAAGCCGTCGGTGGTGGCAGCGAGGGTTTTCAGGCGCTGGCGGGTCTGGGGGTTTTCATTGTCGGAGAGGAGGACGCAGTAGCTTTGATGGGTGCCGCGCCCGACGCGGCCCCGGAGCTGGTGGAGCTGGCTGAGGCCGAAGCGGTCGGCATTTTCGATGACCATGAGGCTGGCGTTGGGAACATCGACGCCGACCTCAATGACGGTGGTGGACACGAGAACGTCCAGGTCTCCGGCGGCGAAGGCGGCCATGACGGCCTGTTTTTCCTTGGAGCGCTGTTTGCCGTGGACGATGCCGACGCGCAGGTCGGGGAAGACCTCGGTTTGGAGCGTGTGGCCGTATTGCTCGGCGGCTTTTAATCCGTCGGGATCTTCCTGGGAGACGGCGGGGCAGACGATGTAGACCTGGCGGCCCAGGGCCACTTGCTTGCGGACGAAGTTGTAGAGACGGGGACGTTTGTTCTCGTGGATGAGGTAGGTCTCGACGGGGGTGCGGCCGGGGGGAAGTTCATTCAGAAGAGAGAGGTCTAGGTCACCGTAGAGCATGAGGGCCAGGGTGCGGGGGATGGGCGTGGCGGACATGACGAGGACGTGGGGGTGGAGGGTGCCGCCGGATTTGGCGGCCAGGGCCGCCCGCTGACCGACGCCGAAGCGGTGCTGCTCGTCGGTGATGACGAGGCCCAGGCGAGCAAACTGCACGCCTTCGCTGAGAAGCGCGTGGGTGCCGACCACAAGGTCGATTTCACCGGCGGCCAGGGCGGCGGTAGCCTGGCGCTTTTGGGCGGGGGTCATGGAACCGATGAGCAGGGCGATACGCAGGCCGGCTTGGCGCAGGAGCGTTTCCAAGGTGGCCTGGTGCTGGTGAGCCAGAAGCTCGGTGGGGGCCATGAAGGCAGCCTGACAGCCGTTTTGGTAGGCGAAGAGGGCGCAGGCCGCGGCGACGACGGTCTTGCCGGAACCGACGTCGCCCTGGAGCAAGCGGCTCATGGGGGTGGGCTTGCGGAGATCGGCGGCGGCTTCGTCGATGGCCCGGCGCTGGGCCTGGGTGAGCTGGAAGGGAAGGCTGCCTGTGAGGGCCGAGAGGTCTTGGTTTGGGAAGGGAAGGGCGGATTCGCACTCGCGGCGGGTGCGGAGGTAGGTCAGGCCCAGGTTGAGGCAGAAGAGCTCCTCGAACATCAGCCGGCGGCGGGCCGCTTGCAGGTCCTGCCAGGTGGGGGGGCAGTGGATGGCGCGATACGCCTCCTGCGCGCCGACGAGCTGGTGCTCCGCCCGGAGGGCGGGGGGGAGGGGATCTTCGATCTGGCTCAGGCAGGCGGGCAGGGCGGTGCGGAGAAGGGTACGCAGAAAGTTCTGCGACAGGCCGGCGGTAAGAGGGTAGACGGGGACGATGCCGCCGATCTGCACCCACTTGCCCTCCGGCTCGAAGAGGGGGTTCGTCATCTGGCGGCGGGTGCCGTGGACCGTGACCTGACCGTAGAAGACGTAAGCCTGGCCGGGGTGGAGGTCGCGGCGGACGTAGCTCTGGTTGAAAAAGGTCAGCTCGAGCTGGCCGGTGTGGTCCACGGCGCGGCCCTTGGTGACATCCATGCCGGGACGGAGGTAGCTGGTGCGGAGAGGCTCGGCGATGAGGGCGGAGACGGCAGCGGGGGCGTCGGGGGGGAGGACGGCGATGCTTTCCCGGAGAGTGCGGTCCTCGTAGTCCCTGGGAAAGTAGGCCAGCAGGTCGGCGGTGGTGTGGAGACCCAGCTTGGCCAGGGCGGCGGCGCGGGTGGGGCCGACGCCGCGAAATTTTGTGAGGGGGGTGTGCAGGGTGATGGCTGGTTCGGGCATGGGCGGGGTCTCCTTTCCGGGGGATGTCGCTTTATTGTAGCATACGGAACCGAAAAAAGAAAAAAATTTTCGGAAGTTGCACGTTTTCATGCAACTTGGAGGGGGGTGGAGGGGAGTGAGTGTAAGGAGGTTGGAACGATGAGAAAACGAAACGTGGACCGCAAGGCCGTGTTGCAGCAGATGATGGCGCTGGCGGCGGGGCGGGCCAACGACGCGGTGAAGCTGGCGTATCTGCCAGAAGAGGCGCTGGAGACCCTGAGCGGGCTGGACCTGGGGTGCCTCACCGAGTTTAAGCGCAGCAGCAACGGGGCCGTGGAAGTGAAACTGACGGACCGGGCGGCGGTGCTGGTGAAGCTCTTGGAGCAGCTGAAAGACGCAGAGGGCTCTGGGACGGCGGCCTTTTTGGAGGCGCTGGATCGGGGCGGCGAGAAGGGAGGGGGGACACCGGCTTGACGATGGCCTTTTCCGAGAAGCAGAAGCGTGTGCTGGGGTGGTGGACGAGGGGGTCGGCAGAGAGAGGGCGGGACGCGCTGATCTGCGACGGTGCGGTGCGGAGCGGGAAAACGCTGAGTTTAGGGCTGTCGTTCGTGCTGTGGAGCATGGCGCGGTTTCAGGGGCAGCAGTTTGCGCTGTGCGGGAAGACACGGGAATCCATTCGGCGGAATCTGCTGCCGGGGGTGCTGCCTTTGCTGAGGGAGCTGGGGTTCCGGTGGGAGGAGAAGGTCAGCAAGGGAGAATTAAAAATCCGGTGCGGCCGGCGGGAGAACACCTATTACCTCTTTGGCGGAAAGGACGAGGGGAGCGCGGCGCTGATCCAAGGCATCACGCTGGCGGGGGTGCTGCTGGATGAAGTGGCCTTGATGCCAAGGTCTTTTGTGGAGCAGGCCTGTGCGCGGTGCTCGGTGGCGGGGGCCAAGCTGTGGTTTTCCTGCAACCCGGCGGGGCCGGGGCATTGGTTTTACCGGGAGTGGATCTGTAAGGCCGAGGAACGGAATGCGCTGCATCTGCGGTTTTTGATGGAGGACAACCCATCGCTGGCCCCGGAGACGCGGGCACGGTATGAGCGAGCCTTTCAGGGGGCCTTTTACCGGCGGTTCGTGCTGGGGGAATGGACGGCGGCGGAGGGGCTGGTCTATGACTTCTTTGATGAGAGCATGGTCGTGCCGCCGCCGGAGGGGGCGGCGGAGCGCTGGATCATCTCCTGCGACTATGGGACGCTGAACCCCACGTCCATGGGACTGTGGGGGAAGTTTGGGCGGAGCTGGTACCGGGTCAAAGAGTATTACTACGACGCGAGAGAGGAAAAGCGACAGCAGACGGATCAGGAATATGTCCAGCGGCTCCGGGCGCTGGCGGGCGGACGGGAGATCGAGACCGTGGTGGCCGACCCCTCGGCGGCGTCCTTTTTGGAGGCGCTGCGGCGGGAGGGGTGGAGCGTGAAGAAGGCGGAGAACGACGTCTTGTCTGGCATCCGGCTGACGGCGGACGCCTTGAAGAGCGGGAAGGTCGTGATCTGTACGCCCTGCGCGGACGCCATCCGGGAGTTTGGGGCCTATTGCTGGGACCTCAGGTCCGGGGAGCGGGACAAGGTGAAAAAGGTCTGCGACCACGCGATGGATGAGATCCGCTACTTCGTGGCGACTATCGTGGCGGGGGAGGAGAGCGGAGCGCAGTTCTTTGTGGGCGCAGTGGAACGGCGGGAGTGGTGAGGACGGATGATTCGAGAAAGGAGTGAGAGAACCGCATGAAGATTTGGAAAAGACGGGCGGCAGGCCAGGAGACGGCGGCGGGTCCGGTGCAGCTGAGAGGGAGTGAGCGGCATCCCTTTGCGCTCCTCGACGGATATGTGCCGCTGCATGAGCCGGCCTTTGGACTATACCGGGCCATTCGGGAGGCCGTGCCCGTGGTGGACGCGGCGGTCCTCAAACTGGTGCGGCTGGCCGGGGGCGTGCGTGTCACTTGCGCGGACAAAGGCCTGGAAAAGCGGCTGGCGGAGTTTTTGCGGACGGTACCGGTGGGGTGGAACCAGGTGGGCCTCCAAGCATTTCTGGACAGCTATCTGGACTGCCTGCTGACCTGCGGGAAGGCTGTGGGCGAGGTGGTGCCCACGCGGGACGGACGCGGCGTGGCGGCGGTGCTGTGCGGGAATGTGTCCGATGTGCAGATCCAGGAGGGGGAGGACCCGTTGTCCTGCAAGCTGGCGCGAAAAGAAGCGGATGGGTCGATGACGGTGCTGCCCCGGCAGGAGCTGCTGCTCTTTACGCCGTATTACCCGGACGCGGAGCACCCCTATGGGGTGTCGCTGCTGCACAGCTTACCCTTTCTGTCCGGGGTGCTGTTAAAGATCTGGCAGACTTTGGGGGCCAACTGGGAGCGGGCGGGGAACGTCCGGTTTGCGGTGGTCTATAAGCCGGGCAGCGAGGGACTGGACCCCCGACAGGTGCAGAGCCGAGCCGGTCAGCTGGCCAAGGGGTGGAGCGAGGCGATGTCCGCCACCCGTGGAGGGTCGGTGCGGGATTTTGTGGCGGTGGGGGATGTGGAAATTAAAGTCATTGGGGCCGAGTGTGAGATCCCCGACTGTCAGGCCCCGGTGCGGCTGATTTTGGAGCAGCTCATTGCCCAGACGGGCATCCCGCCGTTTCTGCTGGGGCTGAACTGGTCCTCCACCGAGCGGATGAGCAGCCAGCAGGCGGACATTATGACGAGTGAACTGACAGCCTTGCGGCGGACCCTGACGCCGGTGGTGGAGAAGATCTGTCGGCTGTGGATGCGGCTGCAGGGGCTGGACGCGGCGTTCCAGGTGGAATGGGAACCCATCAACTTGCAGGACCAGGTGGAGATGGCCAAGGCCGAGCTTTACCGGCAGCAGGCGGCGCAGCTGGCGCGGCGGGCAGACGAGGGTGAGAACGAACCGAAGAAGGAGGATGGAGATGGAGACAGTACACAAGCAGGCCCAGGCAAAGCCTGAGCAGAACGGCCACGCCGGGGAGCTGGCAGCGCTCAACCAACTGCTGGGCACGAAGCTCACCGAGGAACAGGTTTATTTCTTTGCGCTGCGGCTGTGCGACAACCACACGGACCGGGACGCGGAGTATTTTGCGCGGGCCGATCTGGAGCGGCTGGCGGCGCTGTTCGTGGGCAAGACGGGACTCTTTGACCACAGCTGGAGCGCCAGGGACCAGGCGGCGCGGCTGTATCGCACGGAGCTGGAGGAAGAGCCTGGTGTGGTGACGGAGAGCGGCGAGGCGGGCTGTTGGCTGAAGGGTTACGCCTATCTGCTGCGGACCCAGGAGAACGAGAGCCTGATCGCGGAGATCGAAGGCGGGATCAAGAAGGAGGTCAGCGTGAGCTGCGCCGTGGCGCGGAGCGTTTGCTCCATCTGCGGGAACGACATTCACGACCGGAGCCTGTGCAGCCATGAGAAGGGGAGACTCTATGAGGGCAAGCGGTGCATCGTGCGGCTGGCGGAGCCGGTGGACGCCTATGAGTGGTCCTTTGTGGCGGTGCCGGCCCAGCCAATGGCGGGCGTGGTGAAGGGCTGGGCGCCCAAGGGCGGCAGCCTGCGGCAGGTGCTGGCCTGGGCCGACCGGGACGGCGCTTGGCAGAAGGAACTGGACCGCCTGGAGCAAGAAGCGGCGGCAGGGAGACAGTATCTGTCCACCCTGCGAAAGGAGGTGGTCCGGCTGGGGCTGCTGGCGGACTTTGGCTTGCGCGGCGAGCAGCTGCGCAGCTTGACCGAAAAGCTGGACGCGGAAGCCTTGGAGGAGATGAAAAAGAGCCTGGAGGAGAAGCTGGGCCAGGGACTGGGCCTGCCGGTGCAGCTGCGGTATGCACGCGGCACGGGGCAGAACGGCGGGGATGACGGGTCCTTTGTGATCTGAGTCCGCGCAAGAGACGACAACAGCATCAACAAATAGGAGGTATTTTGACATGAGCGTAGCATTTGAGGGGATCGACCGGCTGGTCGTGACGTTTCTGGCGGGAGATGTGACCGCCGGAAAGCCGGTGGTGATGGGCGGCGAGGGGAGCGTGAAGAACGCCTCCTCCGGGCAGATGCCCGTGGGGGTGGCCCTGCACGCCCGGGATGGACACGCGGCGGTGCAGCTGAAGGGCTTCGTGACGGTGCAGTACAGCGGCACCAGCGCTCCGGCGCTGGGCTGGACGGCGCTGGTGGCCGACAGCGCCGGCTGCCTGCGGGCCGCAGGCAGCGGCGAGAGCGGCCGGATGTGCCTGGTGGTGGCGCGAGACAGCGAGAAGAAGACCGTGGACTTGTTCCTGTGAGGACAGGGGAGAGAAAGGAGACTGTGTGTATGGCATATCAGTATGAGACCGTGAAGCTGGACAAGGGAATGTACAGCGAGGCGGGGCGCAGCTTCACCAAGGTGCTGGAGCAGTGCGACCCCTCGGAGCAGTACAAGGGCACGCCGCTGGAGCATCTGGATGCGTTCCAGCGTCAGCTCAAGCGCTTTGGCATTCGGGTCAAGGGCAGCGAGAGCGATGTGGTGGCGAAGTTTTTCGCCACCTGGGAGTCTGCCGTCTTGTTCCCGGAGTATGTGGCCAGAGCCGTGCGGCAGGGCATGGAGGAAACCGACATCCTGCCCCAGATCACGGCGGCGGAGACCCGCGTGAGCGGCATGGACTACCGCTCCATCGCCTCCACCCCCGGTGACGAGGCCAAGCAGCTCAAGCGCGTGGAGGAGGGTGCGGTGATCCCGGAGACCCGGGTGAAGGCCCAGGAGAACCTGGTGCGGCTGCACAAGCGCGGGCGGATGCTGGTGGCGTCCTATGAGGCCATCCAGTTCCAGAGACTGGACCTGTTTTCCGTGACCCTGCGGCAGATCGGCGCGTACATCAACCGGATGCACGCGGCGGACGCCATCGATGTGCTGATGAACGGCGACGGGAACGACAACGCCGCCCAGGTCTTTACCGTGGGCAGCGGCCCCATCTCCGGCACGGCGGGGACGCTGAGCTACGACGCGCTGGTGGATTTTTGGAGCCAGTTTGCGCCCTATGCGCTCAACACCCTGGTGGTGGGCGACGCGATGGCGGACATCCTCAAGCTCAAGGAGATGCAGGACGGCACGGCGGGGCTGACCTTCCAGGGCACCGGCAAGCTGGTCACGCCCATGGGTGCGACCCTGGTGCGGAGCAGCGCGGTGCCGGCGGGGACGATCCTGGGCCTGGACAAGAACTATGCGCTGGAGCTGGTGCGGGCCAGCGACGTGTTGGTGGAGTATGACAAGCTCATCGACCGCCAGCTGGAGCGGGCGGCCATCACCTCCATCTCCGGCTTTGCGAAGATCTTCCAGGATGCGACCAAGGTCCTGAAGCTGGGAGGCTGAGCCATGGCGGTGACGACGGAGGAGATCCTGGCGGCGGCCAGGGAGCTCGCCGGGCGGGCCATGACGGACGGGGAGGAGAAGATCCTCTCCGTCCTGTGCGCCGGGGAACTGGGCGCTTGGCGCGGACGGCTGCGCGAGGGCGTGACAGAGGAGGACTGCGGCGACGCGCTGACGGTGGCCTGTGCCTGGGGGGCGCTGGCGGCCATGGAGACGGCCTGGGAACAGGGGTCGGGCCGGGTGGTGTCATTTTCCGCAGGGGACCTCTCGGTGCGGGAAACGGAAGGACAGACGGCGGAGGAGAGCGCCAACGCCCTGCGGCGGCAGGCGGAGCGGCTGATGGCCCCCTATGCCAGAGACGAGGGATTTGCCTTTTGGGAGGTGGAGGGTTGAGAACAACGTTTGGTGGATATGTTCGGACGGTGCTGGCCAAGTATGGCGTGGCCATTTCCCTTTGGAAGGACGGTCGGTGTCTGGGCGAGGGGCTGGCCGTGGTGCGGCCGGTGCTGGACCGGGAATGGCAGTGGGTGCCGACGGAGCGGGGCGTTTCCCGGCAGGAGAAGGGGCTTTGCCTGGCGGAGGCGGCGCTGCCATTTGACACGGAGGGACCGCTTGTTTTGCAGTGGAAGGCGCGGCGCTATGACGTGGTGAACGCCAGGAAGCTCAGGGCCGGGGAAGAGAGCATCTGCTGGCAGGCGGCCCTGCGGCGGAGAGAGGAGGATGCGGCTTGACGGGAGTGCATGGCCTTGCGGCGCTGCGGCAGGCGATGACGGACTATCTCACGGCCCAGGGCGTGGAGAGCATGACGGCCTGGCCCAAGGACCGGGTGGGGGCGCTGACGGCGCCCCTGGCGGTGGTGCAGGTGAAGGAGGTCGAGGCAGGCAGCGCCGGGTTTCAGAACTATCTGGGGCAGCGGTACGACGCGGAGACCAGGAGCTGGACGGAGGCGTTTGGGCAGAAGGTGAGCGTGAAATTTTTGGTGACGCTGTACAGTCCCAGGCAGGACGGCGAGCGTGGCTGCCGGGCCTTAGTGGACCGGGTGGCAGAGGCGTTTCTGCGGGGCGGACCGGAGGGGTTTGCGGTGGAGAAGTGGTCCGTGGGTGAGACGGGCTTTGACCGGGAGAGCGGGAGCTTTCGCGGGAAGCTACAAGCCGTCTGCCGGGGAATGCTGACGGCGGTGACGAGCGAGAGCGGGGCATTGGTGGGCTTCCGCGTGAAAGGAGAAGTGAAAGAATGGAACGAGTGACAAACCACGAGCGGCCGGGGGTGTATTCTGCCTACACGGCCACGGCGGCGGCCCAGCGGGGGAACCGGCGGGGGATAGCGGCTGTGATCGCCGAGAGCCGGAAGGGAACGGCGGGGACGCTGTATGCCCTGGGAAGCTACCGGCAGGCAGCAGAAACCTTTGGCGCAGAGGATGGGCTGACGGCGCTGGTGAAGATCTTACTGGCCAACGGCGCGGCGCGGGTGCTGGCGGTGCCGGTGGCGGAGGAGAGCGGCTATGCCGCGGCGTTTGCCCTGGTGCAGGAGCAGGAGGGCGTGAACGTCGTGGTCTGCGACAGCGAGAAGCTGGCGGTGCAGCAGAAACTGCGAGACAGCGTGATGAGCGCGTCGGCGGAACGAAGAGAGCGCATCGCTGTCGTTGCCGGAGCCGCTGGGGAGACGGCAGAGGCGCTGGTCAAACGGGCCGGGGAGCTGAACAGCGAGCGGGTCGTTTTGGTGGCTCCGGCGGTCTCGCAGGAGGCGGGCGGCGCGTGGGTGGCCGCGGCGGTGGCGGGAGCCATCTGCGGCGGGAGTGACCCGGCGCTGCCTTTGGGCGGGGCGGAATTGCAGGGCATTTCCGCCTTGGAGAAGCGATTGGACGAGAGTGAGGTCGATGCGCTGATCCGTGGCGGCGTGACGCCGGTGGAGCGCGTGGGCGGCAGCTGCTGGGTGATCCGGGGCGTGACGACCCGGACGAAAACGGGACAGGCCAGCGACCAGACCTGGCGGGACCTCACGACCATTCTGGTGGTAGACGACGTGATCCCCGGCGTGCGGGAGGCGCTGCGGGCCAGATTCCCCAGAGCGAAGAACACGGCCCAGACGAGGGGGGCGGTGCAGTCCCTCGTGGTGGAAGTGCTGGAGCGGAAGCTGGCGGCGGAGGTCATCACCGGGTACGACGCGGTGGAGGTGACGGCGCTGGCGGACGAGCCGGGGATCTGCCTTGTGACATTCGGATTTACGGTGACCCATGGGATGGATCAGATCTGGCTGAGCGCAGAGGTGACGGTGTGAGAAAGGAGGCTGTGACATGGCGGTAAACATGATCCCGACCAGTCGGGATATTTATTTGGAGGTCAACGGAAAGAAGGTGGCGGTGGTGCAGGGGTACACGGCGCAGACCACCCGGAGCAGCACGACGGTGGAGGCCTTTGGCGAGAAGGAGCCGGTGGCGACCATTCCGGGGCAGAGCAAGCATGTGCTGGAGCTGACGCGCATGTATGCCACGGATGAGGCGCTGGCAGACGGCATCAATTTTTATGACTTGGAGGATTTCAGCCTGGTCATCTGCAAGCCGGACCGACGGGTCATTTACAGCGGGTGCCAGTGGAGCAAGATCGGCGAGACGGGGGCGCTGGGCGCTTCCGTGGTGGAGAAGGTCACGGTGGTGGCCGGAAGGAGGATCGAGACGGCATGAAGAAGACCCCGGATTGGTTGAAGGTATCGGCTCCGGCGGCCCTGCTCCCTTTAGAGGGGGGCCGGGCCTTGCGGCTGCTGACGGAGACGGAGGAGATGCAGGTCCGGCGGGAGGCCATGGAGCTGGCGGTGAACGAGATGGACCTGCCGCTCTGCGCCAACGCCTGTCTGGTGGCGCGGGCGCTGGTCTGTGCAGGCGAGCGGGTGTATGCGGATGGGCGTGCGGTGCTGGACGGGCTGTCTGCGGAAGAAATTGAAGCCTTGGCAGAGCGCTGGGCTGCGTTTCGCCGGGAGAAGGGCGTGGGGCTTGGGCTGGGAGAGAAACGATTGGACGCACTCAAGGCCAGTTTGGCGGCGCAGCCGAGACAGCGGCTGAAGTGGCGGGTGCTGAAAACCTTTGGGGCGCTGCCCACGGAGCAGCGGGTGCGGGAGATGACGGAGGAGGATTATCTCTGGTGCGCGGTGCAGCTGCTGCTGGACGAGGAAGAGGCGGAAGCGGCCCTGTGTCCCAGCTGCCGGGCGAAGCTGGAGCAGGCCCGGTGCCCGGTGTGCGGGCAGGAGACTGGGGCTGTCGTCCGAGAGGAAAACGCCGGGTTTGACTGGGCGCGGTATGCACGGCTGAAGGAGGGAGGCTTGGCATGAGGAACTATTTGGAGGACTGGCTTTCCGAGGAAGAGAACGTGGTGGTGCCGGCTCCGGCGCAGAGCGTGAGCAGGCAGAGAAGAACGAAGCAGGGCGAGGAGGCGGAAGGAGGAAGCTCTGCGGGCCAGACCAGCGGGAAACAGATCGAGAACGACGGAGCGCGGATGGTTTGGACGGAGCAGCGGGAAGCGGGCGGGGGTACGGCAGGAGAGAGTTCGTCCGGGCCGCTGGCGGAAGAGCAAGCTGTGCTCCCCATGGCGTTGGCGGAACGCCAGACGAAGCAGGCAGCGCGGGGGGCGCTGTATGCGGCGATGGGGAAGGTCGGGCGGGTGGAACGGCTGGTTCTGGGAGAAGAACGGGGGCAAGTGGTTCCGCTGGCTTTGCCCGGCTGGTCGCAGCGGGCGGAGACAGTGGAACATTTGGACCGGGCGGTGCAGCGGGATGCGCGGCGGTATGACGGTGGGTTTTCGCTGTATTAAGCGTTTTGATTTGTGAAAGGAGGGAAGGGCGTGGCGTTGACGCCGATGCAGTATAAGAGCTATGTATGGCCCCACAATCCCCGGACGTATCGCATCACGTATCAGCGGCAGGTGGCGGTGCAGAAGGTGCCCTTTGGGCGGTATGCGCTGCAGAACCTGGGGCTGACCCGACGGGTGATGGAGGGCGAGGGGGAGTTTTTCGGGCCGGAGGCCTATGACGAGTTTCGGAAGCTGGCATCTGTTTTTTATCAGGAGGGGCCGGGGATGCTGATCCATCCGGTGTGGCAGAGCGCCAACGTCTATTTTGTGGGGCTGGCACTGGCCCAGGAGCCGAAGCAGGACTATGTGCGGTACACGTTTACATTTTGGGAGGATGAGAACCGGTACCGCCAGAAGCTGGTACCGGTGGGGCAGAAGAAAACGCCAGGCGCTGTCTCGAAGCCTGCGGCACCAAGCTCTGCGGGGAATGGCGGCGCGGCTGCCGGGGCGGAGTATCATACCGTGACCCAGGGAGAGACGCTTTGGGGGATCGCCCAGAGCCGGGGGATGACCTTGGGACAGCTGTTGGTATGGAACCCTCAGCTGAAAAATCCGAACCGGATCTCGGCAGGTGAACGGCTGCGCGTGAAGTGAAGGGAGGGAGCGGAGATGACGGAATGGCGGCTGAACTGTTATGACGGCAAGGCGTATACGCTGCCGAGCCCCGTGGCGTGGCGGCTGGACTATGGGCTGGGGTCGCCCTGTGACAGCTTTTGGGTCAAGACGCTTTGGAGCGTGGGGCAGGAGGAGACGCTCGCGGCGGGGACGCGGATGCAGGTGTTTCACGACGGGGCCCTGTGCTTTGTTGGCGTGGTGGACGAGTGCGAGGTGCGCTGGTCCGAGGAGGGGTGCGTGGCGGAGCTTTCCGGGCGAGGCTTGCAGGCGCTCTTGCTGGACAACCAGGCGGAGGCGGCGGACTTTGGGCAGGCGACGCTGGGGGAGATCCTGCGGCGGTATGTGACGCCCTTTGGGATCCGGCTGGCAAAGCCGGTCTCGCTGCCTGCGGCGGCGGGGTTTTCGGTGGGGTCGGGGAGCAGCTGCTGGAAGGTGCTGTATGACTTTGCCCGCTACCACGGCGGGGCGACACCACGCTTTACCCGGACGGGGCAGCTGGCGCTGCACGGCTGGGAGGATCGGACGGTGCTATCTTTGGACGGGACCAGCCCGGTGACGGAAGTCGTTTGGCGGGACAAGCGATATGGTGTGCTGTCCCAGGTGACGGTGAAGGACGTGACGGGGCTGGTGCGGCAGACGGTGGAGAACGCGGCCTTTCGGCGGGAAGGCGGGCGGTGCAGCCGGGTCCTGCTGCTGCCGAGAGACACGGGGTATCAGGCCAGACGATACCGGGCGCAGTTTCAGCTGGACCGGTCGGCGGCGGAGCGGAAGACCGCAGCAGTGACGGTGGCCCTCCCCTTTGCGGCATGGCCGGGGGATCTGGTGCAGCTGGCTTTGCCGGGCTGGAAGGGTCCGGGCCGGTGGCGGGTGCGGGAGAGCCAGGTGACGCTGGGAGAGCGCGGGTGCGCGACGAAGCTGACGTTGGGAAAGCCTGACGCGGTGCTTTGAATTTTGTGGAAACAAGGAGGTCGATTTTTATGTGGCTGTCACAGCGGAGACAGACGGAACTGGAAGAGACGACGGCAGAGCTGGGGCAGGTGACGGTCCCCGGCGCCCCGGCGGGGGTGGCACTGGCCGGGGAGCGGCGGGACGTGGCACTGTGTCTGCCCGGCGGGTATCACTGGACACCGAAGCGGGGGGATACCGTCCTGGTGGTGAAGGGCGGAGCGGAGGGGGCGCCCTGCATCGTGGGAACGCCGGCGGGGCAGAAGGTCCCGGCGGGGGAGGTGTTTCTTTCGGTGAAGAATGGCGTGGGCATTCGGCTGACGGCGGATGGGCGCATCTGTTTGATGGGGCCGGTGGAGATCGCAGGCAGCCTTTCGGTGAACGGGAAGGAGATGGAAGTATGACGGCGGCGAAGCTGCGAAACGGCGATTATGTGCCAGACGGCGTGGGCGGCTTTGCCTCGGCCAGTGGGGCCGAGGCGGTCTTGGAGCGGGTGTACTTTCTATTGACGGCCCGGCGGGGGAAATTTCCGCTGCTGCCGGAGGTGGGGAGCCGGCTCTATCAGATTTTTCGGGAGAAGCCCTCGGCGCGGGGCGCATTGGGGGCCAGCTACGCGGCGGAGGCATTGGCCGGGGAGCGGGACTTACGGGTGCTGGGGGCGGTCTGGGAGGAGGAGTCGCAGACCTTGACGGTCTCCGTGGCCTGGGAAGACGAGCGTCTGGACGTGACCCTGGACGCCAGCGACCTTGTGATCGGGACTTGAGCAGCGAAGAGGAAGGAGCGAGAGCATGAAAACGGCAGAGGAACTGTATCAGGAGATGACGGAGGTTTTTGCCCAGCAGACGGGCATGGAGGCCGTGGCGGGGGAGGCGGCGGTGCGCCTGTATGCGCTGGCGGCGCAGGTCTATGGGCTGTACGCAGAGCTGGACTGGACCCGAAAGCAGTGCTTCCCCCAGACGGCCACGGGGGAAGCGCTGGACAAGCACGGGTTTCTGCGGGGCCTGACCCGGCAGGCGGCGACCAAAGCGGAGGGGAAGCTCCGCTTTTCCGTGCAGGTGGCAGCGGGGGAGGACTTGCCCATCCCCAAGGGGACGGTGGGCCTGACGGCAGGACAGGTGGCTTTTGAGACGGTGGAGGAAGCGGTGCTTTCGGCGGGGAGCCTGTCGGTGGATGTGTTGGCCCAGGCGGTGGAGGCTGGACCCAGCGGGAACACGGCGGCGGGCCTCATTCGGACCATGTCGGTGGCCCCGGCAGGGATCGCGGCCTGCACGAATCCGGCGGCGTTTACCGGCGGACGAGAGGAAGAGGAGGACGAAGCGTTTCGCGCCCGCATTCTGGCGACCTATCGTCAGCTGCCCAACGGGACCAACGCTGCGGCCTATGCCCAGCAGACGCTGGCGGTGGAGGGCGTGTGCGCGGTGAACGTGTTGCCGAAAAAGCGGGGGCTGGGAACGGTGGACGTGGTCATTACGTCCGCGGGCGGCGTACCGGGGACGGCGCTGGTAGAGCAGGTCCAGAGCGTGTTGGAAGAGCAACGGGAGATCGCGGTGGACGTGAACGTAATGGCCCCGGAGACGGTGACGGTGGACCTGATCCTCTCGGTGAAGCCGAAGGAAGGGCTGCTGCCGGGGCCGGTCATCGACCGGGTCAAGGCGGCGCTGCGGGCCTGGTTTGACGGGAGCCTGCTGGGGCAGGACGTGCTGCTGGCGCAGATCGGGCAGAAAATTTTTGCCGTGGACGGCGTGGCGAACTATCAAATTCAGGGACCGGTGAACGACGTGACGGTGGGGCGCGGCCAGCTGCCGGTGCTGGGGAAGCTCTCCGTGGAGGAACTGCGATGAACCATGGACAAAATTTGAGGGACCTGCTGGAGCCGCTGGGCGTGTACCGCTGGGAGGGCTCGTTCCAGTGGGGCGAATTGCAGAGCGAGGGCGCAGCGCTGGACGGTGTGGCCGATGCGCTGGCCAGCTTACAGCAGGAAATGAACCTGACCACGGCCCAGGGAGAGGGCCTGGACCGGGTGCTGGAGCTGCTGGGCCGGGAGCGGGACCAGGAGGACCCAGAGACCCTGCGGGAGACCCTCGCGGCGCTGCTGCGCATCGGCAATGGGGCGTTTACGCTGGCGGCCATGAACGATGCCCTGCGGGGCTGCGGCATCCCGGCGGTGGTGGAAGAGACGGAGACAAAACAGGTGGTGGCGGTGTCCTTTCCGGGGGTCGTGGGGGTGCCGGAGGACTTCGCAAGGCGGAAGGAACGGGTGGAGGCGATCCTGCCCTGCCACCTTCAGGTGGAGTATCGCTTTGCGGAAACGGCGTGAGGGTGTTTGTGCAGGGCTATAAAAATTTTTTCAGAGCTTGGAGTGATTGGTACGCAAGGACTTCTGGAAAAAAGAAAAAAATCTAACCAGAAAGAAGTGTGTCGATGTCACAGATGAACGGAGATTTTTGTGCAAAAATCTAAGATGTCAAGACTTGACTGAGATAACACTAGGTGCTATCATTATGGATGTTTGAAAGAGAAACACACATTATCTTGTGTGTTTCTCTTTCAAAACACACAAGATAATGTGATTAATGATTATAGTAAGGAGGAAGGCCCGATGACCACGGTGCAGCAGATTCGCAAACGGGATGGAAGGGTGGTCCCCTTCCATGAGAATAAGATCGCCGACGCAATCAACAAAGCCTTTCAGGCCACCTATAAACCCGGCTACGACGACACTGCTGCCAAGCTGGCCCACGAAGTGGCTTCGGTGCTGGAGGTGGAGGGCGGCCCCTGCCCCGACGTGGAGCACATCCAGGACATCGTGGAGCGGGTGCTGATGGACAACGGCTATGTGCAGACGGCCAAGGCCTACATCCTCTATCGCTCCGAGCGCAGCCGCGCCAGAGAGATGAACACCCGCCTCATGAAGATCTATGAGGACATCACTTTCTCCACCGCCGAGGACAGCGACATCAAGCGCGAGAACGCCAACATCGACGGCGACACTGCCATGGGCACCATGCTGAAGTATGGCAGCGAGGGCTCGAAGCAGTTCTACCAGATGTTCGTGATGAACCCGGAGCACGCCCGCGCCCACGCCAACGGCGACATCCACATCCATGACATGGATTTTGCGCCCATGGGCACCACCACCTGCACCCAGATCGACCTCATCAAGCTCTTTGACGGGGGCTTTTCCACGGGGCACGGGACGCTGCGGGAGCCGAACGACATCGCCTCCTATTCCGCTCTGGCCTGCATCGCCATCCAGTCCAACCAGAACGACCAGCACGGCGGCCAGGCCATTGTGAACTTTGATTACTCCATGGCCATCGGCGTGCGGAAGACTTTTAAGCGCATCTACCGCCAGAACCTGGCCCGCGCCATGATGCTGCTGGAGGACCAGGCCGACCCCGAAAGCGAGATCAAGGCCAACATCCAGAAGCTGGAGGCCGACACCGGCCTGTACCCCAAGCTGGAGGACTGCCAGGCCTATTTTGACGCTGAGCTGCCCTTCCTGCTGGAGCATTACAGCCAGAACGAGGCCGAGATGCGCAAGTGCCAGAGCTTTGCTCATTACCGGGCCGTGAAGGAGACCGACCGGGCCACCTACCAGGCCATGGAGGCGCTCATCCACAACCTGAACACCATGCACTCCCGCGCCGGCGCCCAGACGCCCTTCTCCTCCATCAACTACGGCATGGACACCAGCCCGGAGGGCCGGATGGTCATGAAAAACATCCTGCTGGCCACGGAAGCCGGGTTGGGCAACGGGGAGACGCCGATCTTCCCCATCCAGATCTTCCGGGTGAAAGAGGGCGTGAACTACAACCCCGGTGAGCCGAACTATGACCTGTTCAAGCTGGCCATCCGCTGCTCGGCCAAGCGGCTCTTCCCCAACTTCTCTTTTGTGGACGCACCCTTTAACCTGCAATATTATAAAGAGGGCCACCCGGAGACGGAGATCGCCTACATGGGCTGCCGCACCCGCGTGATCGGGAACGTGGTGGACCCCGACCGCCAGATCTGCAACGGGCGGGGCAACCTCTCCTTTACCACCATCAACCTGCCCCGGCTGGGCATCAAGGCCAAGGGGGACATCAACCTCTTCTTCGAGAGCCTGGACCGGATGATCGACCTGTGCATCGACCAGCTCATGGAGCGCTTTGAGTTCCAGTGCCGAAAGAAAGTGAAGAATGCCCCCTTCCTGATGGGCCAGGGCGTCTGGATCGACTCGGACAAGCTGGACTGGAACGACGAGGTCCGGGAGGTGCTGAAGCACGGCACCCTGTCCGTGGGCTTCATCGGCCTGGCGGAGACGCTGAAGGCGCTCATTGGCGAGCACCACGGCGAGAGCGAGCGGGCCAGAGTGCTGGGCCTGGAGATCATCGGCCACATGCGGGCCAGAATGGACCAGGAGAGCGAAAAACGTCACCTGAACTTCTCCCTGCTGGCCACCCCTGCGGAGGGGCTGTCCGGCCGGTTCGTGAAGATCGATAAAGAGAAGTATGGCATCATCCCTGGCGTGACGGATCGGGATTATTACACCAACTCCTTCCATGTGCCGGTGTATTATCCCATCTCTGCCTATGATAAGATCTCCATCGAGGCACCCTATCACGCCCTGACCAACGCCGGGCACATCAGCTACATCGAGATGGACGGCGACCCCACGGAGAACCTGGACGCCTTCGAGCGGGTCATCCGCTGCATGAAGGAGAAGGGCATCGGCTACGGCTCGGTGAACCACCCTGTGGACCGGGACCCTGTGTGCGGCTTCTCCGGCATCATCGGGGACCAGTGCCCTGGCTGCGGCCGGCATGAGGACGACGTGCCTTTCGAGCGCATCCGCCGCATCACCGGCTATCTGGTGGGCACGCTGGACCGCTTCAACAACGCCAAGCGGGCCGAAGAACGGGACCGCGTGAAGCACAGTGTGTGACGGAAAACACAGCAAACGCCACCAAAATAAGACATTTGGAACAAATGAATTAAAAAATGCAAAAAAGAGCCTTGGGGGACCAAGGCTCTTTTCATTTGCAAGATTTTCTTGCAAAAAGGACCAACGGGGAAGAGACGGCTTACTGGATTTTTGATGAATTGACAAAATTGTGAGGGAAAATGACACAAATTCCTTGCCATTGTCGGGGAATTCCACTTGCAAAAGGCGTCGAGTGGGGCTATAATTTACTCGATAATGTTTTTATGTTCTTTGGGGAAAATGAAAGATAAGATAAGAAAACTGCAAAAACGAGAAAAATAAGTGATTTTACCCCAAATCAAAAGGAGTGAAAATAATGACCGAGTTCAAGTCAGGTGTCGATCTGTCCCTGATGGAGGGTGTGCTCCGCCAGTACCAGGACGACTCCACCAGCCTCATCATGATCCTGCAGCAGGCCCAGGCCATCTACGGCTACCTGCCCCAGGAAGTGATCTATCATGTGGCTGAGCGCACGGGCAACAGCCCGGCCAAGGTCATGGGTGTTGCGACCTTCTACAGCTATTTCCGCCTCAAGCCCATGGGGATCTATCAGATCATGCTGTGCGACGGCACGGCCTGCCACGTCAACGGCTCTGACCGCATCCGGGCGGCCATCACCCAGGAGCTGGGCATCCACAACGGTGAGACCACCGAGGACGGGATGTTCACCCTGAACGAAGTGGCATGTCTTGGCTGCTGCTCCCTGGCCCCCGTCATGATGATCAACGGCGACACCTATGGGAACCTCACCCCCGAAAAGACCATCAACATCCTGCGTCAGCTGCGCCAGCGCGAGTCCGGCGAGGGCATCCGCATCCTGGTCGGACAGGGCAGCTGCGGTGTGTCTGCCGGTGCCGGCCGGGTGGCCAAGGTCCTGGCCGGTCACATGACCGCCACCGACAGCTTCACCGTCGAGACCACCGGCTGTATTGGCATGTGCTATCTGGAGCCCATCGTCGATATCTACGAGGGGGAGAAGCTCCTCCACCGCCTGGTGAAGGTCACCGAGACCGACGCGCTGGGCATCGTGGAAGCCGTTCGGAAAAAAGACTTCTCCAAGCTGGAGGCCATGTTCATCAGCGACGAGGACGCCCGCTTCCTGAAGAAGCAGAAGCGCGTGGCCCTGCGCCACTGCGGCGTGGTGGACCCCACCAGCATCGACGATTATATCAAGAAGGACGGCTACAAGGCCATCGACAAGGCCCTGCACATGACCCCCGAAGAGGTCATCGAGGAGATCAAGGTCTCCGGCCTGGCTGGGCGCGGCGGCGCTGGCTTCCCCACCTGGTTTAAGTGGAACGCCGCCCGCAACGCCGAGGGGGAGCACAAGCACCTCATCTGCAACGCCGACGAGGGCGACCCCGGTGCATTTATGGACCGTGCCGTCATCGAGTCCGACCCCCACAGCCTGATCGAGGGTATGCTGATCGGCGCATACGCCATCGGTGCCAGCGACATGTATGTGTATATCCGCGCGGAGTATCCTCTGGCCGTGGAACGGCTGGGCAACGCCATCGAGCAGGCCCGGAGCCGCGGCCTGCTGGGTGAGAATATTCTGGGCAGCGGCTTCTCCTGTGATCTGAACATCAAGATCGGCGCAGGCGCCTTCGTCTGCGGCGAGGAGACGGCCCTGATCGAATCCATGGAGGGCAAGCGCGGCATGCCCCGCCTGAAGCCCCCCTTCCCCGCCCAGAGCGGCTATCTGAACGAGCCCTCTAACATCAACAACGTGGAGACCTTTGCCAACGTCGCCTGGATCATCAACAACGGCGGCGCGGCCTTTGCCGCCATGGGTACGGAGAACTCCAAGGGCACCAAGGTCTTTGCCCTGACCGGTAAGGTCCAGCGGGGCGGCCTGGTGGAGGTGCCCATGGGCAACTCCCTGCGGGATGTCATTTTCGACATCGCCGGCGGCATCAAGAACGGCCGTTCCTATAAGGCCGTGCAGATGGGCGGCCCCTCCGGCGGCTGTATCCCGGCCGATCTGGTGGACACCCCCATTGATTACAAGGCCCTCTCCGCCACGGGTGCCATCATGGGCTCCGGCGGCATGGTCGTCATGGACGACAGCACCTGTATGGTGAACATCGCCCGCTTCTTCCTGGACTTCACTGCCCGCGAATCCTGCGGCAAGTGCGTGCCCTGTCGGATCGGCACCACCCGCATGATGGAGATCCTGAACCGCATCTGCGACGGCCAGGGTCAGGAGGGCGACATCGAGATGCTGGAGCAGCTGTGCGTGAGCATCAAGGACGGCTCCCTGTGCGGCCTGGGCCAGACGGCCCCCAACCCGGTGCTGACCACCATCCGGTATTTCCGGGATGAGTATGAGGCACACATCCGGGACAAGAAATGTCCCGCCCACGAGTGCTCGGCACTGCTGAAGATCTCCATCGACCCGACCAAGTGTAAGGGCTGTACGGTTTGCGCCCGGAAGTGTCCTGTGGAGTGCATCAGCGGGGAGCGGAAGACGCCCCATGTCATTGACCAGTCTTCCTGCATCAAGTGTAAGCAGTGCGTCAGCTCCTGTAAGTTCGACGCCATCGTGGTAGACTAAGAGGGGAGGGGACATCACATGAGTCACATGAAAGCAAGAATCAAGCTGACCATCAACGGCAGAGTGTGTTCCGGCCGCGCCGGGCAAACCATCCTGGAGGTGGCGCAGAACAACGGCATCGAGATCCCGAACCTCTGTCACAACAGCGAACTGAAGCATTACGGCGGGTGCAGCCTGTGCGTGGTGGAAGCCGAGAACAGCCCCAAGCTCCTGCGGGCCTGCGCCACGGAAGCCCAGGACGGTCAGGTCATCTACACCGAGTCCGAGCGCGTTGTCCGCACCCGGAAGACCAGCATCGAGCTGCTCATGAGCGACCACGACGGCGACTGCCGCGGTCCCTGCGTCTTGAAATGTCCGGCCAGCGTGAACGCCCAGGGCTATGTCCAGGCCATCGCGCGGGGTGACGACAAGGAGGCCGTCCGCATCATCAAGGAGCGCCTGCCCATCCCGGCGTCCATTGGCCGCGTCTGCCCCCACCCCTGTGAGGGCGGCTGCCGCCGGCAGATGGTGGAGCAGTCGATCTCCATCGCTTACCTGAAATATTTCGCCGCTGACCGCGTTCTGGCGGCGGGCGGCTATGTGCCCCCCAAGGCTGCTGCCACCGGCAAGCGGGTGGGCGTCATCGGCGGCGGCCCCGGCGGCCTGACCGCAGCGTATTACCTCTCCCTGAAGGGCAACCGCGTGACCGTCGTGGACTCCATGCCCCAGATGGGCGGTATGCTGCGCTATGGCATCCCGGAGTACCGTCTGCCCAAGAAAGTCCTGGATCAGGAGATCGACGAGATCGCCTCCCTGGGCGTAGAAATGAAGAACAACTTCCGCATCGGCGAACAGATGTCCTTCGAGGAATTTAAGAGCCAGTATGATGCCGTGGTCCTGGCCATCGGTGCCTGGTCCAGCATGCCCATCGGCTGCCCCGGTGAGGATCTGGAGGGCGTCATGGGCGGCATCGACTTCCTGCGTCAGGTCGCCATGGGCGAGAAGCCCGACATCGGCGACAAGGTCGCCGTGGTCGGCGGCGGCAACACCGCCATGGACGCCTGCCGCACTGCCGTGCGTCTGGGGGCCAAAGAGGTCTATGTCGTCTATCGACGCACCGAGGCGGAGATGCCTGCTGAGCAGATCGAGATCGACGAAGCCCGCGAAGAGGGCGTGGTCTATAAGTTCCTGACCAACCCCGCCGAGATCATCGGCGAGAACGGCAAGGTCAAGGAGATCAAGCTCCAGGTCATGGAGCTGGGTGAGCCGGACGAGAGCGGCCGCCGCCGCCCCGTGCCCGTCCCCGGCAAGTTCGAGATGCTGCCCGTCACCTGCGTCATCGGTGCCATCGGCCAGAAGGTCAACGTCGCCGGGTTCGAGGGTGTGGAGCTGAACAAGAAGGGCATCATCGCCGCCGACGAGACCAGCTACCGCACCTCCATGGAGGGCGTCTTCGCCGTGGGCGACGCCACCAACCGGGGTGCCTCCATCGCCATCGAAGCCATCGGCGAGGCCCGCCGCTGCGCCAAGGTCGTGGACCTGTACCTGCATGGCGTTCAGGTGCCTTACCAGAAGACCTACCTCTCCGTCCGCGACGTGTCTCCGGAGGATTACAAGGACTTCATCAAGCTGCCCCGCGCCAAGATGCCCACCCGTGATCCGGAGGAGCGCAAGCACGACTTCGAGGAGATCAACCTCGGCTTCTCCGAGGCCCAGGCCCGCGCCGAGGCCTCCCGTTGCCTGGACTGCGGCTGCTTCGACTTCACCGAGTGTAAGCTCATCCGCTGCGCCAACCTGTATGAGCTTCAGCCGGAGTATATCGCCCGCTTGCGGGGCAACGGCTGCGGCAAGATCCACCCCAGCTTCAAGGAGAAGCGCTTGGTCGCCATCGAGCGGGACCAGGGCAAGTGTATCCTCTGCAACCAGTGCGTCCGCATCTGCGACGAAGTGGTGGGCAAGAGCCTGCTGGGTCTGGTGGGCCGCGGCTTCTCCACGGTCATTCGGCCGGAGTTCCAGAAGAGCGACGCCATCAAGGACTGCCTGAACTGCCTGGAGTGCGCCGAGGCTTGTCCCACCGGCGCCCTGCGCATCCGCGAAAACGAGCTGGAGGACTGAAGATAACTTTAGCAAATTTTATATAGTACGAAGGAATGACCACGGAGATAAAAACTCTTCGTGGTCATTTTTTTCAAAAAAGATAGAAAAAAAGTGAATTTTTTGTCGGAAGTATGTATATGGATGGAGGGATAAAGAAATACAGAATAAATAATATGTCATTATTCCGAATTGCAAAAAATATATTGACAAGTATAAAAAACTCGTATATTATAAAAATACAAAAAAGAATTAAAATAAAACTTACTTATGCTTAAGAAAATCTTAAAAGGTCAATCATGTGGGAGGTGTGTAGTATAAAAAATAAAGATTCAGTGAACACGATATTGTTAGGTAATACGGTCCTGCTTGTTGCAATTGCATTAGCAGAGTATGGAAAGGAGTTGTCTGCGGCCCTTGTAATAATTGGAGCAGGTATTTCTATTTTGGGATATTTCTCAGATAGGAATTAGAAAATCTGTATGAGTGATAGAAAAGGAGTCAACAAAATGAAAAAGTCAATCAGTATTATGCTGGCTATGGCGGTAATAGTAGCCTCCTTTCCATTTATGGTCTCTGCATCTTCACTCATACAGATTTTCTAATTCC
>SFHQ01000054.1 GCA_004556345.1 Clostridiales bacterium | reverse complement strand
CCGCTCTTCCGAGGGGATCACGATGTCCTGTACATTTTTGCGAATGCTCATCAGGGAGCCGGTCTCGATGTAGTCATATCTTCCATCTGCGACCAGGTATTTGATGGCAGCCCGCGCTTTGGGAAACAGCTGCACTTCATCCAGAATGATGAGCGTCTCCCTGGGATAAAGCTTGACATTGTAATAGTTGGACAGATACAGGAAAAAGAGATCCAGATCGTCCATGTAGTTCAGAAAAAGGTCGGTCACGGCTTGACTGACCCGGTTGAAATCGACCACCAGATAGCTCTTGTATTCTGCTTTGGCGAATGTCTCTGCAATGTAGCTTTTTCCTACCCGGCGGGCCCCGTCGATCAATAGGGCGGTCCGTCCTGCTTCTTCCTGTTTCCAGCGGAGCAGGTCCTCATAGATTTTTCGTTTCAAAACGCTCCCTCCATCCCTTTGGAACGGTTGATTTCCTTGTTCTTCCTAGTGTATCACGTTTTCAAGGATTTTGTCACTGCTATTTTACACGTTTTCAAGAATTTTTGCACGCTGATTTTACACGTTTTCAAGATTTTTGAACTTGAGAAAATCCCCCCGACCGCGTAAAGCGCAGCCGGGGGGAGTGAGGGGGCTGAAGCTGATTCGGTTTATGCGGGGGGATTGCCGGTGTAGAGCTGGTAGTAGCGGCCCTTTTTGGCCATGAGCTCCTCGTGGTTGCCGCGCTCGATGATGCGGCCCTGTTCCAGGACCATGATGCAGTCGGCGTTGCGGACGGTGGACAGGCGGTGGGCGATGACGAAGGTGGTGCGGCCGTGCATGAGGCCGTCCATGCCCCGCTGGACCAGCAGCTCGGTCCGGGTGTCGATGGAGGAGGTGGCCTCGTCCAGAATGAGGACGGGGGGATCGGCCACGGCGGCGCGGGCGATGGCCAGCAGCTGCCGCTGGCCCTGGCTGAGGTTGGCGCCGTTGCCGGTGAGCATGGTGTTGTAGCCCTCCGGCAGGCGGCGGATGAAGCCGTCGGCGTTGGCCAGCTGGGCGGCGGCAATGCACTCCTCGTCGCGGGCGTCGAGACGGCCGTAGCGGATGTTTTCTAGGACAGTGCCGGTGAAGAGGTTCGTATCCTGTAAGACGATGCCCAGGCTGCGGCGAAGGTCGCCCTTCTTGATGCGGTTGATGTTCACGCCGTCGTAGCGGATCTTGCCGTCCTGGATGTCGTAGAAGCGGTTGATGAGGTTCGTGATGGTGGTCTTGCCGGCACCGGTGGAGCCGACGAAGGCGATCTTCTGGCCGGGGGTGGCGAAGAGGTTGATGTGGTGCAGGACGATCTTCTCCGGGGTGTAGCCGAAGTCCACGTCGTCGAAGGTCACGTCGCCCTTCACGGGGACGTATTTCACGGGCAGGTCGTCCTTGGCCGGGCGCTTCCAGGCCCACTGGTTGGTGTGCTCCGTCGTCTCGACCAGGTTGCCGTCGTGGTCCTCCTTGACGTTCACCAGCTCCACCTGGCCCTCGTCCACTTCCGGTTCCTCATCCAGAAGCCGGAAGACACGGTCGGCACCGGCCAGGCCCATGACCACGAAGTTCAGCTGCATGCTGATCTGGGCGATGGGCATGTTGAAGCTCTTGTTGAAGGTCAGGAAGCTGGCCAGGCCGCCCAGGGTGAAGCCGCCGATGCCGCCCAGGGCCAGGATCCCGCCGATCATGGCGCAGAGCACATAGCTGACGTTGCCCAGCTGGGCGGAGAGGGGCATGAGCAGGCTGGAGAAGGTGTTGGCGTTCTGGGCGCTGTGGAAGAGCGCCTCGTTGCGGCGGGTGAACTCCGCCACGCTCTTGTCCTCGTGGCAGAAGACCTTGACCACTTTCTGGCCCTCCATCTGTTCCTCGATGAAGCCGTTGATGGAGCCGAGGTCCTTCTGCTGCGCCACAAAGTAGCGGCCGGAGAGGGAGCCGAGCTTCTTGGTGGCGAAGAGGACCACCAGGACCATGCCGATGGTGACGGCCGTGAGGGGCAGGCTCAGCACCAGCATGGAGACAAAGACGCTGACCACGTTGATGGTGCAGTTGAGCAGCTGGGGCAGGCTCTGGCTGATCATCTGGCGGAGGGTGTCGATGTCGTTGGTGTAGATGGACATGATGTCGCCGTGGGCATGGGTGTCAAAGTAGCGGATGGGCAGCTTTTCCATGTGGGCGAACAGATCCTGCCGCAGGTCCCGCAGGGTGCCCTGGGTGACGTAGATCATCACGCGGGACTGGACGAAGCTGGCGATCACGCCGCAGGCGTAGAACAGGGCCACGCGGGTGATGGCGTGCATGAGGCCGGTGAAATCCGCCGTTTGCCCGGCCTGGACCTGCTGGACCAGGGGGAGGATATAGCTGTCGATGAGGGTCTTTGTAAAGAGCGTACCCTGCACCATGGCGAAGACGCTGACGAAGATGGAGACGACCACGAAAATGAGGTGCAGCCAGTATTTCCGGCCCACGTATTTCAGGACACGGCCCAACGTCTGGCCGGGGTGGTCCAGCTTGGGCCTGGGGCCGCGGCCGCGGGGGCCGGGCATGGTTCTTGCCTTTTCTGCCATTACGCTTCGCCTCCTTCGTCAAAGTCGCCGCCGCCGTTGGTCTGGGATTCGTAGACCTCCTGGTAGATGGCGTTGGTCTGTAACAGTTCTTCGTGGGTGCCGAAGCCGCTGATCTGCCCCTCGTCCATGACGAGGATGCGGTCGGCGTCCTGCACGCTGGAGACGCGCTGGGCGATGATGAACTTCGTCGTGTCCGGGATCTCCTGGGCGAAGGCCCGGCGGATCTTCGCGTCGGTGGCGGTGTCCACGGCGGAGGTGGAGTCGTCCAGGATCAGCACCTTGGGCTTTTTCAGCAGGGCGCGGGCGATGCACAGCCGCTGGCGCTGGCCGCCGGAGACGTTGGTGCCGCCCTGCTCGATGTAGGTGTCGTAGCCGTCGGGCATTTTTTCGATGAACTCATCGGCGCAGGCCAGGCGGCAGGCCCGCTGGCACTCGGCCAGAGTGGCGTGCTCGTCGCCCCAGCGGAGATTTTCCAGGATCGTCCCGGAAAAGAGCACGTTCTTTTGCAGGACCACGGAGACTTCGTTTCGCAGCGTCTCCAGGTCATACTCCCGCACGTCCCGGCCACCGACGAGGACTTGACCGGCGGTCACGTCATACAGGCGGCTGATGAGGTTCACAAGGCTGGTCTTGGCGCTGCCGGTGCCGCCGATGATGCCGATGGTCTCACCGGACGTTACCTTGAGGTCGATGTCCCGCAGGACGGGCTTTTCGGCGTCCTTGCGGTAAGCAAAGTCCACGTGGCGGAACTCCACGGAGCCGTCGGGGATGTCGAAGACGGGGTGCTCCGGGTTGGTCAGGTCGGGCTGCTCGTCCAGCACTTCGCAGATCCGCTGGGCGCTGGCGGTGGACATGGATACCATGACAAAGATCATGGAGAGCATCATGAGACTCATCAGAATGCTCATGCAGTAGGTCAGCAGGTTCATCAGCTCGCCGGTGGTGAGGCTGCCCGCCACGATGAAGGTGGCACCCAGCCAGCTGATGAGCAGGATCGAGGCATAGACGGTGAAGTTCATGAGGGGCATGTTCCAGGAGAGGATCTTCTCGGCGGAGAGGAAGCGGTCGTAGATATTCTGGGCGGCCTTGTGGAACTTGCTGGTCTCAAAGGGTTCCCGGACATAGGCCTTCACGACGCGGATGCCGGAGATGTTTTCCTGGACGCTGGCGTTTAAGTCGTCGTACTTCTGGAAAACTTCTTTGAAGTATCTCATGGCCTTGCTCATGATGAGGAAGAGCAGGAGGCCCAGGACGACCACGGCGACCAGATAGACGCTGGCCAGCCTGCCGTTGATGGCGAAGGACAGGACCATGGCGATGAGCATGGTGGCCGGGGCGCGGGTGCACATGCGCAGGATCATCATGTAGGCGTTCTGCACGTTGGTCACGTCGGTGGTCAGCCGGGTGATGAGGCTGGAGGTGCTGAATTTGTCGAGGTTGGAGAACGAGAAGGTCTGGACCTTCTCAAACATGGCCTGCCGCAGGTTCTTGGCCAGACCGGCGGAGGCCTGCGCCCCGAAGCGGGCGCTCAAAATACCCAGGGTCAGGCTGATGGCAGCCATGAAGAGCATGATGAGGCCGGTGACTTTGATATGATGGATGTCACCGGCGGACACGCCCTTGTCGATGATGGAGGCCATGAGCAGGGGGATGATCATCTCCATGATGACCTCGCCCAGCATACAGACGGGGGTCAGGATGGAGACGCGCTTATACTCCTTGACCTGGGATAGGATGGTTTTTACCATGGGGACCCTCCTTTGGGGAATTGAGATTGGCGCGGATGCGTTGGCAGAGGGAGAAGAAGGTGTCGATCTCGTCCGGCGTGAAGCCCTGCATGGCCAGCGTTTCCACGTCCAGGAAGACCTGGAACGAACGCTCGCAGACCTGGTCGCCCAGCTCCGTGAGACAAAGCTTTTTCAGACGGGCGTCTCCCGCCACGCTCTCCCGGCGGATGTAGCCCTTTTGCTCCATGAGCTTGACCACGCCGGTGACGGACGAGCGGGTGATGTTGAATGCTTCTTCAATGTCCTTCTGAAACACGTCCCGATCCTGGTTGTGCTTGAGGTAGCCCAGGATGCGGCCGTGCATGATGGTCAGCTCGTCCAGGCCGCGGGCGCTGGATTCCTCCCGGATGCGTCGGCCGAACGCGTGGTTCAGGACCTTGATCTGACGCCCCAAGAAACGCTCCAGCGACTGGTGACAGGACACGGCGATCCCTCCTTTTGTTGTTTGGTTCCAAATTGTTTGTTTCTAAACTGTTCGGTAACGTACATTTTAGCAGACTGCCCGGAAAAGTCAACCGTTAGATTATAACATTCCCCGCTTTTTCCGGTCGATGTTTTTAGCATTCTGACAAGAAGAGTGCCAGGACAGCAAAACGCCCCCCTGCCCAGGGCGGGCAGAGGGGCGAAACGATGCGTTTGCTGCTTGGATCTAGTTTGCTTTGTACAGGGGTGCCCCGTAGTAATGCCAGAGCGTGACGGCCATGTCGATGCGGAAGGCGTAGGCCGTGGGCTGGAGCTTGGTGGGGGCGCTGGGGGCGTTGAACATCCCCTTTTCGCTGGCCCAGGCCATGGCGCTCTTGGCCCAGTCGGAGATGCTGTCCTGGTCGGTGGCGGTGAGGGCCTGGGTGGGGGCGGGGCTGCCGGCGTAGCGCCAGAGCAGGGCGGCCATCTGCTCCCGCGTGATGTAGTCGTCGGGGGCAAACTGGGTGGGGGAGTAGCCGTTGATCATTCCCTTCTCCTTCGCCCAGGCCACGGCGGGGCCGTACCAGGCGGCGGCGTCCACGTCTTCAAAACTGGTCTGGGCGTTGGCCACGGCAGGAGCCCCGGCCATGCGGTAGAGGATGGTGGCGACCATGGCGCGGGTCATGCCCCAGTAGGGGCCGAAATAACCGTCTTGGATACCGGTCATATAGCCTTTCGTGCTGACGAAGTAGACGGGATTTTTCTGCCAATCTCTGTCGATGTCCTCATAGGAAAGGGTGGGCAGAGAGGGATCGTAAAATTCTACCGTCACGAGGGTATCTCCTGCTCCAACGACGAAGGAATACTTTCCGTTGCCCAGCGGCTTGCAGGGCTTGTCTTCGTCAGACCCAGAGGAATAGACGGCGGACTTGACCACATAGTTTGGGGCGGGCTTGGTGGTCAGGATGACGGTGGTCCCGGCGGTGGCGCGGTCAGCGGAAAGACTGATGGTGCCGTGGTGATCCTCCGCGAAGTGCCCCACGGTATCCGAAGAGATATGGTAGATGCGTTCCCCGGAGGTGATGGGCCAGGTGATGGTTAGGCGGGGTCGGCCAAATTCCTCCGACAGCTCTACTTTTTCTGCCCCAGGTACGAGAAAGAAATCCGGGGTCAGGCCGTCCAGGGTGTAGCCGTTTTTGGCGGACAGGTCCAGGTAGAGGACGTAGTCCAGGCCAGGCTCGAAGCCCTCCTCCGGGTCGACGCTGCGGTTCCAGCTGAAAATGGCACCGTACTGGTCGTTTTCCTGGGGAAAGACATAGTACATCTTGCCGCCCGTTTTGGGCGCGGGCAGGTGGATGACCCGCTCCGTGATGGGCTTGAGGGCCGGGGGAACGTAGTCCGGGCCTTTCTTCACGGTCAGGGTGACGGTGGCGGAATAGGTGGTGCCGCTGGCATTGGTGGCCTGGCAGCGGTATTGGCGGCCGTTCATGGCCGTGGCGGTGTTGCGGATGGTGTAGGTGCTCCGGGTGGCACCCAGAATATCCAGCCAGCCGCTCTCGTCCTTGGCCTGCCACTGGTAGGTGGGGTCACCGGTGGCCTGGGCGGTGACGGTGGTGCTTTGGGGCTGCTGGGGAAAGGCGGGCTTCTCCCCGGCGGCCAAGGCCGTGGGGGTGAGCAGACCGGCCAGCAAAGCCAGGCACAGGGTCAGCGCACAGATGTTTCGTTTCATGGGAAATCTCCTCCTTTGCCCCCAGTATACAAGATTTCCCAGGCAAACACAAGACAGGAAAACAAGCGCCCCAGGGACCGAGAGATCCCTGGGGCGCGGGGGGACGGGTGTTTTGCAGAGCGTCAGCTTATTCTGCGTAGTTGGTGAAGTAATTCTGGATGACGATGAAGGGGGTGCCCTTGTCGCCGGAGCCGGAGGTCAGGTCGCACAGGGAGCCGAGCAGGTCGGTGTACTGGCGGGGGGTGGTGCCCTCGCTGCTCATGTTGCCCACCAGGTCGTGGTGCTTGGACTTGATCTCCTTCTGGATGGCGGCCTTGAGCTCGTCGCCGGAGAGGTCGGCAAAGTCGTTGTCGGCCAGGAACTTGAGCTTCAGCTCATTGGGCTTGCCGGCGAGACCGGCGGTGTAGGCGGGGGAGACCACGGGGTCGGCCAGCTCCCAGATGCCGCCGATGGGGTCCTTAAAGGCACCGTCGCCGTAGACCATGACCTCCACCTGGATGCCGCGCTCCTTCTGGATGCGGGCCTGGATGGCGTCCACCACGGGCTGGCAGCTGCGGGGGAAGAGCTTGAGCTTTTCCTCGGTGGCCTTGTTGGAGCCGAGCAGGCCGTACTGGTCGTGGTAGCCGCTGCCGTCCACGGGGGCGGCCATCACGTCGGCCAGGGTGTAGACGGTCTTACCGGGCATGGCGGCCAGGGTGTCGCGGGTCTCGTTGCGGGTGTGGATGTCGCAGCAGAGGATCTGGTCGCAGAACTGGGCGATGTAGCGGCAGTCGTTGGAGAAGAGAAAGGTGGCCTTTGCGCCCTCGGCCTCGATGACCTGGCGGTAGAAGTCCAGGTAGTTCACGCCCGTGAAGGGGTGGACAGGGGAGCCGAAGGTGTCGATAAAGGCGGCTTCCTCAAAGTCGTACACGCCGCTGTAACGGTTCTTCACGTAAGCGGAGCGCTCCATGAGGGGGTTGCCCACCTCGTCGTTGGGGTAGCTGAAGAGGATGACCACCTCGTCCATGGCGCGGGCCATGCCCTTGAGGCACATGGAGAAGCGGTTGCGGCTGAGGATGGGGAAGACAAGGCCCAGCTTCTTGGCGGGGAACTTGGCGGCGATGTCCTTGGCGACCTGGTCCACGGTGACGTAGTTGCCCTGGGCGCGGGCCACCACGGACTCGGTGACGGCGATGATGTCACGGTTTTTCAGGCTGTAATTGTCCTCGGCCTCGGAAGCGTAGACGCTCTTGACCACGATGTCGACGATGTCGTCACCCTCCCGGATGATGGGGCCTTGTACGCCCCGGGAAATAACTCCTGCCATGGTGTGATTCCTCCAGTTATATGAGAATAAGAAAGTTTCAAAAGAAAACGACCGGAACTATTATACTAGGCTTTGGGCAGGTTGGCAAGGGATTTTTGCAAGAAAACAGAGACTTTACTGCGAAAGCTCACAAACCTCGGCCTTGCCGGCGGCACGGGAATACACCCGCATCAAAGCCCGAAAAACCAGCCGGACGGAGGGGCCGCAGTAGAGCAGCTGCCAGAGCAGGGCCATGGGCGTCTTGCAGTTTGGTTTTCGGCATAGAGAAAACGCTCCTTTTCTGAATTTGACGCAAAAAAATCCACAGGAACAAAACAAGACGTCTCGTTACTGCGGTTCACTGCGACATTGGATTTGGGTTTATTATAGCATGGGGGAGGGAGCGCTTGTAAGTGTTTTTTGGAGAGAAGGGTGACAAAAATTGGGAGGATCCCACGAAAAATTTGGAGGAATCAACGGAAATGGAGCTTTGCTTTGCAAAAAGGTGCGGTTCTACCTTAGTACACTACGGACTGCTTGCGGCAGGTAGCCCTCATTCGTCCGCTTCGCGGCCACCTTCCCCCTCGGGGAAGGCTCTCGCAACACCGTACAAACTTGAAATGTTGTACCTTCTTATGATATATAGTACCACTCAAAGCCTTTCCCTGGGGGGAAGGTGGGCCGGCGTTAGCCGGGTCGGATGAGGGCCACATTGCGCAAG
>SFHQ01000053.1 GCA_004556345.1 Clostridiales bacterium | reverse complement strand
TCTGGCGATATAGGTTAGCGAGTACGGTGATGCTGTTATGATGCGGAAGTTCCCAATAACCGCTTAAAATCGGCCTTTTCCGCTTTGAACCCCCTGGATATATTCTGAACCCCCTTGTGAACCCCCTCGCTGAAATCATTTAATTGTATCAATGGGAGCGTGGCAAGGCACAAGACCACCGTAATTTTGATAGAATTACGGTGGTCTTTTTTATCTGAAATTCTATGTTCAGGCCTTCTTGTTGACTGCTTCAAAATATGTGGTGTTGTCCACGGCTTCCAACCATTCATTGCTGGTTTCGTCCCCCGGAACCTCTACCGCCAGATGAGAAAACCAGCTATCCGGTGCAGCGCCGTGCCAGTGCCTTACGCCCACAGGAATGTTCACCACATCGCCCGGATGAAGCTCCTGTGCCGGTTTGCCCCATTCCTGATAGTAACCGCATCCGGCCACGCAGACGAGGATCTGCCCGCCGCCGCTTTTCGCGTGATGAATGTGCCAGTTGTTGCGGCAGCCCGGCTCAAAGGTCACATTGTAAATGCCGACCTGCGCGGTGGAAAGGGGGGCGAGGTAGCTTTGCCCGACAAAGTATTTCGCAAAGGCGTCATTGGGTGCGCCGATGGGAAAGACCATTTCGTTTGCGTGTTTGGTCTTTGCATCGGCATCATCGTCCTCCGCCCAGACCTCCTTGCCCATCCGATAGGCCTGTTCCAGCGCAGGATGACCGGCGATCTCGCCCACATCGTTCACGCCGCCTGCGAACACGGTGCCGGCCAGCGTGCAGCGGGGGAAGCAGTCCACCCAACCCTGCACGGCCTTCTCCGTGCCCTCGAAGGTCTCCGGCGCATTCTCGGCTGCCGTTGCCAGCAGATACGCTTGGGTAAAGGCATAGTCCGTATCATAGAGCGGATTGGCGCGATCCAGCATGGTCTTGAGCTGACCGCTGACACTGTAATAGTAGACGGGCGTTGCGAACACCAACACATCCGCGTCGTGCATTTTGGCGGCGATCTCCACGGCATCGTCCTGGATGACGCAGTGCCCAAGCTTCAGGCAGGCAAGACAGCCCTTGCAGAAGCCAACCTGCTTTTCTCGCAGAGATACGGTTTCTACCTGATTGCCTGCCTCCCGTGCGCCCTTGGCGAAGGCTGCCGCCAGCGTTTCGGAGTTGCCGCCCTTGCGGGGACTGGAGGAAATGATCAGTACCTTTTTATTCATCGTAAAACACTCCTTGCGTTTTGATATTCTCTGTGGTATTCTCATGGTATCACCTAAACCTAACTTTAGGTCAAGACATTTTTTGCTTTTTTGGGAGGTTTTTTATGTATTCGATTGGACAGGTGGCGAAGATGTTTGATCTGCCCATTTCTACGCTGCGCTATTATGACAAACAGGGCTTGTTTCCGCACATGGAACGGGCGTCCGGTATTCGCAGATTCAGCGACACGGAGATCGAGGCACTCCGCGTCATTGAGTGTTTGAAAAAAGCAGGTATGGAGATCAAGGATATCCGGCAGTTCATGGACTGGTGTGCGAAAGGCCCGTCCACTTATCCCCAGCGCAAGGCCATGTTTGAGGAGCGGAAAGCCCACATGGAGGCAGAGATCGCCCACATGAACCAAGCGCTGGATATGCTGAAATTCAAATGCTGGTACTATGCGCAGGCGATCCGGGACGGAAATGAGGAGAGACTCACCGACATGATCCCCGACAAACTGCCGGAGGAGATTCGTGCCATCTACGACAGCTCCCACAGAGAATGAACCCTGTTTTGAGCCTATATGAAAACAGGAGCGCAACAGAAAAAACAAGGCACCCTCAGAGCGGAACACGGCACAAAGCCCCGGCGCAAGGCAAAAATCTCCCCTGCCACAGACGTAGCAGGGGAGATTTGCTTGCACAGTTTGTTCAGAGGGAGAACGCCGGGATCAGGCCAGAGCGGGTCGTTGATGGGGGCGTTCAGGCCCTGCAGGATGGGGCCGTAAGCGGCGAAGCCGCCCAGACGCTGGGCGATCTTATAGCCGATGTTGCCGGACTGGATCTCCGGGAAGATGAAGGTGTTGGCGTGACCGGCGACCTTGGAGCCGGGGAACTTCTGCTGACCGACCACGGGGGAGACGGCGGCGTCGAACTGCATCTCGCCGTCGATGGCCAGCTCGGGAGCGGCGGCCTTGGCCTTATCGCAGGCGTTCTTCACCTTGTCCACAGCCTCGCCCTTGCCGGAGCCCTTGGTGGAGTAGCTCAGGAAAGCAATCTTGGGGTCGATGCCGAAGGTAGCGGCGGTCTTGGCGCACTCCAGGGCGGTCTCGACCAGTGCATCCTCGTCGGGATCGATCTGGATGGCGCAGTCGCCCATGCACAGGCGCTCGTCCACGCCGTTCTTCTCACGCTGCAGAATAAAGCAGGAGCTGACGTTCTTGTTGCCGGGCTTGGTCTTGATCAGCTGCAGAGCAGGACGGACGGTGTCGGCGGTGGAGTAGGTGGCGCCGCCCAGCAGGCAGTCGGCCTCGCCCATCTTCACCAGCATGGTGCCGAAGTAGTTGCCCTTCATCAGGTTCTTGCGGCAGTCCTCCGGGGACATCTTGCCCTTGCGCAGCTCGACCATCTTCTCGACCATGGCGTCCATGCCGGCGTAGGTGGCGGGGTCCACGATGCGCACGCCTTCGATGTCATAACCGCCCTTGGCAGCAGCGGCCTTGACCTCGTCCTCCACGCCCACCAGGATGGGGGTCAGGAAGCCGTCCTTCTTCAGACGAGCGGTGGCCTCCAGGATACGGGCGTCGGCGCCTTCGGTAAAGACCAGGGTGCGGGGATTGGCCTTCAGAGTTTCGATCAGTTTTACGAACATGTTAGCTTACCTCCAAAATCATAAGACGAAATCCGTCTTTTCCTTACGAATCAACTTGTTTATTGTAACACCATCTGACCGGGGATGCAAGAGGCTCTGCGTCTCAATAAAAATTTAAGAAAAAGTTCATAGAGATTTCTGAATTTGTCTGGTATACTATGGGCCATCAAGACAAAAGGAGGTCATACCCATGACCAAGACACACACCAAACGAGTTCTCGCTGCGCTGACGGCGAGCCTGCTGAGCCTGAGCCTCCTGGCCGCCTGCGGCGGACAGGACAGCGCCGCCGACGCAAGCACCCAGCCCGACGCCGGCCAGGCGCAGATCGAACAGACGGACCAGACCGATCAGACCAGCAAGTCCACCGTGACCACCGTGGGCGAGTTCACCACCCAGGACCTGGACGGCAACACCGTCACCCAGGAGATCTTCAAAGAACACAAGCTGACCCTGGTCAACGCCATGGGGACCTGGTGCTCCCCCTGCGTGCAGGAGCTGCCCGAACTGCAAAAGCTCTATGAGAACATGAAGGACAAGGGCGTGGGCGTGATCAGCATCGTGACGGACACCCTCGGCGCCGACAACAAGCCTGACCAGGCCACCGTGGAGGCAGCCAAAAAAATGGTGGAGAAGAGCGGTGCGACCTACCCCTTCCTGGTGCCTGACGCGGGCTGGCTCAACGGCCGTTTGGCCCACATGGAGACCTTCCCGGAGAGCTTCTTTGTGGATGAAAACGGCAATATCGTCGGGGAGCCTTCCTTCGGCAGCCACGATCTGGCCGAGTGGACCAGCATCGTAGAAAACGCGCTGGCGAACCTGGATCAAGGCGCATGATGCGCCGCCTGACCCTTCCGCTTTTGCTCATTGTTGTGGGGGCGGCGCTGGTCTGCTTCGGCGCGATGCGGGGCGAAGTCTCCGTGGTGCTGACCAAGGCCACCCACATCTGCTTGGAGTGTATCGGCATTGGATAAAAAAACACAAGCGCCCAAGCGAAAGCGCAGCTGGCGGCACGGCTTCCAAGCCCTGTGGGCCTTGCTCACCAACAGCTATCTCATCGGGTTTGCCCAGGGGAAGATCTACCAAGGCAAGGGCAAAACGCTCTGCGTCCCCGGCCTGAACTGCTACTCCTGTCCGGGGGCGGTGGGGGCCTGTCCCATCGGGGCGTTTCAGGCGGTGCTGGGCAGCTGGAATTTTAAGGCCCCGTTCTATGTGGCGGGCTTTCTGGTCTTTGTCGGGGCCGTCATGGGGCGGCTGGTCTGCGGCTGGCTGTGTCCCTTCGGGCTGATCCAGGAGCTGCTCCATAAGATCCCCTTTCCGAAAAAGATCCGGACCTTCCGGGGAGATCGCCTTTTGCGGAAGGCAAAATATGTGATCTTTGTCCTCTTCGTGGTCCTGCTGCCCCTGTGTCTGGTGGATGCCCTGGGGCAGGGCTCCCCCTATTTCTGCAAGCTGCTCTGTCCCGTGGGGGCCTTGGAGGGCGGCTTGCCCCTGGTCCTGCTGAACAAGGGCCTGCGGGCGACCATCGGCTGGCTGTATGCCTGGAAGATGGTGCTGCTGGGCGGGACGATCTTCGCCGCTCTGGTCATCTACCGGCCTTTTTGCAAGTACCTCTGTCCGCTGGGGGCGGTGTATAGCCTGTTTAACCCCGTCTCCCTGGTGCGGTACCGGGTGGATGCCGACGCCTGCGTCTCCTGCGGGAAATGCGCCAAGGTCTGCGGCATGGGCTGTGACCCGGTGAAGCAGGCCAACGACTTGGAGTGTATCCGCTGCGGCGACTGCAAGTGGGCCTGCCCGACCCAGGCCATCCACAGCGGCTGTCGGAAATGAACGAGGGGGCTATCTTTGCGGGGAAAAATCTGCTACACTAGACCGGACCAAACCGAGAAAGGGGACCACCCGCAATGCCCAAACGCATGGTACTACAACAATACTTCGGCTACGACGACTTCCGCCCCGGCCAGGAGCCGCTCATCGACGGCATTTTAGCCGGGCGGGATGTCTTGGGCATCATGCCCACCGGGGGCGGCAAGTCCATGTGTTATCAGATCCCGGCGCTGCTCCTGCCGGGGCTGACGCTGGTCGTCTCGCCCCTCATCTCCCTGATGAAAGACCAAGTGGCGGCGCTCAACGGCGCGGGCATCCCGGCGGCCTTGCTCAACAGCTCGTTGGACGAGGCATCCTATCGGGAGACCTGCTGGCAGCTCCGGCAGGGGATGCACAAGCTCCTGTACGTCGCCCCGGAGCGGCTGGAAAACGAGGGCTTTTTGCGGCTTATGCAGGAGCAGGAGATCTCCATGATCGCCGTGGACGAGGCCCACTGCGTGTCCCAGTGGGGGCAGGATTTCCGGCCCAGTTACTTAAAGATCCCCGACTTTGTGGCCCAGCTGCCCCACCGCCCGGTGGTGTCGGCCTTTACGGCCACGGCCACGGCGGAGGTCCAGGCGGACATCGTCCAGCGGCTGGAGCTGATCGACCCGGTGAAGATCGTGACGGGCTTCGACCGGCCCAACCTCTATTTCGAGGTCCGGCGGCCCACCCAGAAGCTCCCGCTGCTGACCCGGCTGGTGGAGGACCGGGCCGGGCGCAGCGGCATCATCTACTGCGCCACCCGCGCCAACGTGGAAAAGGTCTGCGACCATCTGCGGCAGCGGGGCATCCCCGCCACCCGCTACCACGCGGGCCTGAGCGAGGCCGAGCGGCGGCAGAACCAGGACGATTTTCAGTTTGACCGCGCCCCCGTCATGGTGGCGACGAACGCCTTTGGCATGGGCATCGACAAGTCCAACGTCAGCTATGTCTTCCACTTCAACATGCCCAAGAGCCTGGAGGCCTACTACCAGGAGGCCGGCCGCGCCGGGCGGGACGGGGAGGCGGCAGAGTGCATCCTGCTCTTCGCCCAAGGAGACGTGGCCACCGCCGAGTTTTTCATCCACCAGAGCGGGGACAACAACGAGGCCCTCACCCCGGAGGAGCTGGAGGAGATCCAGGCGCGGGACTACCAGCGGCTGGAGGCCATGGTGGGCTACTGCAAAACGTCTCGCTGCCTGCGGGGGCATATTCTGGACTACTTCGGCCAGCGGCATGAGGCACGGTGCGGCAACTGCGGCAACTGCCGCCGGGCGTTTGTCCAGGTGGACATCACCCGCCAGGCGCAGATGATCTTATCCTGCATCAAGCGGGCGCAGGCGAAGCTGGGGTATTATGTGGGGGCAGTTCTCATCATCCGCACCCTGTTGGGCAGCAAGGACAAACGGGTGTTGGAGCTGGGGCTGGATGCGCTTTCTACATACGGCATTATGAAAGGCACCGACAAAAAGACCATGCGGGACTATCTGGACGCCATGGAACAGGCGGGGGTGGTGACCACGGAACCCCGACACAAGACCCTGCGCTTTACCCCGGCCTCCGGAGCGGTTTTGTTTCACGGCAAAACGGTCTCCATGACCCAAGCGGCTGAGACTGCCGCGCCCCGCAAGCGGTCCGCCTCCGCGCCGGGTGCCCCGCTCTCCGACGGAGCAGAGCGCGTGTTGACGGCCCTGAAGCAGACCCGCCGAGACCTGGCCGAGCGGGAGGGGGTGCCGCTGTATGTCATCTTCTCCAACGCCACGCTGGCCGACATGGCCCGCCGCCGCCCGACCGATCTGGAAGGCTTTTTGGAGGTCTCCGGCGTGGGCGAGGTGAAGGCCCGGAAGTATGGCAAGGCGTTCCTGCGGACCCTGGCGCAGGTGCAGGAGGACTGAGCCGGCTTCCTGACCATTTGACCAAGCTCTCTCACGGCCGCCTGCTTGTCAGGCGGTCGTTTTTTTGCTATAATTTAGTATCCTGCTGGCAAAAACTGCCCTGGCATGTGTGAACAGGGCGCGTTTCTGCTATACTTATCCTATCAAGGAGTAACTGAACTATGGGTATGTTTTCACAGCTGGCCCAGGGGGTGGATTGGTCCAGCATGGGGCAGATGATCCTGCGCATCGCGGCCGTTTTGCTGTGCCTGGTGATCCATGAGGTCAGCCACGGCCTGGCGGCCTATCACCTGGGTGACCCCACCGCCAAGCAGAGCCACCGGCTCTCGCTGAACCCCCTGCGCCACCTGGACCCCTTTGGCCTGATCATGATGATCGCGGTGGGCTTCGGCTGGGCCAAGCCCGTGCCGGTGGACCCCCGGTATTTCAAAAAGCCCAAGCAGGGCATGGCCATCACCGCCCTGGCGGGGCCGGCCTCGAACTTTGTGCTGGCGTATGTGTCTACGATCATTTATAGTATGCTCTTCGCCGTGGCCCAGGTGAAGGGGGAGACCACGGGGCTGGGCCTGGCGCTGACCTTCTTCTCCCTGCTCATCAGCCTGAACATCGGCCTGGGTATCTTCAACCTCATTCCCTTCCCGCCGCTGGACGGCTCGAAGGTGCTGGCTATGTTTTTGCCGGACCGGTGGTATGGCCGCTGGATGCAGCTGGAGCGCTACGGCATGATCGTGCTGATGGCCGCCCTGTGGTTCGGCCTGCTGGACGGGTTCCTGATGGCCGCCCGGAACCTGGTCCTGAACGCGATGCTGAATGGTGCGAACTTTGCCTACCTGGGGATGCTCTCCCTGCTGACCCGGTGAGGGAGAGAGCAAAATGGAGCGACCGGTCTATCATTTCAAGGGCATCGTGAAGGACGGGGCCGAGGCCACCAAAGACTTTGTGGGGCCGCTGGACCTCATCCTACACCTGCTGAAAAAGAACAAGATCGCCATTCGAGACCTTCCCCTGGCGGGTATCTTAGAGCAGTTTCTGGCCTGGATGGAGACGAGACGGGCGCTGGACTTGGCGGTGGCAGGGGAGTTCATCGCCATGGCCTCCCACCTGATGCTCCTCAAGACCCGGATGCTCCTGTCCCAGGAGGACAAGGAGGCCCAGGCGGAAATGGCGGCGCTCATCGCCTCCCTGGAGGCCCGCCAGCGGCATGCGTCCGCCCAGCGGGTCCGGGCCGTCCTGCCCCGGCTGGAAGCCCTTTGGCAGCGGGGGAGCGCAGGCTTCCCCAAGCCCCCGGAGAACGTGTTTTTCCAGCGGGTCTATCGCTATGAACACAAGCCGTCTGATCTGACCCGCGCCCTGAACGCCTGGCAGGCGCGGCAGAAGCTGGCCATTCCCCCGGCCCTGGCGGAGTTCCAGGCCGTGGTGCGGCCGGAGCCGTACCGGGTGGAGGACAAAGCCACCCAACTCCTGGCCCTGCTGGAGCAGCGTGGGCCGCTGCGGCTGAACGAGATCCTCCGCACCAGCCGGAGCCGGTCGGAGGCCACGGCGGCGTTTCTGGCGCTGCTGGAGCTGTGCCGGGGCGGGCGGGTCCATCTGTCGGGGGACTGGGAGGACCCGGAGATATCCTTGCTCCCCACTTGAATCAACAAACCAATGGAAGGAGGGATGCCCTGTGGAACAGGCAGAACGGGAACGGGCCGTGGAAGCCATCCTCTTCGCCCTGGGAGAGCCGGTGCCCACAGCGCGATTGGCCCAGGCCCTGGACGCGGAAGAGGACCAGGTCCTTGCCGCCTGCCAGGCCCTGGCCGCGTTTTATGAGACCCAGGCGCGGGGCATCCGTCTGGTGCAGCTGGAGGAGAGCTGGCAGCTCGTCTCGGCCCCCCGGTGGGGAGCGGTCATCCGGGGCCTGCTGGCCCGGAAAAAGCCGGACAAGCTCTCGGCGTCGGCCCTGGAGACCCTGGCCCTCGTGGCCTATTTCCAGCCGGTGACACGGGTATATCTGGACCAGGCCAGGGGGGTGGACAGCGCCCACTCCCTGGGGGTATTATTAGACCGGGAGCTGGTGGAGCCGTGCGGCACGCTGGACGCGCCGGGGCGGCCCACGCTGTACCGCACGACCCAGACGTTTTTGCGGAGTTTCGGCCTGTCTGACCTGGCAGACCTGCCGCCCCTGCCGGAGGGCATCCCGGCGGAAGCGGGGGGTGCGCCATGATCGGGCTGGTGATCCTGCTCGTCCTGGTCCTGCTGGTGCTGGCCGTGGCCTTTCTGCGGCTGGGCGCGGCGGCGGGGTATGACGAGACCGGGGGCTGGGTGAAGGTCCGGGTCGGCCCGGCCTGGCTCACGCTCTATCCTCTCTCCGAAGAGAAGAAGAGAAAGCGGGAGGCAAAGGCCGAGAAGAAAGCCGCCAAAAAGAAAAAGCGGACCGCCGGGCCGCAGAAGAAGAAAACGCCCCGCCGCAAAACCCTGAAAAACGCCTTCTCCCCCGGCGGGGCTTTGGACCTGGCGCTGGACCTGCTGCCGAAGCTGAAAGAAATGGTCGGGGACCTGCGCCACGCCATCCGCATCGATACCCTCTCCCTGCACCTGGTGTGGGGGGAGCCGGACCCGGCGGACGCGGCCATGCACTACGGCCAGGCCTGGGGCGTGCTGGAGGCGCTGCTGGCCTTCACGGAGGCCAACTTTACGGTGAAGAACCGGGACCTGTCGGTGGCGCTGGACTATCAGATCGAGAGTCCCAGGCTCACGGTGGAGGCGGCCTGTTCCATTTCCGTGGCCCAGCTGCTGTCGATCCTCTGGCCCACCCTAAAGGAAGCGATCCGGGGCCTGCGGAAGCGGAAAAAAACAGGCCCATCCCCAAGAACGACGAAGCAATGCGCGGCTGCCATGGCCGCCCAAGGAAAGGAAGAGACCCATGGAAAAGAATCATCCTGTCAGTGAATTGATGGCCGAGACCATCCAGAAGATCAAGGAAGCCGTGGACGCCAACACCGTGGTGGGCCAGCCCATCACCGCCGGAGAGGTCACCATCATCCCCGTCTCCCGCATCTCCCTGGGCTTTGGCACCGGCGGCTCGGAGTTCGGCGGCAAGGCCCCCAAGAACCTGGGGGAGAACCCCTTCGGCGGCGGCGGCGGCGCGGGCCTGAAGGTCATCCCCGTGGGCTTCCTGGTGGTCAGCGGCACGAGCGTCAAAATGCTCCCCGTAGACACCGCCACCGAAAGCCCCGCCGACCGTCTCGTGGAGCTTATCCCGGACCTGCTGGAGCAGGTGAGCAAAAAGTGGGAGGAGCGCAAGGCCAAGAAGCAGGCGGAGCCGGAGATCACCGAGGAAGATCTGGTGTGAATATTACAAAAAACCTCCCAAACGGGAGGTTTTTGTAATATTAGAACAGTTTTAGTTGATCATCTTCGTCAAATGCGTTAGAGATGGGTAGGTCAGCTTTTTCTTCAGAAGGAGAAGAGGGTTTCCTACCGATCTCTTTTCCTTTTTGTGCGAAAAAATCATCGACTTTTTTCCGAGCAGCTTTTGTGGGAATCAGAGCAGCCATTTTTTCCAATTTCAGATCATTTCTCCGCATTTTCTGAAAGTGTCTGGGATTTTTCGAGCAGACCCAGCGAGGTTCCTTTTTCATCGAAAATAAATAGGGAGCGCCGCATTTACTGCAACGAAGAAGACCATCCGTAGGATATTCCTGAGAGGGATTTCTTGTGTAATCGTTGTTCACGCAGGCCCAGTAAACGCCACCCTGTGCGCTTTCTTTTAAGAGAAGCTCTCCTCCGCATACGGGGCATTTCTGGACATACGAATGAGCAACTATGTCACAAATAGAATGCAAAGACATGGTTTTCTCAAAATCTTCAGCTTGAGATTTATCTGC
>SFHQ01000052.1 GCA_004556345.1 Clostridiales bacterium | reverse complement strand
TTGACATCTCCACCGTGTATGCTCTAAACTACTTATGTCCTTATCCACGATAAGGTCCTCCTTGTTTCTGGTCTTGTTGGTCGGCAAACCTAACTTTACCTTAACAAGGAGTTTTATTTTTGTCCATAGCCTGAGGCTTTTTCTTTCCACTAGCTCAGCTAGTGGTTTTCTTTTCGCAGCAAAAGAAAAAATTCCGCACAAACGTGCGGAATTTTTCGTGTGGTGACCCGTCGGGGATTCGAACCCCGGACACCCTGCTTAAAAGGCAGGTGCTCTGCCAACTGAGCTAACGGGTCAAAAAATGGCTGGGGTGGCCGGACTCGAACCAGCGAATGCGGGAGTCAAAGTCCCGTGCCTTACCACTTGGCGACACCCCAATGTGTACGGGAGCGGGTTGGGTGAACGGAGAAGAGAGCCGGAGCCGATGCTCCGACTCTCCCTCGAGCTGGGGTGGGTAAAGGGACTCGAACCCTCGACACCCGGAACCACAATCCGGTGCTCTAACCAACTGAGCTACACCCACCAAATCAATTGTAAAGCAGTTTAGAAAAAATGGCACGCCTGAAGGGACTCGAACCCCTGACCCACTGCTTAGAAGGCAGTTGCTCTATCCAGCTGAGCTACAGGCGCATATCAGTAGACTCAAGACCACTGCCATCTGCAAAACCGGCACCCTTTGCTGCCAGCTTTGCAGGTGGAGCGGGTGATGGGAATCGAACCCACGCGACCAGCTTGGAAGGCTGGGATTCTACCATTGAACTACACCCGCATAAGGTATGGATTCCGAAACCGATAGCTTGGTTATAATACCACGTATGGCCCGATTTGTCAACGGCTTTTTTCGATTTTTTCAATTTTTTTGCTGGAAACTATGTAGGGCCGGAAGATCCGGCCCTGCCTTATGCTTCTCTTATCCTTGCTTTAACTCTTATCCCTGCTTCAGCCTTTATAGCTGCTTCAGCTCTTATAGCTGCGTTAGCTCTTCCAGGGCCGCGCGGATGGAGCGGGCCGGGACAAAGGCCGCACCCAGCTTCATGGCCCGCTCTAAGGTCATGCCTGCGGACTTGGTCACGATAGGTAAGTGGATGACCTGCGGGAAATGCTTGGCCAGCACGGCCCGCGCCTGCGGGTGTGCCATCAGCTCCCGAATGGTGATTTGATTGTTTTTGAGATCCATACGGTTCACCTCCGATCTGATAGCCTATCCTATGCAAAAAATGACGGCGTCGTGCCGCATAATACCCCTCTCCCCTGCCGATACTAACGTCAGACTTTCCAAAGGAGGATGAACCCAAATGAACCACAGCAAGGCAAACAACAGCATCAAGTGCTCCGTCTCCAGCTGCGCCCATCACAACAGCGCTCAGAGCGCCTGCAACCTCTCCTCGATCCAGGTGGGCTGCTGCGGCCCCGCCACCAAGGAGTGCGCCTGCACGGAATGTGCTTCCTACGAGATGTCCAAGCAGAAGTCCGGCTTCTAAGCTGATCCAACGGGACAAAAAAGCCGGGAGAGAAGGTTGAGATTCTCTCCCGGCTTTTGCCGTTGTTATGGAACGGGATTACTCCGCCTTAGGGGCTTCGTCAGCCTTGGGAGCCTCTGCCTTTGCCTCAGGGGCGGGAGCAGCTTCTGCCTTAGGAGCCTCGGCCTTGGGGGCCTCAGCAGCGGGAGCGGCAGCAGGCGCTGCTGCGGGCTTGGGTGCCGCGGGCTTCTTGGGCTTGGGAGGCAGGACCTTGCCGTCCACAGTGATCAGCTGGCGGGGGCAAGCGCGGGAGCACATGCCGCAGCCGATGCAGATGTCATAGTTGATCTTGGCCAGGAAGTCCTCGACCACGATGGCACCTTCCTTGGGACAGGCCTTCACGCAGATCTTACAGCCGATACAGCCGTTGTCGCAGGCCTGACGCACTGCAGCGCCCTTGTCGTGGGAGGAGCAGGCGACCTCGGTGTACTTCTTGGCGTTGAGAGGCACGATGCGGATGATGTGCTTGGGGCAGGCATCCACGCAGGCGCCGCAGGCCACGCACTTGTCAAAGTCCACCTTGGCCACGCCGTCCACGATGTGGATGGCGTCGAACTTACAGGCGTCCACGCAGTCGCCGCCGCCCAAGCACCCGTAGGAGCACTTCAGGGGGCCGGAAGACACACGGGAGACAGCCAGACAGCTCTCCAGACCAACATAGTCATAGCGGGTCTTATCGTGACCGCCGCCGGTACACATGACCTGGGCGATCTTGCGGGCACCCTCTTCCACGGCCACGCCCATGATCTCACCGATCTTGGCAGCAGTGGCTGCGCCGCCGGGAGAGCAGGCGTTGACGGGAGCGGTGCCGGCCACCACAGCGCTGGCGTAGCCGCCGCAGCCGGGATAGCCGCAGCCGCCGCAGTTTGCGCCGGGCAGGATCTCAACGATCGCGTCCTCGCGGGGGTCCTTTTCCACGGCGAAGACCTTAGAGGCCACTGCCAGGATGGTGCCAAAGATGATACCCAGTACCGTCAGGACGATAGGGGCTAAAATAGTTGTACTCATAATTCTTTCGTCGCCCCCTTACCAAACTTTCAGGCCGGAGAAGCCCAGGAACGCCAGGGAGATCAAGCTGGCGGCCACCAGTGCGATGGGGAAGCCCTCAAAGCACTTGGGACACTTGGCGAACTCCAGGCGCTCACGCACGCTGGCGAAGAGCACAATGGCCAGCAGGAAGCCCAGACCGCCGGTGATACCGTAGGTCAGGCTCTCGCCGAAGTTGTAGCCCTTCTGCGCGTTCTGCAGGGTCACGCCCAGCACGGCGCAGTTGGTGGTGATCAGGGGCAGGAACACGCCCAGGGACTCATACAGAGCGGGCATGGACTTCTGCAGGAACATCTCCACGAACTGAACCAGGGAGGCGATGACCAGGATGAAGGTGACGGTCTGCATAAAGCCCAGATTGAGCTTGTTCAGCAGCTCGTTGATGGGCCAGTTGACCGCGGAGGCCACGCCCATAACGAAGGTAACCGCCATGCCCATGCCCAGTGCGGTCTCGACCTTCTTGGACACGCCCATGAAGGGGCAGATGCCCAGGAACTGGGACAGGACGAAGTTGTTGACCAGAATAGCAGCCAAGGCGATGGCCAGCAGGCTCGTGATACTTTCCATTACTTCGCCACCTCCTTATTCTTCTTGGGCTTGCTCATGAAGTACTGGACCACAGCGATGACGACGCCCAGGGTCAGGAAGCCGCCCACCGGCAGGACCATACCCAGAGCGACCACGTCAGTGGGCAGGATCTGGAAGCCAGCGCCGTTATTCAGCAGGCCGGCACCGAAGGTACCAGCGCCCAGGAACTCACGGATGACACACATGATGACCAGAGCCACAGTGTAACCAATGCCCTGGAAGATGCCGTCCAGCGCGGAAGCGCCGATGCTGTTCTTAGAGGCAAAGCCCTCTGCACGGCCCAGCACCACGCAGTTCACCACGATCAGGGGGATGAACAGGCCCAGGCTGGAGGACAGTGCAGGCACAAAGCCCTTGATCAGCAGGTCCACCATGGTAACAAAGCCGGCGATGACGACGATGTAGCAGGCGATACGGACCTTGCTGGGGATGATCTTCCGCAGGGCGGAAATAACGACGTTGGAGCAGGTCAGAACGGCGATGACCATGACGCCCATGCCCAGGCCGTTGAAGAGCGAAGTCGTGATGGCCAGCAGGGGGCACATGCCCAGCAGCTGGACCAGAGCGGGGTTCTGGGTAACGAGGCCCTCGCTAAATTGTTTCTTTACATTCATGCTCGGTCCCTCCTTAACCCAGTGCTTCCACAACAGCACGGGCGGCGTTCACGCCGTCGCAAACTGCGCGGGAGGTAATGGTGGAGCCAGTGATGGCGTTGATGGTGCCGCCGTCCTTGGTCACGCTGACCACGTCGGTAGCGCCCTGGAACTGGGCCTGCCAATCGGGGTCGGTGTCCTTGGAGCCCAGGCCGGAAGTCTCGGACTGGCTGATGATGGCGATCCCGGTCACTTCACCGGCGGAATTGATGCCGGCCATCATGTCGATGGCGCCGCCGAAGCCGTTGGGGGAGTTGACCTCCACGACATAGCCTTCTTCGCCGGCCTGGTACACGCCCAGGACGGGAACGGCCGTGCCGGTGTCGATGGTGACGCTCTCGTCAGAGAACTCGACCTTGTCATAGCTGTCAGCGGGCATGACCACCTGGAGGGACTCCTGGATGGTCTTTTCGTTGTTCTCAGCAATCAGGGGGGCAGTAATGCCGTTGATGATGCCCAGCAGGGCAGCCACGACCAAGCAGATCACAGATAGGACGATGATCATTGCGGCTACGCCGGGTTCTTTTTTCGTCGTGCTCATGATTATGCGCCCTCCTTTGCTGCTTTTTTCGCGGCCTTTGCCTTTTCCTTCTCGGCCTTGCGCATCTCCGCGGAGACGCCGAAGCGGTGAGGCAGGGTTGCCTTATCGATCAGCCACACGCAGATGTTCATGATCAGGATGGAGTAGCAAACGCCCTCGGGATAGCCGCCGAAATAGCGGATGAAGACCACCAGCAGACCGGCGCCAATGCCGAAGATCACTTCGCCCTTGGGGGTGTTGGGGCTGGTCACATAGTCGGTAGCCATGAAGAAAGCACCCAGGAACAGGCCGCCGCCGAAGATCTCATACAGCATCCAGGTGACGCGGTTCACGTCCTCGGGAGCGCGGGAGAAGACCAGCGTCAGCACAGCCACGGTGATGATGTAAGCGGCGGGGATACGGATGCGGATGACGCCCTTGGCCAGCATATAGATGCCGCCGATGAGCAGAGCGATGGCAGAGACCTCGCCCACGCAGCCGCCGATGTTGCCGATGAACATATCAGCCAGAGAAGCATCGGGCAGAATGCTGTTCTTCATCAGGTCGTTGGACAGGGGGGTGGAGCCGGTCACAGCGTCGGCAGCGGACACGATAGAGGCCCAGTTTGCCTTGCCGGGCAGCACCCAGGTGGTCATAGGCACGGGGTAGCAGAGCATCAGGAACGCACGGCCGCCCAGTGCGGGGTTGAGGAAGTTGGTGCCCAAGCCGCCGAAGAGCTGCTTGACCACGATGATGGCGAAGGCATCGCCGATGATGATGGTCCAATAAGGCAGCGTGACCGGACATACGAAAACCAGCAGCACGCCAGTGATGGCAGCAGACAGGTCCCCGCAGGGGATCGGCTTGTGCATGATCTTACAGTACAGCCACTCAAAAATTTCACAGAAAACCACAGACACGAGGGTCATGGTCAATGCGCGAGGCCCAAACACATAAATGCCCATCGCCAGAGCGGGAATGAGGGCGATGAGGACATCCCGCATCAGATTCTTCGTTCCAACAGGAGACGATGCGTGCGGCGAGGAGGCTACGCTCAGTTTGTATTCTTCCATGCTCTCCCCTCCTTACTTTTTTGCCGCCTGCTGGCGGATGGCGAATTTTGCGGTACGGAACTGCTGCACCAGAGGGATTCTGGCCGGGCAGATGTACTGGCAGCTGCCGCATTCCATACAATCCATGATCCGGTACTCCTCGACCTCGCTCCAGCGGCGGGCCTTGGCGAACATGTTCATGAACAGGGGGGTCAGGTGCATGGGGCAGACATTGACGCAGCGTGCGCAGCGGATGCAGGTGGGATTGGCGCTGACAGCGGGCATATCCTCCTTGCTCAGGCAGAGCACGCAGTTGCTGGCCTTACCCATGGTGACGGACATGTCATACTGGGCAAAACCCATCATGGGGCCGCCGGAGATGACGCGGGCGGGGGTGCCGTTGAAGCCGCCTGCTTCCTCGATGAGGTGGGAGAAGGGGGTGCCAACGGGAGCCAGCAGGTTCACAGGGTTCTTCACGGCGCTGCCGGTGATGGTGATGACCCGCTGATAGACGGGCTGACCAAGGGCAACAGCGTCGTAGATGGCAGCAGTGGTGGCTGCGTTGAACACGCAGCAGCCCACATCGGCGGGCAGCTTTCCGGGAGGCACCTCACGGCCGGTGATGGCCTGGATGAGCTGCTTCTCAGCGCCCTGGGGGTAACGGGTGCGCAGCGCCTGGACGGTGATGTCCTTGGCGTCGCCAACCAGCTCCTTCAGGTGGTTCACGGCGTTCATCTTGTTGTCTTCAATGCCGATGAATGCGTGGTCGAGCTGAAGGGCCTTCATGATGAACCGAACACCGCCGATGATCTTCTCGCCGTGCTCAAGCATCAGGCGGTGGTCAGCGGTAATGTAGGGCTCACATTCAGCACCATTGACGATAATGGTGTCGGCTTTGCCGACTGCGGAACTGATCTTGACGTGGGTGGGGAAGCCCGCGCCGCCCATACCGGTACAGCCAGCGTCGCGGATGATGTCGATGATCTCCTGAGAGCTCAGGGCATCCACATTTTCCCGCGGCTTGCAGTCCGGGCTAAGGGTGTTTTGGAAGTCGTTCTCGATCACAACGGAGAGCGTAGGGACGCCTCCGGTACCGGGACGGGGTTCTACTGCCACAACCGTGCCAGAAACACTGGCGTGGATGGGAGCGCCGAGACCCGCGGTAGCACCGATCATCTGACCGACCAAAACCGTGTCGCCCTTCTGCACCGTGGGCTTACAGGGCGCACCGATGTGCATAGACATCGGGATCACGACCTGGGCCGGTGCTTTGGCGAGCGGTTGGATCGGTTTCTGCTCAGTAGCTTCCTTGTGTTCGGCGGGGTGGACGCCGCCGTAAAATAGTTGCTTCATAGCATCACCTCTGTTTTTCCTTGCCTAGTTCTCTTTTTCCCCAAAAAAGTGTCTCAGTCCGCAGGGAGACTAAAACATTATATATAATAAAGCCAACGGCGAGAATTGTCCAGTGCTTTTCCAAATAAATTTTCTGGAATATGCAGATTTCCGTCCTTTTCCCCGTCTCTTTTCGTGCTTTTCTTTTTCCTGTCTTTTTGATATACTAAAAAGGTATGCAATGCTAGGATTTTTGTCGTTAGGAGGCGGACAGTATGGACCTTGCACGACCCTATTTTTCCGTGGTGGGTGACTCCATCAGCACCTTCCAGGCCTATTCCCCCGTGGGGGCGGAACACTATGCCCCGGACTTAGCCGGTGCCAGCGGCGTGGCGTCCGTAGAGGACACCTGGTGGATGCAGGTCATACGGACTTTGGGGGGAGCGTATCTCTCCAACATTTCTATTTCCGGCAACACCATCTGCACCGAGGGCAAGATGGGCGGTTTCCCGCCCCAACGCCTGCGCCAGCTCACCACAGAGGGCAAAACGCCGGACCACATCCTACTCTATGCCGGGCTGAATGACGTGATGTTTTATATTCCCCCGGCCGTCTTCCAGGCGGAGTACCTACAGCTGCTGACCAACCTGAAGCAGATCTATCCCAAGGCTCAAGTCCACTGCGGCACCCTGATCCTGGGCGAGATCCCCGGCACCGTCAACAGTCTGCGGGGGATCATCCAGCGGGCCGAACCGTACAATGCCATCATCCGCCAGGCGGTCGCTGAAACAGGCTGTCATCTGGTCGACCTGGCCGCGCTGAGAGGACGGTATCATGCGCTGGATGCCTTCCATCCCAACCGGGACGGCATGGCCCAGTTGGCGCAGCTCTGGCTGCGAGCCATGAAATAAGCAAGTTTTGAACATAAATTTAATTGTTTCTGAAACCTTTTCCTTGCGCTCCCTGGCAGACTGTGATATAACAAGATAGGCGGGAAATCCTAAAAAAGGATGCCGCTGCAACATCTATTTTGTAGAAAGTTTGATAGGATAGGGTCAGCAGCAGGCCGACGGTCTGTTTCATTTACCCTGTTTGGATAAAAGGAGGAGTTCTCATGTCTCAAGCCACAGCGCCTAAGATCTCTATTTTAGGAGATGGCATCAGCACCTTTGAAGGCTACACCCCCAAGGTGGGCAGCTTCTATTCGCCCAGCTACGCGTCTTACTCCGGGTTCAACACCGCCGAGGGAACTTGGTGGATGCAGGCCATTGAGCAGCTGGGGGGGCGGTTCCTGTGCAACAATTCCTTTACCGGCTCTTATGTCTGCTACACGGGCCACTATTCCGCCGCGCTGCCGGGTCGTATCCGCACCCTGGCCACCGAGACGGAGAAACCCGATGTGATCTTCATTTACACCGGCCTGAACGACGCCGCCAATGCTGTCCCCACTGATCTGTTCCAGCGGGACTATGAGGAGATGCTGAGCCGCGTGCAGAAGTTTTTCCCGGAAGCCAAAGTCTGGGTCGGCACCCTGATGGTCGGCGATGCCCCCACCGGCGGCCGCCCCTACTACATCGAGCCGGAGTGCTTCGAGACCTTGCAGGACTACAACGCCGTCATTCGTGACTGCGCCAAAAAGTTCGGCGTGAACGTCGTAGACCTGGCCGAGCTGCACAGCTCCTATGAGACCGTCAACGGCCTGCACCCCAACAAAAAGGGCATGACCCAGTTCGCCGCTCTGTGGCTGGAGGCCATGAAGAAGGCAGAAAAATAAATCTTTTGGAAAAAGAGCGTAAGACCCCGTATGGCAAATTCAATCATGCCATACGGGGTGTTTTTCTACTTTTTTGAGGAATACAAGGCTTCGGCGGGCGTATGTCGTTGGTCCGCCCCAACAAATAATCCGTAGACGTATGATAAAGGTCTGCAAGTTGAATCAAAATATCTGTTGGAATGTCCCGCAGACCTCGTTCATAGCGGTTGTACTGCGGC
>SFHQ01000051.1 GCA_004556345.1 Clostridiales bacterium | reverse complement strand
GCTCCGCAAAACAATCAGTTACCACGATTACAAGGAAGACTTCTACCATGCTTTCTTGGCTGGTATCTTAGCCAGCTTCCACTATTCTGTGGAATCCAACCGAGAACACGGGGAGGGGAGAAGCGACATCGTGCTTTACGATGAGGAAAATTCCCGTGTCGTGATCTTCGAGGCGAAGGTGGCCAAGTCTCCTGAGGAACTGCCTGCGGCGTGTGACGCGGCACTGCGTCAGATCGAAGCGCGGCAGTACGCAGAAGATTTCCGGGATGAGTACGATGAGATTCTGTGCTACGGCATTGCGTTTTACAAGAAGCGGTGCCTCGTCAAACGAGCAACAAACTGAGAGGGACAACACCCCCTTGGGTCCTACCTGCTGCGGCAGGAGACCAAGGGGGTGTTGTCTTTGCCCCAACTGCTGCCAATACTTTCACGTCCCACTGGATCGGCTCGATGCCCATGCCGCGTACCGTTGCGATGACGTTATGACGTTGGGGAGAGAATTGAATATTCTTTTATGTGAATAAATATTTTTTGGACGGAAGTGGCGAGAGGCAAAATTCTAGGAAAAAAAAGAGGGAAAATATCGAAAGTCCACATTGACAAACACGGAAAGTAGCAATATACTGTATGGGCTTTAGAATTTTTATTTGCAATTTTTGCATAAAATAGTGAGATGGGCTTTGACAGAGTGCGGGACCGCGCCGCGCCTTCCCCAGTTTTCTGCCGGGGCTTGTGATGAGGAGGTAACTATGGCTAAAGTAATACTGGATATGAGCCGTTGCAAGGGATGTTTCCTCTGTGCCAGCGTATGTCCCAAGGGCGTGCTGACGCCCTCGAAGGAGCTCAGCGCCAAGGGTTTTGGGCTGATCCATTTGAACGAAGACAAAGAATGTATTGGCTGCGGGTCCTGCTATAAGCTATGTCCCGACTACTGCATCGAGATCGCAGAGCAATAAGGAGGGGGAGAACAATGGCAAAAGTTTTGATCACGGGCAACGAAGCCCTGGCTGAGTCCTGCCTGCGGGCAGGCTGCCGCTTTTTCAGCGGCTATCCCATTACGCCCCAGTCTGCGATCCTGGAGTACCTCTCCTGGAGAATGGACGAGCTGGGCGGAAACTGCGTGCAGACCGAGTCTGAGCTGGCCGGCATCAACATGCTGCTGGGTGCCGCTTCCGCCGGCGCCCGTGCGCTGACCACCACCTCCGGTCCGGGCTTCTCTTTGAAGCAGGAGGGCATCTCCTATCTGTGTGCCAGCGACGTGCCCGCCGTCATCGCGGACATCATGCGGATCGGCGCCGGTCTGGGCGATATTTTCGCCGGACAGGGCGACTACTGGCAGATCACCCGCGGCGGCGGCCACGGCGACTACCGCACCATCGTCCTGGCCCCTGCCAGCGTCCAGGAGACTGCTGACCTGGCCTATATGTCCTTCGACCTGGCCGAGAAATACCGTCATCCCGTCATCATTGCCACGGACGGTGCCATCGGCGAGATGATCGAGAGCGTCGAGCTGCCTGAGATGAAGGAGCACGACATTGATACTTACGACTGGGCCATTCGCCCCCGGAAGGACGGGGAGAAACAGCGGGTCATCTGGAACCGTTTCTGGGACCTGGGCAACGACGAGTACCCCATCTACCTGGTCAACAAATACAACGAGATCGAGGCCAACGAGCAGCGCTGGGAGTCCGTCCAGACCGAGGACGCCGAGATCGTCCTGGTGGCCTACGGCATCAGCTCCCGCGTGGCCAAGTCTGCTGTCATCCGCGCCCGGAAAGAGGGCATGAAATTGGGCCTGATCCGCCCCATCACCCTGTGGCCCTACCCCAAGAAGGCCTTCGAGGCCCTGGGCCCCCAGGTGAAAGCCTTCCTGGACATTGAGATGAACATCCTGGGCCAGATGACGGACGACATCATCCTGGCCGACGGCAACAAGCATCCCGTGGAATTTTATGGCGAGTATTGGCACCTGATCGACGAGAACAAGATCGTGGCCAAGGCCAAAGAAATGTTGGCCAAGTATTAAGGAGGGGGCAGACGATGAACTACAAAGTATCTAAACATATTGATCTGAACCAGCAGGCCTCCTGGTGCCCCGGCTGCGGCCACGGCATCATCTGCCGGATCATCACCGACGCAGCGGACAAGCTGGGCGTGGGTGACCGCATCGTCACCGTGGACGACGTGGCCTGCGGTCAGTTCGGCCAGTACGCCATGGACTACAACTCCATCATGGGCGCTCACGGCCGTGTCATCGCCACCGCCGCCGGCGTGAAGCGGGCTCGTCCCGATGCCCTGCTTATCGCCCGTCCCGGCGACGGCTCTGCGTACAGCATCGGCATCGAGTCCACCATCTCCTGCGCTATGCGCAATGAGAATATTTTAGCGCTGGTCATCAACAACAGCGTCTTCGGCATGACCGGCGGCCAGATGTCTCCCACCTCCCTCATGGGTATGAAGACCTCCACCTCTCCCTTCGGCCGCACGGCGGAGAGAAACGGCAGTATGGTCGACATCGCCAAGCTCCTGGGCCAGGCGGACATCGCTTATCTGGCCCGCTGTTCTGTGGACAGCGTGCCCAACATCATGAAGACCCAGAAGGCCATCGAGAAGGCCCTGACCAAGCAGATGAACGGCGAGGGCTTCTGCCTCATCGAGGTCCTCAGCCCCTGCCCCACCAACTGGAAGCTGTCTCCGGAGAAATCCATGGAGTTCATTCGCACCACCCAGAGCAAGGCCCTGCCCCTGGGCGAGTTTGTCGACAAGGGAGGTAACAAGTAATGATCGAAGTGATTTGTTCCGGCTTCGGCGGCCAGGGCGTCCTGGTGGCCGGTATGATCCTGGCCGACGCGGGTATGGAGGACAACAAGCAGGTCTCCTGGTACCCTTCCTATGGCTTTGAGATGCGCGGCGGTGCCGCCAACTGTGACGTGAAGATCAGCGACGAGGAGATCCCCAGCCCCTTCTGCCTGGAGCCGGATATCGTCTACACCCTGAATGAGACCGCCATCGACACCTATGAGAGCCGCCTCAAGCCCGGCGGCGTCCTGCTGGTCAACAGCTCTCTGGTCCCCGACGAGCGGACCTACCGCGACGATATTCAAGTCATCAAGGTCCCTGCCACCACCATCGCCGACGAGCTGGGCAACCCAAAGGGCACCAATATCGTCATGCTGGGCGCCCTGGCCTGCGCCTCCGACCTGTACGACGAGGCCGCCATGCGCCACGCCGTGGAGCACTACTTCGGCAAGAAGGGCAAGGTCAACCCCAAGAACGCCCAGTGCTTTGACCGCGGCGCAGACGAGGCCCGCAAGCAGCTGTAATTTTTAGTTTAATATTTAATAAGTAGAGTATCTATCGGCCTTTCGGTAGGACCGGACGAAACGAGAGGAGCAAGAGAATGGCGCAGAAGAAGCTGCCCCTGGAGGGCGTAAAAGTCGTAGAGATGGGCACTGTGGTGGCCGCCCCCACCACGGCCCGTGTCCTGTGTGCCTACGGCGCAGAGGTCATCAAAGTGGAGACGCTGGACGGCGACGTGATGCGTCTGGCCGGTACCCATGAGTTCACCCCCTATGAGGATGACCTGAACCCCCTGTTCACCATCCACAACAGCAACAAGAAGTTCCTCTCCCTGAACTTCAAGACCCCTGAAGGCAAGAAAATTCTGATGGACCTGCTGAAGGACGCCGACGTGTTCATCACCAACGTCCGGGAAAAGTCCCTGCTCCGCAACGGCCTGGACTACGAGACGCTGAAGGCCTGGAACCCCGGCCTCATCTATGCCCACTTCCTGGGCTACGGCGACAAGGGCCCGGTGGCCTCCAACCCCGGCTTTGACATCAGTGCCTTCTGGCTGCGCTCCGGCCCCATTGCCGACTGGCAGACCCAGGGCTCCTTCCCCTTTCTGCCGACGTATGCCTTTGGCGATATGGCCACCAGCTCCTCCTTCCTGGCGGGCATCTTAATGGCCCTGTACGCCAAGAAGGAGACGGGCCTGGGCACGAAGGTCAATACCTCTCTCTTCGCCAGCGGCATCTGGTGCAACGCCATCGGCGTGGTCCAGACCCAGTTTGACCGGAAGGACCTGAACCCCGACCCCCTGCGCCCCACCGACCCCTTCAACCAGACCTACTGCTGCAAGGACGGCCGCTGGATCGGCGTGTACTGCAACGAATATGTTGAGGACAAGGAGAAGCTGGCCAAGCTCTACGGCATTGAGGAGATCATCGACGACCCCCGCTGCGCCACCATCGAGACCATGCAGGAGACCGGTGTCATCGTGGATGTCATCAAGCGCTGCAACGAGATCTTTCGGACCAGGACCGCCATGGAGTGGCGGGACTACTTCAGCGCCAATAATGTCGCCTGCGAGGTGATGATGAAGTCCCATGAGGTCAGCAGCGACCCCCAGGCCATCGAGAACGGCTACATGGTCCCCGTCGAATATCCCGACGCCGACCACACCACCGTCATGATGCCCAACCCGCCCATCTGGTTCAGCGACTACGACCGGAAGGAGTACCAGCCCACCGGGACCATCGGGGCGGACACGGAAGAAATTTTGACCTCGATGGGGTATTCTCCCGAAGAGATCCAAGCCATGAAGGACAGCGGCGCCGTTCGCTGAGCTGCCCGGGAAGGAGAGACCATGAAGCATAAGTTTATTGCCAAGCGCTACTGGAAGGACCAGAGCACGGCCATGGGTCAGTCCGACGTGCTGGCCAAGTCCTTTGACGATGTCATCAACCTCAGCCTGGGCGACCCGGACCTCATCACCCATGAGCGGATCATCGACAAGGCCTTTGCCGACGCAAAGGCCGGGCACACCAAGTATACGGAATTCCGCGGCGACCCGGAGCTGCGCCAGGAGATCAGCAAGTTCTACAAGGAAGAGTACAACATGGACGTGGCTGACGAGGAGATCTTCGTCTGCACCTCCGCCTGCGAGGGCATGTACCTGGTCATGGAGTCCATTCTGGACGACGGTGACGAGGTGATCGTCCAGGCTCCGTACTTCACCCCCTACCCCCAGCAGATCGAGCTGGCCCGCGGCATCCCCGTGGAGTTGCCTACCTATGAGGAGGAGGACTTCCAGATCGACGTGGACCGCCTGGAGAGCCTCATCACCGAGCGGACCAAGGCCTTGCTCATCAACTCGCCCAGCAACCCCACCGGCAACTGCCTGTCTGTGGAGACCATGCAGAAGATCGCTGCCATCGCCGAGAAGTATGACCTCATCGTGGTGGCCGATGACATCTACACGGCGTTTAGCTATCAGAGCCCCTTCGTGCCCTTCGCCTCCCTGCCCGGCATGAAGGAGCGGACCATCATCCTGAACTCCTTCTCCAAGAACTTCACCATGACCGGCTGGCGCGTGGGCAATATCATCGCCCCCGACTATATTATCCGGATCGTTCAGCAGGTCAACGAGAACGTGGTCTTCACCGCCCCTTCCATCTCCCAGCGGGCCGGCATCTATGCCCTGCGCTACCGGAAAGAGATCCAGCCCCCGATGATCGAGGAGTACCGGAAAAGAATGTTCTACGCCGCCGAGCGCATCAACGCCATTCCCAAGCTCAGCGTGCTCTATCCCCCCAAGGGCTCCTTCTACCTGTTCGTGAATATCAAGGGCACGGGCCTGAACAGCGTGGACGCCGCCGACATGATCCTGCGGAAGGCCCACGTCCTGACCCTGCCCGGCAACGCCTTCGGTGCCTGCGGCGAGGGCTACATCCGCATCGCCTGCACCTGCAACGTAGAAACCCTGAAAGAGGCGTTTGACCGCATCGAGCGTGCGCTTCAATAAAAAACACTTCATCCACGCGATGAGAGAAAGAGAATTTATGAAAAAATCAGTGATCGATAAACCGATCTCCATCACCTGCGTGGCCCTCATCGTGGCCTTCGTAGCCCTGGTGATCGTGAAGCCGGATGCAACGATCAACGCGGTCAACGTGATCTTCGATTACGCCACGGCGATCTTCGGCGTTCCCATCCTCTGGTTCGTCTTCATCGGCCTGTTCGTCTGCCTGTATCTGGCCTTTGGCAAGTACGGCAAGATCAAGCTGGGCGACGGCAAACCGGAATACTCCCTGTTCAGCTACATCGCCATGATGATGTGCGCAGCCCTGGCGGCTACGGCCGTCTACTACTCCTTCGTGGAGTGGTCCTTCTACTTGGCCGAGCCGTCCTTCGGCCTGGAGCCTTACTCCCGCGAGGCCGCAGAATATGCCCTGCCCTATGCGTTTTTCCACTGGGGCTTTGCCGTGCAGGTCGTGTTCGTCCTGCTGGGCGTGTGCATGGCCTACGGCTTCTATGTGAAAAAAGTCCCGCACCTGCGGGTCAGCGCCATCTGCGGCGAGATGATGGGGAACTACAAGTATAAGAAGCCCCTGGGTAAGATCATCGACGCCCTGACCATCCTGAGCATCATCGGCGGCGTGGGCGTTGTGTCCATGGGCGTGGGTGTGCCGATCATCACGGCGGCCATCTCCAAGGTCTTCGGTGTGGACGCCAGCTTTGCCGTGAACCTCATCGTTTTGCTCATCGTGGGCGCGGTGTTTACCCTGACTTCTTTTGTGGGCGTGAAAAAGGGCATGAAGCGGCTGAGTGATCTGACGATGTATCTGGCCATCGGCCTCATGGCCTTCATCTTCATCTTTGGCCCCACCGGGTTCATCCTGAAGAACTTCACCTACAGCTGCGGCAAGATGCTCTCGAACTACATCGACATGAGCCTCTTCACCGACCCCATCGGCAACAGCGGTTTCCCGGAGGCCAACACCATCTTCCTCTTCACCCTGGCCTTTAACTACGCCGCCCTCATGGGCATCTTCATTGCCAAGATCTCCAAGGGCCGGACCATCAAGGCCGTCGTCCTGAGCTGCCTGGGCGGCATCAGCGTAGGCACCTGGATCATGTTCGGCATCAACGGCAGCTTCGGCCTCCACGCCGAGCTGACGGGCCAGTTCGAGCTGTCTAAAGCAGAGGACATGCAGGCGGGCCTCATGACCCTCTTTGAAACGCTCCCCCTGGGCAAGGTGGTCCTGCCCATTGTCTTTGCCGTCGTGACCATCGGCTTTTTGGCGACGTCCCTGGACTCGGCGTCCTTCGCCATCGCCGTGGCGGGGTCCAAGTCCCTGGACAGCAACGGCAACCCCAACACGGCTTTCCGCCTCATCATGTGCGTGGTGCTGGTGCTGATCCCCATGGCGTTCCTCTTCACCGGCGCTCCCTTCTCCGCCATCAAGACCCTGTGCATCGTCCTGTCGATCCCGTTCCTGTTTGTGATCCTGGGGATGCTGGTGGGCCTGTTCAAGTGGCTGAAAGCCGACCAAGGCAAGGCAGAGCCGCCGCAGATCGAGCAAAGCAAGGAAAACTGACCCTCGATCCCAACCTCATCATAAAGCAACAGCGCATCCCGACCGGCTTTCGCCGGGGGATGCGCTGCTGCTTTATCCTTGCGAAAAGATCCGAAAGAGCGGATGCTATTACATCGATAAAACCGGTCTGATCGGGGAAATATTGAACACTTCTGGAGTCCAAGTGATGCTCATCACCCGCCCCCGGCGCTTCGGCAAAACACTGGGCATGAACATGCTGGCCAGCTTCCACTATTCCGTAGAATCAAACCGGGAGCACGGCGAGGGGAGAAGCGACATTGTAGTTTACGATGAAGAAAATTCCCGCGTTGTGATTTTTGAGGCGAAGGTAGCCAAGTCTCCGGAGGACCTGCTTGCGGCGTGTGACGCGGCACTGCGCCAGATCGAAGCGCGGCAGTATGCGGAAGATTTCCGGGATGAATATGACGAGATCCTGTGCTACGGCATTGCGTTTTATAAAAAGCGGTGCCTCGTCAAACGAGAGCCAAACTGAGAACGACACATAAAACGGAAGAAATCACGAGACAGAGCCCCAGAAAGGTAACAATTTTGGTACCTTTCTGGGGCTCTTCCCATTTCTTTGTAAAATGGAGGGCAGATAGTATGGGATCACTATATTCCCAACACAAAGCGGAACGAAAAAAGAGGAGGAAACGGAATGAAGAAACGAGCGTTGAGCTGGCTGCTGGCCCTCACCATGCTCCTCACCCTAGCCCCCCAGGCCCTCCCCACCTGGGCCTCGGCGGAGGAAAGCAAAACGGAAACCAAGCTCTCGGCCAACACCTATAGCGCGCTTGGCCTGAGCCGGGATGTGAACACATCAGCCCTGCCAAAGGGACAACAGCCCTACGGCAAGGCAGAGCCAGGCAACACCGTTGCCACGAACGTCATCAACGAGCTGTACGTCAACTTCAACGGCAGTATCCACTACGGGTGGAGTGTTCTGGATAACCTCACGATGCAGTATAAAGACGGAGAGGGCATTAATTGGACCAGCTCTGATAACTTCTACGGTGCTATGGGTTATTGGCGCCCCAACCAGCAGACCGTGAAGTATAGTACAGGTAGCTCTACTAAGGGCGCTCTGTTTGCAACGAATAAAACAGCCGGGGAGCATGATGATCACCTTGGTAAATCCATCAACTCTGCCAACAAGCACCTTACCTACCAATACAGCAAATCCGAAGCCTTCTCCCCGAACACTGGTAAGGATAACTACGTTGCCGAAATGACGATCGACAGTGCCAGCCAGGTGTATCTCTACATCTACCAGGTAGAGGGCGGGAACAAGAGATACGTTCGCGGTACGAAGGTGTGCGACGCCAGAGCAAGCGGGGGCG
>SFHQ01000018.1 GCA_004556345.1 Clostridiales bacterium | reverse complement strand
TGTATATGATATAAACGGTGATGGAACCCCTGAACTTTTCATTGGTCATGGGACATGCAGAGCCGATTATACGATAGATGTGTACACAATAAAGAATCAGTATGCATCATATATAGGGAATATATTTGGAGATGAACTATTGGCGATAGAAGATGGGATTTGTGGATACTACGCTCAAATGGGGGGTGAGGTAGTTAACGTCTACTCAATGAATGGAGACTCAATTACAGAAGATAATTTTTATGAGCATGATGCGGGAGAAACTTACACGGAGTTTTCTTTTCTGCCTAGTTATGATATAACTGATTTTTCAGGACTTAACTGGACGGTGAATCCTGAGACAGGAAATAACTCGGAAATGCTAAAGAAGATATCAGGGGAATATTAAGCGAAGACTAAGTGAGAGTTGATTTTTAATGAAATTACTTATTAAAGATCAAAAAGCTGCTAATTTTGCTTCCAAACGTGTTAATTTTGCAAAAAGGTTGCAAGTGCGCAGGAAAATCTGCTATGCTGGTGGCAACGCGAGGAATTGCACGTCTTGCGTTGCCAATCAGCTGCGGAAAGCGCCAGCCCACCACCAAGCGGGGGATCTAGCACGGGATCATCTTGGGGGTGGGCTGGCGCATATTTGCTTATTCAGCTTTGGGGGGCTTGCTGGGCTTATTCTGGCGGCGGTCGGCCTCGGCCTGGGCGCCCTCCTCGACCCAGAGGTAGAAGTCCAGGCTGTCCATGTCGGTGAGGGGGCTGACGTGCTGGACGATGTCCTCCTCTTCCGGTGCTTCCTCCTCCGGCTCCTCGTCGGGGAACAGGCCTAGGGTGAGCAGATCGAAGGCGTCGTTGCTGCTCATGCCGCCGAGATGGGACAGCTCGTCTTTGATGTGATCCATAAAATTTACGTCCCTCCTGTGGGTCATGTCGTTTGTCTTAGTGTAGCATATCCGGGGGCGTTTGTCTGCCCTTTCTTGGGGATCTGCAAGGTATTTTGGGCGAAAAGACCAAGAAGAATGACTGGGTTTGTGGAAAAAGACGAAAAAAATTTCTTGACAAACCAAGAAAAATGCCATACAATCAGGAACAACCAGAGATAGAGGCGCGTTTCGCCAAGAGTAACCGGTACCAGATGCCTTGCAGGGCAGGGCCGGGGAAAGGGGCAGACGCCGAAGGCAGTCCTTGCTGCAAAGGGGGCTGTGCTGGGCGGGCAAACTAAGAGTTGCCCGACTGTCGCAAATGGGTATTTGCGGAGGGCTATCCTTGATACCGAGATGCTTCGGCAGTTTGCCGTAAGCGGATATGATGTTATCAAGCAGCTATCCCCGCATAGCTTGCTTGATTTTTTTGTTGCCTTTTTTGAGGGGGACGGGAAGATCGGGCAGGAATCGACAAAAAGATTTCATTATGCAGGAGGAACTTACCATGAAGAACCAGAATCCTATTTTCAGAGGCATCGCTACCGCCCTTGTCACCCCCACCACACCCGAAGGCATTGATTTTGACCGCTTCGGGACCCTGATCGACTGGCAGATCGCCCAGGGGATCAACGCCCTGGTCATCTGCGGCACCACCGGCGAAAGCTCCACCCTGACCGACGCCGAGCACCGCCGCGCCATCGCCTACGCCTGCGAGCGGGTCAACGGCCGGGTGCCCGTCATTGCCGGCACCGGCTCCAACGAGACCGACTACGCCGTGGAGCTGACCAAGAGCGCCTGCGCCGACGGCGCCGATGCCGTTCTGGTCGTGACCCCCTACTACAACAAGACCACCCAGCGCGGTCTGGTGACGATGTACAACACCATCGCTGACGCCAGCACCAAGCCGGTGATCCTCTATAACGTCCCTTCCCGCACCGGCATCGGCATCCAGCCTGAGACTTACGTGAAGCTGGCCGAGCACCCCAACATCGCCGCCATCAAGGAGGCCAACAGCGACATCTCCAAGATCGTCGAGACCTTCTCCCTGGTGGGCGACAAGCTGGACATCTACTCCGGCAACGACGACCAGATCGTGCCCATCCTGTCCATGGGCGGCATGGGCTGCATCTCCGTGCTGTCCAACGTGGTGCCCGCCGGGACCGTCGCCATCACGGATAAGTTCTTTGCCGGGGACGTGGCCGGGGCTGCCCAGTTACAGTGCAAGTACATGCCCCTGATCCGCTCCCTGTTCTGCGAGAGCAACCCCATCCCCGTGAAGGCCGCCATGGCTGCGATGGGCTACTGCGAGAACTTCCTGCGGCTGCCTCTGGTCCCCATGGAAGAGGATCACTACGAGACCATGATCCAGCGCATGCGTGCCCTGGGCATCAACGTCTAAGCTTTGCAGCGGAGAGAGGGAACGACTATGAATATCATCGTAAACGGCGCCGCCGGGCGTATGGGTCAGCAGGTCTGCCGCCTGGTCGAGGCTGAGGGCCATACGCTGGCCGCCGCCGTGGACCGCAGCGGCGGAGAGGGCTTTGTGTCCAGCCTGGCAGAATACACCGGTCCCGCGGACGTGGTCATCGACTTTTCCAACCACGCCGGCGTGGGGGAGCTGGTAGACTACTGCGTGAGCCGGGGGCTGCCTCTGGTGGCCGCCACCACCGGCTACACACCGGAGGAATTTGCCAAGCTCGAAGCGGGGGCCAAGAAGATCGCCATCTTCCAGTCCTATAACATGTCCGTGGGCGTGGCGCTGCTGGCCCGGCTGGTGAAGCAGGCGGCGGCGATCTTCGGCGGCTGCGACGTGGAGATCGTGGAGGCCCACCACAACCGCAAGGTCGACGCCCCCAGCGGCACGGCCCTGATGCTGGCCGACGCGGTGAAGAGCCAGCGGCCCGACGCCGAGTACGTCTATGGCCGCTCCGGGCAGCACAAGCGCCAGCCCAACGAGATCGGCATCCACTCCCTGAGAATGGGCAACGTGGTCGGCGAGCATGAAGTGATCTTTGCCACCGACAACCAGACCATCACCCTGAAGCACCAGGCCCATGACCGGGCGCTGTTTGCCGAGGGAGCGCTGACGGCGGCAGGCTTCCTGGTGGGCCAGCCGGCTGGCTTCTACCACATGGACGATCTGCTGGGTCCGTGAGATACGACGACTGAGATACCTTATATAAAATAGAACGAGAAAGACGGGAACTGACCTATGCTGTATGATAACCTGGCTGTGAACGAACAAGGCCACCTGACCGTGGGCGGCCTGGACACCGTGGCCTTGGCCGAGGAATTTGGCGCCCCCCTGTACGTCCTGGACGAGGACAAGCTGCGGGAGAACTGCCGGACCTATGTCCAGGCGCTCCGGGAGAATATGCCGGAGGGCTCTTACCCCCTGTTTGCCGGAAAGGCCCTGTGCTTTAAGGGCCTCTACCTCGTGCTGAACGAGGAGGGAATGGGGGCAGATGTGGTCTCTCCGGGCGAGATCTACACGGCCCTGGCCGGTGGGTTCCCGGCGGAGAAGCTCTACTTCCACGGAAACAACAAGACCGACGAGGACATTGCCTATGCCCTGGACAGCCACGTGGGGTGCTTCATCGTGGACAACCACCAGGAGCTGGCCCGGCTGGACGAGGCCGCCGGGGTGCGGGGCATCCGCCAGAGGGTGCTGCTGCGGGTGACGCCGGGCATTGACCCCCATACCTTGCAGGCCATCAACACCGGACGCATCGACTGCCAGTTCGGCGTGCCCATCGAGACGGGGCAGGCGGCGCGGTTCGTTGCCGATGCGCTGAGCCGGAAGAACCTGATCGTCGAGGGCTTCCACAGCCACATCGGTTCCCAGATCTTTGAGGCGGAGCCGTTCTGCGATGCGGTCGATATTCTGCTGGACTTTGCCCAGGCGATGCGTCAGGCCCACGGCTTTGTGGCCGAAACGCTGAATTTGGGCGGCGGCTTTGGCGTGCGCTACCTGGAGAGCGACCCCGTGGTCGACATTCCGGGGAACATCCGGGCGCTGGCGCAGCATTTGCGGCAGGGGTGCGCGGAGAAAGACTACCCCGTGCCGAAGGTCCTGCTGGAGCCGGGGCGGAGCATCGTGGCCAACGCGGGCCTGACGCTGTACCGCGTGGGCGGCATCAAGACCATCGAGGGCTACCGGAGCTATGTCACGGTGAACGGCGGCATGACGGACAACCCCCGCTATGCCCTGTACAAGGCACCCTACACCGTCGTGCCCGCCAGCCGGATGAACGACGCACGGGAGGTTACCTGCACGGTAGCCGGGCGCTGCTGTGAGAGCGGCGACCTCATTCAGGAGAACATCCAGCTGCCGGAGATGCAGCGGGATGATCTGCTGGCGGTGCTGACCACGGGGGCGTATAACTTTACCATGGCCTCCAACTACAACCGCCTGTGCCGTCCGGCGCTGGTGATGGTCCGAAATGGCAAGGCGCGGCTGGCTGTGCGGCGGCAGACCTTTGCCGACTTGGTGGCCTGTGACCTGTGATCGGATCGAATTTTATTGTATTTATGTAAATGAGCAACTGCCCCCGTTGGCTTGGGTTTCACCGAGCGGACGGGGGCAGTTGTTCGTTTGTCAGGTCCATGCCGTTTGCTTGGCCGACGCAGTAGTCAAAAAATTGGTCGGCGGCGGCCAAAAGATGAGGGGCCTTTTGGCGGACGATGTAGAAGTCACTGGTCTGGACGGGATCGGTGACGGGCAGGCGCTTCACGCCGGGGCGGTGGACCGGAGGGGTGTCCGGCAGGACGGTGATCCCGAAGCCCTGGGCTACCAGCTCTAGGATAAAGTTGGCGTCTTCCACCTCATAGGCGATGTGCCACCGGTCCCGGACGGGGGCAAAGAGACGGTCCACCGGGTCCCGCTGGCCGCTGAGCCAGGAGTAGGTGACGTGGGGATAGGGGAGCGTCTCCTCCAGGGTGACGCTCTCCTGCTGGGCCAAGGGATGGTCCAGGGGGACGGCGGCGACCATGGGGCGGCTCTGGATGGCCGCATACTCTAGCTGGGGGTCGGAGAAGATCTTGGAGCAGAAGCCCAGGTCGGCCTCGCCCTCCAGGACGCTTTGGCAGACCTGGCTGGACATGCCGGTGGAAAAGGTGAAGTCACAGCCAGGGTGCGCTGCTTTGAACTGGCGGCACAGGCGGGTGACCAGGGGGACGAGGAGCAGGGGAATGGTCTGGATGCGGAGGGTGCCGATGCCCTCCCGGAGCATTTGGAAGCTGCGCAGACAGTTGTCTGCCAGGGTCACGATCTGCTGGGCCTGGGGGAGAAGGGCGGCACCATAGCGCCCCAGGGCGATGCCCCGGCCGCTTTTTTGGAAGAGGGGGGCGCCCAGCTCCTGCTCCAGGGCGGCCATGGCGTGGCTCAGGCCGGACTGGGAGATGTTCAGGCGCTGGGCGGCGCGGCCGTAATGCATCTCCTGGGTGAGGACGAGGAAGTAGCGGAGATGGTCGATGTTCATGGTGAACGAACCCCCTTTTTGGATTAGTATAGCACGATCCATGCGAAAAAGGAATGCGTGCTTGCATTTCTGAGAATTGATTTTTTCGGGGGCCGGGGGTTTAATAAATATGATACTATGAAAACGGAAGGAGCCAGTGTCATGGGCTTACGATTACATGTCTTGTATTTGGGGAAAATGGAGTTTCCGAAATTTCGTCTGGTGGACTGGAAGGATGAGAACGAGATGGTCGTGTCACCGGCGGTGTCGCTGCTCATCCAGCACCCCACCCTGGGCAACATCCTCTATGACACCGGCAACAGCGAGCACTTTGCTGAGCTGTACAGCGAGGAGATGCTGCACAACTACCCCGTGACCGAGTGCATCACCATCGAGGAGGCGCTGGCCGAGAAGGGCCTGAAGCCGGAGGACATCGACCTCCTCATCATCTCTCACCTGCACTTTGACCACGCAGGCGGCCTGAGCCACTTTGTGGGCACGAAGGCGATTCAAAACGTCATCGTCTCGGAGGCAGACCTGAAAGAGGCCTACTTCAGCGTCATGACCGGCAACCCCGGCGCGTATATCCGCACCCTGTTTGACGTGGAGGGCATCCAGTTCAAACCCATCCACGAGACGACCAAGCTGGCGGACGACCTGACGCTGTTCATTCAGAAGTCCCACACCCCCGGTGTCATCGGCCTTATTTTGCACACCGAGAACCACGGGAACATCATCGCCACCAGCGACACCATCTATACCGCCCAGAGCTACCGCGAGCAGCTGCCCCCTGGCGGCACCATCAACAAGACCACGGATGAGTTTTTTGAAAACATCCACCGCATCCAGGAGCTGGAGAAGGAGTACAACGCGACTTTGCTCTTCGGCCACGACATTGACCAGATCGTGGACTGGGCAAAGAAGAGCCCCATCGACTGAACAAACCGCAACATAAGCCTGAGAGTACGAAGCGCCGACAACGACAGAACAGGAGGGTTTTTATGGCCACCAATCACACCCCCACCGCCGGGGCCGCCCTGGGCAATGAGCTGCGGGCGGGCACCGTTGCCAAGGTAGGCAGCACGAAGCGGATCCAGGAGCTGAACGGGATGCTCCACTCCAACCGCCCCAACGTGGACATCACCCGCGCCAGAGCGTACACGAAGGTGTACCGCGAGACGGAGGGGATGCCCAGCATGATGCGGCGGTACAAGGCTTCGGCAGAGGTCTACCGTTCCCTCAGCGACAACGTGTATGACTATGAGCAGCTGGTGGGCTGGCCCACCAAGCGCATCCGGGGGGCGAACTTCGCCATCGAGCTGCACGCCCACTGGTTAGCCGACGACCTGCCCAACCTGCGGGGTCGGACCTACGACCCCTTTGAGATCACGGATGAGGATTATAAGGAGTTGGAAGAGGATCTTCTGCCATACTGGAAGGAGAAGACCATGGCCGTTCAGTGGGGCCATTATGTGGACCCCAAGGAATGGGACCGGGCGCAGTTTGGTGGCGTGTCTGACGTGTCCAACTACCTGTGCGCCAACGGCTCCCACTTCATCCCCTCCTGGACGGATGTGATCGAGCATGGGTTCGTGAAGTATTATGAAAAGGCCAAGGCGCTGCGGGCGGACCTGGACCCCAACGACCCGGAATCTGTGGACAAGCGCATTTTCTACAACGGCATTATCGAGGTGCTGGAGGCCATTCGGGACTGGGGCGAGCGGATGTCCGCCGCCTGCGCCCGGAAAGCCGCCCAGGAAACAGACCCGGTGCGCAAGCAGGAGTTGGAGAAGATGGCGGAGATGATGACCCGCGTCCCCTGGGGGCCGGCCACCTCCTTCCATGATGCCTGCGAGACGGCCTGGGCCGTATGCTTCTTCCTGTTCGTGGAAGGGGCGGGGCCGTCCATCACCTGGGGACGGTTCGACCAGTATATGTATCCGTACTACAAAGCCGACATCGAAAAGGGCATCCTGACGCCGGAGAGCGCCATGGAGCTGATCGAAGAGCTGTATGTGCGGGTGACCTCCAACGTGTGGTTCCAGTCTACCCAGATGGCCTATATCTTTGGCGGGTATTACCGCTATCCCCATTTGGATGTGGGCGGCCTGGACGAGAAGGGGAAGGATGCGTCCAACGAGCTTTCCTACCTGTGCCTGCGGGCGATGCGGTACGCGAAGACCACCTCTCCGGCGGTGTCGCTGATGCTGCACCAGAAAACGCCGGACGCTCTGCTGTACGAAGCCTGTGAGCTGGCGGCAGAGGGCATGGGGCACCCCTCCTTTTTCAACTGCGAAGGGCTGTATGAGATGCTGGAACACCGGGCCGGGGGCCTGGACGGACACTCCAACTACAACCGGCGGGATATCCTGAAATATGGTTCTCCCATCGGCTGTGTGGAGCCGGGGGCCGAGGGCTTGCAGTATGGCCACACGGACTCTGGTATTATTAACGTTGCTGGATGTATTTTTGCCGCAGTGACCAACGGCAGGAAGGCGGAAGGCGTGGACGGCACCTATTGCGGTCAGGTCGTGACCTATGAATCCGGAGCACCGGAGACGCTGACGACCTTCGAGGACTTCTATGCCGCGGTGAAGGGGCAGGTGAAGTATGCCATTGACGAGTGCCATGCCAACCTCTTGATCTGCGAGAAGATCCTGGCTGAGCAGTTCAATTTGCCGACCTTTACCGTGCTGCTGGACGGGGCGCTGGAGCGGGCCAAGGACGCCACGGCGGGGGGAGCCAAGGTGAACATTGGGCCCACGATGCAGATGGTCGGCTTTGCCACCATGGTGGACTCGGTGGCAGCCATCAAGAAAGTGGTCTATGTAGATAAAGAAGCCACGCTTCCCGAAGTGGCCGACGCCTGTAAGAAGAATTTCGTGGGCTACGAGGCCCTGCGGGCGAAGCTCCTGGCCGCGCCCAAGTATGGCAACGACGATGATTTTGCCGACGAGATCGCGGCCGACCTGTGGGAGTGGTTCGCCCACTCCACCATGCGCCTGAAGATGTACCGCGGGCACTACTGCGACGCGGCGGTGCAGATGGTGCAGTCCAACGTGGGCTACGGCGCGATGACCGGTGCCACCCCCAACGGACGGCTGGCGGGGATGCCCATCTCCGACACCATGTCCGCCACCCAGCAGGCCGACACCAACGGCCCCACGGCGGCGGCCCGGAGCTATGGCAAGCTGGACTTCCCGGCCTATACCAACGGAACCTTGCTGAACATGTGGATCAGCCAGAGCGAGCTGATGCAGTGATCGGACCGGAGATCGGAAAGGAGATCATCTTATGAATACCATTCGAGACATTCCTCTCAACTGCCCCGACGCCACCTATGTGCAGCCGGAGTATAAAGAGGCCGGGATGCGGAACTTCACCAATCTGGTGCGGACCATGCTCAACGACTATGGGGTGTACCACGTGCAGTTCAATACCATCAACAAGGCAACGCTGATCGACGCCAAGGCACACCCGGAAAACTATCCTACGCTGATGGTTCGTGTGGCGGGGTACAGCGTCTACTGGACTGACATTGCAGAGCGCGTGCAGGACGATATCATCAACCGCACGGAGCATACCTTCTGATTTTTCTTCTGATGCAGTTCCCGGAGTCGTTTGGCTCCGGGAAACTGCTATTTTGGGGAGGGCGTAACATGAGCGAGAAAACGGCCATTTTATTTGACATCGGGCGCTTTCGGAGTGCGGACGGGCCGGGTATCCGCACCATTCTGTTTTTTAAGGGATGTCCTTTGCGGTGCCGGTGGTGCAGCAATCCCTTTGGACTGGCGGCCAGGCCCCAGCTGGCGGTGAACCGGGAGAAGTGTACCGGGTGCGGGATGTGCGAGAAGGTCTGTTCCCATGGGGTCAATACCGTGGTGCCAGGGGAACGGGTGACCGTAAACTTTTCTGCCTGCGTTCAGTGTGGGGCCTGCGTGACCTTGTGTGCAGCGAAGGCCAGGATGATCGCGGGGAAGGCGTATACGGCCCAGCAGCTCTACCGGGAGGCGGCGAAGGACGCGGCCTTTTATCGGAAGGGCGGGGGCGGCGTGACGATCTCCGGCGGGGAAGTACTGTTACAGCATGAGGTGGCGGCGGAGACACTGCGGCTTTGCCGGGCCAATTACATCAACACCTGTATCGAGACCTCGGCCTTTGCGCCCTGGGAGCAGCTTTGGGCGGTGGCGCAGCATTGCAACACCGTGTTTGTCGATCTGAAGGCGATGGACAGCGGGAAGCACAAGGAATTGACTGGCGTGCCGAACGAGCAGATCTTGCAGAACATCGAGAAGCTGTGTGAGGAGCTGCCGAAGAAGGGCGGGCGGGTCATCGTGCGGATGCCGCTGGTGCCGGGGTATCACGGCAGTGAGGAAGAGGTCGCCGCGGGGGCGCGTTTTGTGGCGGGGCTGGCGGGGCGGCCGGAGCTGAATCTGCTGCCGTACCATGATTTGGGCGAGACGAAGTATGCCATGATCGGGGAGGAGTATGGCCTGCCTGGGGTGGAGAGCCGGAACGCGAAAGACCCCAAGCTGCTGGCACTGCGGGACCTATGTCAGAGACTGGCCCCGGAGAACCGGGTGAGCTTGGGGGGAGACGCGATTTTGTTGGATTGAGATGTACCGCACGGCAGGGGCGGGCCGCAGAGGTCTGCGGCCCCTACATAAAAATCATAACATGATGAAAATTGTGACGTTACAGGATTGCATCATCACGATGGAATAAAAAGACCGCTGGGGGACACCGTGTGATACGGCGTCCCCCAGCGGCGTTTCTGGGAGGGTGGACTGCTTCTTAGAAATACATATACTTATTGGCTTCCTTACGCAGCTCGGCGCGGAAGTCGGGGTGAGCAACAGCGATCAGGTTCTCCACGCGCTGCTTCACGGTGCGCTGACGCAGCTTGGCCACGCCGTACTCGGTGATGACCATGTCGGTCAGGTTACGGGACACGGACACGATGGAGCCGGGATCCAGGATGGGGGCGATCCGGGAGACGGTGCCCTTCTTAGCCGTGGAGATCTGGCACAGCATGGCGCGGCCGCCGCGGGAGTGGTAGGCACCGTAAGCATAGTCGGTAGCACCGCCGGTGCCGGACCACTGGACGGTACCAATGGCCTCAGCGGCCACCTGGCCGGTCAGGTCGATCTGCAGGGCGGCGTTGATGGAGACCATGTTGTCCTGCTGGGCGATGATCATGGGGTCGTTGGTGTAACGGCCACGGCGCATCATGATACGGGGGTGGTTGTTCACATAGTTATAGGTGAAGTTGTCGGCGATGATGAAGGCACCAACGGACCAGCCTCTGTCCAGGTTCTTATAGCGGTTGGTGACGACGCCGCTCTGGATCATGTGGGCCATGGAGGCGCCGATCTGCTCGGTGTGGATGCCCAGGTCGTGGCGGTTCATCAGCTCGAAGCCGATGGCGTTGGGGATGCCGCCGAAGCCCAGCTGGATGCAGTCGCCGTCGTGGACCATCTCGGCGGCGTACTGAGCGACGGCCTTTTCTGCCTCACCGATGGGGGGATCCTGCAGCTCGTACAGGGTCAGGTCGGACTCGATGATGACATCGGCCATGGCCACGGGCAGGGCGCAGTCGCCGGGCAGGTGGGGGATGCGGGGGTTGACCTCGAAGATGATCTTATCGGCGGAGTAGAAGGACTCCATCTCCCACTGCAGGTCGCAGGAGACGCAGCAGTAGCCGTGCTCGTCCATGCTGGACACGCCGACAACGACGACGTTGGGGCGCTTGCAGCGGTGCAGCTCCTGGCCGTAGTTATGCAGGTTCACGGGGAAATAAGTAGACATGCCGGAGGGATGGATCTTCCGGAAGTTGCCGTCATAGAAGAAAGTCTGGTGATGGAACTTGTCCTTCAGCTCCGGGTTGCTGTGGACCTGATACTCACTGCCCCAGCGGTCCACGCAGGACCACAGCTCGACGGGGTTCTTGGGGTCGATGCGGTCAGCAATGCGGTGGAGGTTGCGCAGGAACAGACGGGGCTCGGAGCCGTGGATGGACCAGACGATGCAGTCGCCGCTCTCGATGAGGCCGATGGCATCTTCAACGGTGCCCAGCTTGCTTTTATAGATCTCCTCGTGACTCATGCCGGCGTAAGCGTTGCTGAGGTATTCCTCGTGCTTCTTGTGCTTTTTCAGCATGACGTCGGGGATGTAACGATCATAGTTTTCATAGTGCTCATACATGGGACTGACACTCCTTACTTATTACTTTTCATTTGGACAGTTTCTTGTGAAATCTGTCAAGGATCACCCAAGAAAAGGGTGAAGTTTCTGTATTTAGTGTACTCCATCCGGCGGGGGCACGCAACGAACAGAAATGGGGAGAGTGTCTTGTAAACGACATAATTTTAAAAAATGTCGCACAGCAAGGCAAGAAAAATCGCCCTGAACCGAGGGGACAGGGCGGTGAGGTCAGGCTTTGTCTTTTGGCTTGGGCAGGAGGAAGACCCGGAAGGTGAGGGGGGCGAGCTCCTCGGCCATCTCCTTGGCGGAGCGGTCGGGGAATTCCGAGAGCCATTGGGTGACGAGAGACAGGAAGCCCCCGGCGAAAAACTGGGAGATAATGTCGATCTCCCGCGCGGGCATGGTGGGGTGCAGGTCCCGCAGGTAAGACTTCAGGGCGCGGGAGAACTCGTCGTGGAAGAGACGCTGCACGAGGGCGTCCTTCGGGTCCAGGAGGAGGCGGGTATATTCCTGCTGGTTGCGCTGGAAGTATTTCAGAATGCGGTAGACGCTGTGCAGAAAGGCGGGGTAGGACCGGTCGTCGCCGGAGTGGATGAGGTCGTCCATAAGCTCCTGGATGCCGAAGAGCAGGAGGTGGGACTTGTCCTCAAAATGGGTATAGAACGTAGACCGGTGGACCCCGGCCCGTTCGCAGATGTCCTTCACGCGCAGGTCGGAGAAGGATTTTTCGCTGAGCAGATCGACCAGGGCAGACAGCAGGAGGCGGTGGGTGCGCTGGATGCGAAGGTCTTCTGAACGTTTTTGATCCATGGGATACATACGCTCCTCTCAAGGTCAGATGGAGAGTAGAAAGGGATACCTTATATCATAAAGACGGCGGCCGGGTTTGTCAAGCGAGGCAGGGAAAACGGCGGGAAAAAGAACACAAAGCAGGCGAAAAAACGAGGCGTGTTTTTGGAGGAAATTTTCTGACAGAGTTTGCGAAAAAATAGTTGACAGACCGAGGGTTATGTAGTAAGATGATTAGGCGCTCGGAAGGGCGCAGTCTGCGATGATGCGGGAGATTGCGGCGCAAGCCGGTAACTTCCGCGGAGTATGTCCGTGAATCGGGCGGCTGGGAAATCTGCTGCATGGCGTATATCGCCATGACAGGGGAGCAAAAGCCGGCGAACTATGCCGGTTTTCTTCATGCTTATGGAGTGATACGCACGGTTAAGTGTACCGGATTTCCCACCGTACGGAGCGTGACCGAAAGACAAATACACTTCGTATGTTTCTAGGAGGAACACATCAACATGGCACAGAACGAAATGATTCGGATTCGGCTGAAGGCTTATGACCATCAGCTCATCGACCAGAGCGCTGAGAAAATCGTGGAGACCGCCAAGCGCACCGGCGCTACTGTCTCCGGCCCCATCCCCCTGCCCACCAAGAAGGAAGTCGTGACGATCCTGCGGGCCGTCCACAAGTATAAGGACAGCCGTGAGCAGTTTGAGCGCCGCACCCACAAGCGTCTGATCGACATCAACAATCCCAGCCCCAAGACGGTGGAGGCTCTGATGAGCCTGGATCTGCCCGCTGGCGTCGAGATCGAGATCAAGCTCTGATCCTCTGCCAGCCCCCCATTTACTATGTGTACCCGCTGCCTGTCGCCTCATCGTGAGACAGGCGGGTCATGTTGACAAACCAATGGCAGTCCAATGGTCATGTTTGCCAACCAATAACCTTAATTAAGGAGGAGAACCAACATGGAAAAGGCCATCATCGGCAGAAAGATCGGTATGTCCCAGATCTTTGACGAAGCCGGTAAGGTCATCCCGGTCACTGTGATCGAAGCAGGTCCCTGCGTCGTGGTGCAGAAGAAGACCGAGGAGAAGGACGGCTACAACGCCGTACAGCTGGGCTTCCAGGACGTTGCGGAACGGAAGCTCTCCAAGCCTGAGCAGGGTCACCTGAAGAAGGCTGAAGTCCCCATGAAGAAAGTGCTCAAGGAGTTCAAGCTCAACAAGTCTGCTGAGATGAACGTGGGCGACGAGATCAAGGCCGACACCTTTGCCAAGGGCGATCACATCGACGTGACCGGCATCAGCAAGGGTAAGGGCTTCCAGGGCGTTGTCAAGCGCTGGAACGCCGGCCGCGGCAGAATGACCCACGGCGGCGGCCCCGTCCACCGTCACGCAGGCTCTATGGGCTCCGGTACCGATCCTTCCCGGATCTTCAAGGGCAAGATCGGCGCAGGCCACATGGGCGCTGAGCAGGTCACTGTCCAGAACCTGGACGTTGTGAGCGTGGACCCTGAGTTCAATCTGATCGCAGTCTGCGGCGCCGTTCCCGGCCCCAAGGGCGGCATCGTTTATCTGAAGTCCACCGCCAAGACCATCCGCGAGAAGAAGGGCGAGGCAGGCACCAGCGTCAACCCGCAGAAGGCTTCCGCACGTGCCAACCCCCAGAAGGCATCTGCCAGAAACCGGTAAGGAAAGGAGAGTTTGAGAAATGCCTAAAGCAAACGTCTATAATATGGCTGGCCAGCAGGTCGGCGAGGTGGAACTCTCCGAGGGCGTTTTCGGCGTAGAACCCAACGAGCCCGCCGTCCATGCCGTCGTGGTGAATCACCTGGCAAACTGCCGTCAGGGCACCCAGAGCGCTCTGACCCGCGCCGAAGTGTCCGGCGGCGGCAAGAAGCCCTGGAGACAGAAGGGTACCGGCCACGCCCGTCAGGGCAGCACCCGTGCGCCCCAGTGGACCCACGGTGGCATCGTGTTTGCCCCCAAGCCCAGAGATTACAGCTATCGCATCAACCGCAAGCTGAAGAGAGTGGCTCTGAAGTCCGTTCTCTCCGCCAAGGCCGCCAGCGGCGACCTGCTGGTGGTGGACGATCTGGCTCTGGACGCCATCAAGACCAAGAACATCCAGGCCTTCCTGGACGCTGTGAGCGCCGGCAAGACCATCTTCGTGACTCCTGAGGTCAACGAGAATGTGTATAAGTCCGCACGGAACATCCCCGGTGTCTCCACCACCACCGCCAAGATCCTCAGCGTGTATGACATCGTCAACGCCGAGAAGCTGGTCATCGACCAGAAGGCGCTGGCTATCATCGAGGAGGTGTTCGCATGAAGACAGCATACGACATCATCAGACGGCCTGTGATCACCGAGCAGTCCATGGCCGACACTGAGGCTAAGAAGTACGTCTTCGAGGTCGCCAAGGACGCCACCAAGATCGACATTGCCAAGGCTGTGGAAGAGATCTTCGGCGTGAAGGTCGTGAAGGTCAACACCCTGCATGTTAACGGCAAGCTCAAGCGCACCGGCCGTTATCCTGCCGGCCGCCGCCCCAGCTGGAAGAAGGCAGTTGTCACTCTGTCTGAGGATTCCAAGTCCATCGAGTTCTTTGAAGGAATGGCATAAGGAGGTTAATGCACAATGGCTATTAAGAGCTACAAGCCCACAACGCCGGCCCGCCGCAACATGACGGTCTCCGCGTTTGACGGCATCGATAAGAAGGCCAAGCCGGAGCGTAGCCTGACTGAAACTCTGAAGAAGAACGCAGGACGCAACAGCTACGGCAGAATCACCGTCCGTCATCGCGGCGGCGGCAACAAGCGTAAGTATCGTATCATCGACTTCAAGCGCGACAAGATGGATGCACCCGCAACCGTCCTGCGCCTGGAGTATGACCCCAACCGCAGCGCCAACATCGCCCTGGTCCAGTATGAGGACGGCGAGAAGAGATACATCCTGGCTCCCGCAGGCCTGAAGGCCGGCGACCAGGTCCTGTCCTCCGCTGCTGCGGATATCAAGCCCGGCAACTGCCTGCCTCTGGCCAACATCCCCACCGGTACCATCATCCACAACATTGAGCTGTATCCCGGCAAGGGCGGCCAGCTGGTCCGTTCCGCCGGTACCTCCGCTCAGCTGATGGCCAAGGAGGGCGACCAGGCCCAGATCCGTATGCCCTCCGGCGAGGTGCGTATCGTCCGTCTCAACTGCAAGGCCTCCATCGGTCAGGTCGGCAACGCAGACCACGAGAACATCTCCATCGGTAAGGCTGGCCGGAAGCGTCACATGGGTTGGAGACCCACCGTCCGCGGCTCCGTCATGAACCCCAATGACCACCCCCACGGCGGCGGCGAAGGCAAGTCCCCCGTCGGTCGTCCCGGCCCTGTTACCCCCTGGGGTAAGCCGGCCATGGGCTACAAGACTCGTAAGACCAAGAACCGCACTGACAAGTTCATTGTCAAGCGCCGCAACGCGAAGTAAGGAGGAGGCAGTAAAACTATGAGCAGAAGCATCAAGAAAGGCCCGTTTTGCGCCCCCGAGCTTCTTAAGCGGGTCAAAGAAATGAATGAGTCCGGCGACAAGAAGGTGCTCAAGACCTGGAGCAGATCCTCCACGATCTTCCCCGCTTTCGTCGGCCACACCATCGCCGTGCACGACGGCCGGAAGCACGTGCCCGTCTATGTCACCGAGGACATGGTCGGCCACAAGCTGGGTGAGTTCGCTCCCACCCGCACCTTCCGCGGCCACGCCGGCAGCAAGACTGGTAAGTAAGGAGGAGAGAGAACAATGGTAGCAAAAGCTCACGCAAAGTATCTGCGGATCTCTCCCCGTAAGGTGAAGATCGTCGCGGACCTGATCCGCGGGAAGAGCCTGGAACAGGCCACCGCCATCCTGCTGACCACCCCCAAGGCAGCTTCCGAGCCCCTGCTCAAGCTGCTCAAGAGCGCGGCAGCCAACGCAGAAAACAACCACAAGATGGACCCCGAGAACCTGTATGTCTCCGAGGTCTTTGCGACCCCCGGCCCCATCATCAAGCGCATCATGCCCCGCGCACAGGGCCGTGCCTATCGCATCAATAAGAGAACCTCTCACGTCACGCTGGCCGTGGCGGAGAAGGAATAAGGGAGGAGGCAGAATATGGGACAGAAAGTCAATCCCCACGGCCTGCGCGTGGGCGTTATTAAGGATTGGGATTCCCGCTGGTACGCCCGCAACGAAAAAGTGGGCGATCTGGTCGTTGAAGACTACAACCTGCGGAAGTATCTGAAGAAGACCCTGTACTCCGCCGGCATCCCCAAGATCGAGATCGAGCGCGACAACGCCAAGATCAAGATCTACCTGCACTGCGCCCGCCCCGGCGTGGTCATCGGCAAGGGCGGCACGGAGATCGAGCGCCTGCGCCTGGAGCTGGAGAAGAAGCTGGGCAAGCCCGTTGCGCTGAACATCGTGGAGGTCAAGTCTCCCGACACCAACGCACAGCTGGTGGCTGAGAACATCGCACAGCAGCTGGAGAAGCGTATCGCATTCCGCCGCGCCATGAAGAACGCCATGGGCCGCGCCATGCGCTCCGGCGCCCGCGGCATCAAGGTCATGTGCTCCGGCCGTCTGGCTGGCGCCGAGATCGCCCGCAACGAGTGCTATCACGACGGCACCATCCCCCTGCAGACCATCCGCGCCGACATTGAGTACGGCTTCGCTGAGGCAGCCACCACCTATGGCCGCATCGGCGTGAAGGTTTGGATCTACAAGGGCGAGGTCCTGAGCCAGACCCTGCGCACCACCCCCCGCACCCTGGACACCAAGAACTACAAGGAACGCCCCGACCGTCCTCGCCGCCGCGACGGCAGAGGTGGCTACAACCGTGACCGTAAGCCCGGCTATGGCAACCGTCCGCAGGGTGGTTATAACAACAACCGTGGTCCCCGGCCCGCAGCCGGCGGATCTGCTCCCAAGGAAGGAGGCAAAGCCTAATGCTGCTGCCCAAGAGAGTCAAATACCGTCGCGTGCATCGTGGCCGCCTGAAGGGCAAGGCTACTCGCGGCAACACCGTGACTTACGGTGATTTTGGTCTGCAGGCCCTGGAGCCGGCATGGATCACCAGCAACCAGATCGAGGCCGCCCGTGTGGCCATGACCCGTTACACCAAGCGTGGCGGTAAGGTCTGGATCAAGATCTTCCCCGACAAGCCCATCACCGAGAAGCCCGCTGAGACCCGCATGGGTTCCGGTAAGGGTTCCCCTGAGTACTGGGTGGCCGTGGTCAAGCCCGGCCGCGTGATGTTCGAGATCGCCGGCGTTTCCGAGGAAGTCGCCCGTGAGGCTCTGCGTCTGGCCAGCCACAAGCTGCCCATCAAGACGAAGATCGTCAGCAAAGAAGATACGGCCCCTGAGAGCGAGAATGGTGGTGAAGCATGATGAAGGCAAACGAGGTACGCAAGCTGTCTTCCGCTGATCTGGAAAAGAAGCTGACCGAGCTGAAGAAGGACCTCTTCCAGCTCCGTCTCCAGCATGCCACCAATCAGCTGGAAAATCCCGTCCGCATCAACGAAGTGAAGCGCGACATTGCCAGAGTGAAGACCATCATCCGTGAGCAGCAGCTCGCTGGCCAGTAAGGAGGAACTGAATCATGACTGAAAACAGAACTTCTTCCCGTAAGACCAGAGTCGGCCTGGTGGTTTCGGATAAGATGGACAAGACCGTGGTGGTGGCCATTGCCGACCGTGTGGCTCACCCCCTGTATAAAAAGATCGTCAAGCGGACCTACAAGCTCAAGGCCCATGACGAGAACAACACCTGCGGCATCGGCGACAGAGTGAAGGTCATGGAGACCCGTCCTCTGTCCAAGGACAAGAGATGGCGCGTGGTTGAGATCATCGAAAAGGCGAAGTAAGGAGGTGCCGTAAATGATCCAGCAGGAAACCTATCTGAAGGTGGCGGACAACACCGGCGCCAAGGAAATCAAGACCATTCGCGTGCTGGGCGGCTCTTCCCGCAAGTACGCCAACATCGGCGACGTCATCGTTGCTTCCGTGCGGAAGGCCGCTCCCGGCGGCGCCGTGAAGAAGGGCGATGTGGTCCGCGCTGTGGTGGTCCGCTCCGCCCGCGGCGTGCGTCGTGCAGACGGCAGCTACGTTCGTTTCGACGAGAACGCCGCCGTTCTGATCAAGGACGACAAGAACCCCAGAGGGACCCGTATCTTTGGCCCGGTCGCCCGTGAGCTGCGTGACAAGGATTACATGAAGATCCTGTCCCTGGCTCCCGAAGTACTGTAAGGGAGGGTACAAAGATGATGAATAAAATGAGCATTAAGAAGGGCGACACCGTCGCCGTGATCACCGGCAAGGACAAAGGCCAGCGCGGCAAGGTCCTGTCTGTGAACCCCAAAGAGGGTAAGGTGGTGGTGGAGAAGATCAATCTGGTCTCCCGCCACACCCGCCCCCGCAAGCAGGGCGAGGAAGGCGGCATCCTGCAGAAGGAAGCCCCCCTGTATGCCTGCAAGGTGATGCGCGTGTGCCCCAAGTGCGACAAGACCACCCGTGCCGCCAGCAAGATCGTGGACGGCAAGAAGGTGCGCGTGTGCAAGCACTGCGGTGCTGAGATCTGAGAGAGGAGGAGTGAAACATGTCTGAAATGCCTAACCTGAAAGCAAAGTACAGAGAAGAAGTTGCTCCTGCTCTCATGCAGAAGTTCAACTACAAGAGCCCCATGCAGATCCCCACCATCGAGAAGATCGTGGTGAACGTGGGCTGCGGCGAGGCCCGTGACAACGCAAAGGTCCTGGACGCTGTCGTCCGCGACCTGGGCATCATCACCGGCCAGAAGGCCATTGTCACCAAGGCGAAGAAGTCCGTGGCTAACTTCAAGCTCCGTGAGGGAATGCCCATCGGCGCCAAGGTCACCCTGCGCCACGACAAGATGTGGGAGTTCCTGGACCGTCTGTTCAACGTGGCTCTGCCCCGTGTCCGTGACTTCCGCGGCATCAGCGCAAACTCCTTCGACGGCCGCGGCAACTACGCCCTGGGCGTTAAGGAGCAGCTGATCTTCCCCGAGATCGAGTACGACAAGATCGACAAGATCCGTGGTATGGACATCGTGATCTGCACCACCGCAGAGACCGACGAAGAAGCAAGAGAGCTGCTGAGCCAGATCGGCGCTCCCTTCGGCAAGTGATTTAGGAGGAGAACGTAATGGCTAAATTATCCATGAAGCTCAAGCAGCAGGCTGAGCCCAAGTTTTCCACCCGCCGCTACAACCGGTGCAAGATCTGCGGCCGCCCCCACGCTTACCTGCGTGACTATGGCATCTGCCGTATCTGCTTCCGTGAGCTGGCTCACAAGGGCCAGATCCCCGGCGTCCGGAAGGCTTCCTGGTAACCCCAATGGTATCGCCGGGCCGGATGCCCCAACCATCCGGCCGGCGTTTCCATACAGTCCCGTCTCCGGCTTTTCGCCGGGGACTCCATCCCCAGCCAGCGGCAATAGGTCGGTTCCTGTGAGGACCGATACCTTGCCGCCGATACAGGCGCTGCCTGTAATCTTATAGGAGGTATAACCCTATGCACATTACAGATCCCATTGCGGATATGCTCACTCGTATCCGTAACGCGAACAACGCCAAGCACGATACCGTCGACATCCCCGCCTCTAACATGAAGAAGGCCATTGCTCAGATCCTGGTGGACGAGGGCTACATCAAGGCTTTCCAGCTGGTGGAAGACGGTACGCAGGGCGTGATCCACGTGACCCTGAAGTACAACAACCCTGGTAAGGAAAAGGTCATCTCCGGCCTGCGCCGTGTCTCCAAGCCCGGCCTGCGTGTCTATGCCGGTGCTGACGAGCTGCCCCGCGTGCTGCGCGGCCTGGGTGTTGCGATCGTGTCCACTTCTAAGGGCGTCATGACCGACAAAGCTGCCCGCGCAGCCCACGTCGGCGGTGAAGTCCTGGCATTCGTTTGGTAAGGAGGAGAGGTTACTATGTCTAGAATCGGTAGAATGCCCATCTCTCTCCCCAGCAATGTGGAAGTGACTCTGGGCGAAGGCAATCTGGTCACCGTCAAGGGCCCCAAGGGTACTCTGACCCAGAAGCTCAGCGACAAGATGACGATCACCAAGGAGGAGAACGTCATCCACGTGACCCGCCCCAACGACGCAAAGGAAAACCGCGCCCTGCACGGCCTGACCCGCACCCTGCTGAACAACATGGTGATCGGCGTCACCGAGGGCTACAAGAAGGAGCTGGACGTGAACGGCGTCGGCTATCGTGTGGCCAAGGAAGGCAAGAAGCTGAACATGAACATCGGCTACTCCCATCCTGTGATCGTGGAAGAGATCGACGGTATCACCATCGACGTTCCCAGCCCCAACAAGATCGTCATCAGCGGCACCGACAAGCAGAAGGTCGGCCAGTTCGCTGCCGAGGTCAGAGGGAAGAGACCCCCGGAACCCTACAAGGGCAAGGGAATCAAATATACTGACGAGGTCATCCGCCGCAAGGAAGGCAAGACCGGCGTGAAGAAGTAAGAAAGAGGTGTGCCTAAATGATTAAGAGACCCGATACTAACGCTCAGCGTCAGAAGCGTCATACTCGCGTTCGCGGCAAAGTCTCCGGCACATCCGAGAGACCCCGTCTGAACGTGTTCCGCAGCGGAACCAACATCTACGCCCAGATCATTGACGATACGAAGGGCGTGACCCTGGTGTCCGCATCCTCCCTGGAAAAGGGATTTGAGGGCGCCGGCAACAACTGCGAGGCTGCTGCCAAGGTGGGCGAAGCCATCGGCCAGCGTGCCAAGGACAAGGGCATCGACACTGTGGTCTTCGACCGCGGCGGTTACCTGTACCACGGCCGTGTGAAGGCCCTGGCAGAGGGCGCCCGTAAGGCCGGCCTGGAATTTTAATGGGAGGAGGAAACGAAAATGCCTAGATTTGAAAGAGAACCCAGCGAGTACGTGGAAAAAGTCGTTTCCCTGAACCGTGTCTCCAAGACCGTCAAGGGCGGCCGTGTGATGAAGTTCTCCGCTCTGGTCGTCGTCGGCGACGAGAAGGGCAAGGTCGGTTTCGGCCTGGGCAAGGCTGCTGAGGTCCCCGAGGCAATCCGCAAGGGCCTGGAAGCCGCCAAGAAGAACATGTTCACCATCACCCTGTCCGGTACCACCATCCCCCACGAGGTGATCGGTGAGTTCGGCGCCGGCCGCGTGCTGATGAAGCCCGCTGCCCCCGGTACCGGCGTCATCGCCGGCGGCCCCGTGCGTGCCGTGCTGGAAGCTGCCGGAATCAAAGATATTCGTACCAAGTGCCTGCGCTCCAACAACCCCCAGAACGTGGTCTCCGCCACCATGGAGGGCCTGAAGTCCCTGCGCGGTCCTGAGGCTGTAGCCCGGATCCGTGGCAAGAGCGTGGAAGAGATCGTGGGCTAAGGAGGGCTTTGAACAATGGCTAATCTGAACATTAAGCTCGTCAAGAGCCTCAACGGCCGGATCGCTAAGCACAAGGCCACCGCAGCAGCCCTCGGCCTGCGCAAGATCGGCGACACCACCGTGCAGCCCGACAACGCTGCCACCCGGGGCAAGATCGCCCACATTGGTTACCTGCTGAAGGTGACCGAGGAACAGTAAGGAGGTGCGCGACATGAAACTGCATGAACTTTCTCCCGTTCCTGGTTCCAACCCCAAGGCCTATCGTAAGGGCCGCGGCAACGGTTCCGGTAATGGTAAGACCGCCGGCCGCGGCCAGAAGGGCCAGTGGGCTCGTTCCGGCGGCGGCGTCCGCGTGGGCTTTGAAGGCGGTCAGATGCCTCTGGCTCGTCGTATCCCCAAGAGAGGCTTCAACAACATCTTTGCAAAGCCCCTCGAAGCCGTGAACGTTTCCGTTCTGGAAAAGTTTGAGGATGGCGCTGTGGTCACCGCCAACGATCTGCTGGACAAGGGCATCCTGTCCAAGTGTGAGTATGGCGTGAAGATCCTCGGCGAAGGCAGCCTGACCAAAAAGCTGACCGTGCAGGCCAGCGCTTTCTCCGCCTCCGCAAAGGCAAAAATTGAAGAGGCAGGCGGGAAGGCTGAGGTGGTCTGATGTTTAAGACCATCCGCAGCGCGTGGAAGCTGCCGGAGCTGCGTCGTAAGCTCCTGTTTGTTGTTTTCGCTCTGCTGATCTACCGGGTCGGCGCTGCCATCCCGGTGCCTTATATCAACACCGAGTACCTGCAAAGCTATATCGCTGCCCATTCGGGCACCATCTTTGGACTGCTGAACACCCTGAGTGGTTCGGCTCTGTCCAGGGCAACGCTGTTCGCGCTGTCCATCCAGCCGTATATCAACGCCTCCATCATCATCCAGCTGCTGACCATTGCCATCCCGGCTCTGGAGCGGCTGGCCAAGGACGGCGGCGAGGACGGCAAGAAGAAGATCCAGTCCATTACCCGTTACACCACGCTGGGCATCGGCCTGCTGCAGGGCTTCGGTTACTACACCCTGATCCGCAGCTACGGCCTGCTGAACAATGAGAGCGTCTGGGCCGCCATCGTCATCGTGATGTCCTTCACCGCTGGCGCTGTGTTCCTGATGTGGCTCGGCGAGCAGATCACCGAGTTCGGTGTGGGCAATGGTATCTCCATCATCTTGTTCACCGGTATCGTTTCCCGGATCCCTGCCATGATCATGACCTTGTCCACCGGCCTGAAAAACTGGATGGCACACCTGGACATGAGCGGCTGGACCGAGGAGCAGATCAAGAACACCGTCGTGCTGAACCCCGGCCTGGTGGTGCTCATGGTGATCGGGATGCTGGCCCTGGTGGTCTTCATCGTCTTTATCACCAACTCTGAGCGCAAGGTTCCCGTTCAGTACGCCAAGCGCGTGGTGGGCCGGAAGATGTACGGTGGTCAGTCCACCCACATCCCCATCAAGGTCAACCTCAGCGGCGTGCTGCCCATCATCTTTGCGCAGTCCATTGCAATGATCCCTGCCACCATCGGCATGTTCGTGCCCTCCTCTCAGCAGGAGGGGACCGCTTGGAACACCTTCCTCACGGTCTTTAACTCCACGAGCGCTCTGTACGCAGTGATCTATTTCCTGCTGATCATCATGTTCAGCTACTTCTACGCTACCATCCAGTTTAACCCTGTGGAGGTAGCCAACAACCTGAAGAAGAACGGCGGCTTTATTCCGGGCTTCCGCCCCGGCCGTCCTACGGCTGAGTTCCTGACCAAGGTACTCTCCCGTCTGACCTTCTTCGGCGCCATTTACCTGGGTATCGTAGCCATCCTGCCCATTATTACCGAGAACATCACCGGGATTGTGAACATGTCCATCGGCGGCACCTCCGTCATCATCGTGGTCGGCGTCGCTCTGGAGACGGTCAAAATGATCGAGGCACAGATGCTCATGCGGCACTATAAGGGCTTCCTGGAATAAGAGGTATCATACTATGAAACTGATTCTGTTAGGCCCTCCGGGTGCTGGCAAAGGCACCCAGGCAGAGATCCTTTGTAAAAAGCTCAACATTCCCACCATTTCCACCGGCAACATCCTGCGGGCCGCCGTGAAGAACGGCACCCCCGTGGGTCTGAAGGCCAAGGAGTATATGGACGCCGGCAAGCTGGTCCCCGATGAAGTGATCATCGGCGTGATCTCCGAGCGTCTGGCCGAGGCAGACTGCCAGAAGGGCTTTATCCTGGACGGCGTGCCCCGCACCATTCCCCAGGCCGAGGCCCTGGAAAAGGCAGGGATCACCTTTGACGCCGTCGTCTCCCTGGAGATCTCCGACGATGAGATCGTAGATCGTATGGGCGGACGCCGTGTCTGCGCCTCCTGCGGTGCACCTTACCATGTGAAGAACCTGCCTCCGAAAGTGGAGGGTGTGTGCGACGCCTGCGGCGGCAAGCTGGAGGCCCGGGCTGATGATAAGCCTGAGGTCGTCCGCGACCGCCTGAAGGTCTACCACAAGGAGACCGCACCTCTGAAAGATTTCTACGCAGAGAGAAACCTGCTCAAAACCGTAGACAACCAGCCGACAGTGGCTGAAACAACTGCTGCGATTCTGAAGGCACTGGGGCTTTAACCATGATTTCCTTAAAGTCACCCAGAGATATTGAGGGGATGCGCCGCGCAGGACAAATTACCGCGGCGGCCCGCGAGCTGGCGGGCAATATGGTACGTCCTGGCGTAACCACTCTTGAAATAGATACCGCAGTTCGGAAATTCATCGAAAGCCAGGGCGCGAAGCCCTCTTTCCTGGGCTACGGGGGTTTCCCCGGCTCGGCCTGTATTTCGGTGAACGATGAAGTCATCCACGGGATCCCCAGCAAGCTGGTCCTGCAGGAAGGCGACATCGTCAGTGTGGATGTAGGCGCCTATATCGGCGGCTTCCACGGTGACTGCGCGGGCACCTATGCCTGCGGAAAGATCAGCGACGAGGCAGCGAGACTGATCGCTGTGACGGAGCAGTCTTTCTGGGAGGGTATGAAGTACGCCCGCTTCGGTTATCGTGTCTCCGATATTTCCCACGCCGTGCAGAAGTACGTGGAAGACAACGGCTTCTCGGTGGTGCGGGATTACGTCGGTCACGGCGTAGGAGCCAATCTGCACGAATCCCCGGAAGTTCCCAATTACGGCAAACCCGGCCATGGTCCCCGGCTCGCTCCCGGAATGACCATCGCGGTGGAGCCCATGGTGAACCAAGGGGACTGGCGAGTCAAAGTGATGCGCGACGGCTGGACGGTAAGAACGGCCGACGGCTCCCTGGCCGCCCACTATGAGAACTCAATCCTCATCACAAAGGGGGATCCTGAGATCCTGACCCGCGTGGGGGATCTGCGCCCATGACGTTTCTGCCTGGAGACGTTGTGCGGTCGGCTGCCGGCCACGACAGGGGAGACCTCTTCCTGGTATGCCGGGCGGAGGGCGACTTCCTCTGGCTGGCAGACGGCAAGCGCAGAAAAATTGAGACTCCCAAGAAAAAACGGCGAAAGCACGTTGTTTCCACGGGGGTCTGGACGCACCCGGCCATCGACTGCCTGCGAAACGGCGAGCCGGTGCTGGACAGTGAAATCAGGAGGGCGCTGGCCGCTCTCCAGAATAGGTTCAGTGAGACCAAGGAGGTATGACGCTTGGCAAAAAGCGACATGATCGAGCTGGAGGGGACTGTTGTTGAGGCCCTGCCCAACACCACGTTCCGGGTCGATATCGGAAACGACCATGTGATTCTGGCTCATATTTCCGGAAAGCTCAGGATGAATTTCATCCGTATTCTGCCGGGCGACAAGGTAACGGTCCAGATTTCCCCGTATGATCTGACACGGGGTCGGATCACCTGGCGTAGCAAATCCACCAAGTAAAGCAACAGGCTTACAGGAGGTAGAAAATCATGAAAGTAAGACCGTCCGTCAAGCCCATGTGCGAAAAGTGCAAGATCATCAAGCGCAAGGGCAAAGTTATGGTCATTTGCGAAAACCCGAAGCATAAGCAGAGACAAGGTTAATAAGGAGGCGCTGAAGAAGTATGGCAAGAATTTCCGGCGTTGACCTGCCGAAGAATAAAAGAATCGAGATCGCCCTCACCTATATCTACGGGATCGGTCGCACCAGCGCCAACAAGATCCTGGCAGCAACGGGCATCAACCCCGACACCCGCGTGAAGGACCTCACCGAGCAGGATGAGGCCGCACTGCGCGAGGTCATCGGCCGCGACTACATGGTCGAAGGCGACCTGCGCCGCGACGTGGCAATGGACGTCAAGCGCCTGACCGAGATCGGCTGCTACAGAGGCCTGCGCCACCGCAAGGGCCTGCCCGTCCGTGGCCAGCGCAGCAAGACCAACGCTCGTACCCGCAAGGGTCCCAAGCGTACCGTCGCGAACAAGAAGAAGTAAGGGAGGGAAGAATCGTTATGGCTAACCCCAAGAAGAAGGTCGTCAGAAGACGCCGTGAGCGCAAGAACATTGAGAAGGGCGCCGTCCATATCCGCTCTTCCTTCAACAACACCATGGTGACCGTGACCGACACCAACGGCAACGCCCTGTCCTGGGCTTCCGCCGGTGGCCTGGGCTTCCGCGGTTCCAGAAAGTCCACCCCCTACGCTGCACAGACCGCCGCCGAGACCGCCGCAAAGGCTGCCATCGAGGCCTGCGGCCTGAAGAGCGTGGAAGTGTACGTGAAGGGCCCCGGTTCCGGCCGTGAGGCTGCCATCCGTGCCCTGCAGGCGGTGGGTCTGGAAGTCACCATGATCAAGGACGTGACTCCCATTCCTCACAACGGATGCCGTCCCCCCAAGAGACGCCGCGTCTGATCGAAGGAAAGGAGAAAAACAACTATGGCAAAGAATACACAGCCGATCGCCAAGCGCTGCAAGGCGCTGGGTATTTCTCCTACCGTTATGGGTTACAGCAAGAAGGAGACCAACCGTAACCCCGGCGGTCAGATGAGAAAGAAGAAGAGCGAGTACGCACTGCAGCTGACCGAGAAGCAGAAGGTCAAGTTCGTCTACGGCATCCTGGAGAAGCAGTTCCGTTCCTACTACGAGAAGGCTTCCCGTATGCCCGGCAAGACCGGCGAGAACCTGCTGATCCTGGTGGAGCGCCGCCTGGACAACGTGGTTTATCGTCTGGGCTTCGCCATGACCCGCCGCGAGGCCCGTCAGCTGGTCAACCACGGCCACTTCACCGTCAACGGCAAGCGGGTGAACATCCCCTCTTACCTCATCAAGGCTGGTGACGTGATCGAGGTTGCGGAGAAGAGCCGCTCCTCCGTGAAGTTCAAGAGACTGACCGGCGAGGACGCCGTGATGGTCACCCTGCCCCAGTGGCTGGAGCGGGAGAAGAACACCCTGAAGGGTACCGTGACCAAGCTGCCTGCCCGCGAAGACATTGATATGCCCATCGAGGAGCACCTCATCGTCGAGTTGTACTCCAAGTAATACGCTACCCTCGGCAGGAAAACGGAATGACGATACGGTGGGCCACCGGCCCACCGACGTAAGAAGGAGGGTAACAAATGGTAGAAATCGAAAAGCCGCGCATCGAATGCATCGAGAAGCCGGGAGACAACTCCTATGGCAAGTGCGTCGTCGAGCCTCTGGAGCGCGGCTATGGCACCACGTTAGGCAACTCTCTTCGCCGGATCCTTCTGTCCTCTTTGCCCGGCACTGCAGTCACCAGCATCAAGATTGCAGGGGTGCAGCATGAGTTCAGCTCGATCCCCGGTGTGAAAGAGGACGTCACTGAAATCGTCCTGAACGTAAAAGGCATCATTGCCAAGCTGTACAGCGAGGGCACCAAGACGGTGTACATCGAGGCCTCCGGTGAGGGGGTCGTCACCGCCGGTGACATCAAAGCCGACAGCGAGGTAGAGATCCTGAACCCAGAGCATCCTATCGCGACCCTGGGACCAGAGGCTGTGCTCAACATGGAGCTTACCCTCTCCCATGGCCGGGGCTATGTGCCCGCCGACCGGAACAAGACCCCCCAGACCGTCATCGGTGTCATCCCCGTTGACTCGGTCTACACGCCTGTCAAAAAGGTCAACTACACCGTGGAGAACACCCGCGTGAAGGACCTGACCGACTTTGACAAGCTGACCCTGGAGGTCTGGACCGACGGGACCATTGCCGCCCGCGATGCCGTGTCCCTGGGGGCACGCATCCTGTGCGATCACTTTATGCTCTTTACAGACCTCAGCGAGACGATGGGCAGCAAGTCCACGGTCGTGGAGAAGTCCCCGGACATCCGCGACAAGGTCCTGGAAATGACCATCGAGGAACTGGATCTGTCGGTCAGAAGCTTCAACTGCCTCAAGCGTGCCAACATCAACACCGTCGAAGATCTGATCTCCAAGACAGAAGACGAGATGATGAAGGTACGGAACTTGGGCCGGAAGTCTCTGGAAGAAGTTATCAACAAACTGGCCATGATGGGACTCTCTCTGGCCAGCGACGACAATTGACTGAAGTTCGGGTTTTCCGAACCATCACTTACCGAAGGGAGTTGAACCAACATGTCCGGTAATCGCAAGCTCGGCAAGCGCTCCGACCAGCGGAAGGCGATGCTGCGTGCCATGGCGACTTATCTGCTGGAGAACGGCCAGATCAAGACCACCCTGGCCCGCGCCAAGGAGGTGGCTCCTCTGGCAGAGAAGATGATCACTCTGTCCAAGAAGAACGACCTGGCCGCTTACCGTCAGGCTCTGGCCTTCATCACCAAGGAGGACGTGGCGCACAAGCTGTTCACCGAGATGAACCAGAAGTATATGAGCCGTGACGGCGGCTACACCCGGATCGTGCGCATGGGCCCCCGTAAGGGCGATGCAGCCGAAATGGCTATCATCCAGCTGGTGTAATATTCACAAATCAAACACCCCCGCTGCTTGTGCAGCGGGGGTGTTTTTCTCCCTTGAGAAAATAGGGAAACTGTGCTATCCTGACAGAAGAGTAGATTCCATTCGCTGGAAGGAGAGTATCGAAATGAACGTGCTATTTGTCAACTGCTGCATCCGGGGCGAGGCCTCCCGGACCTTGAAGCTGTGCCGTACGGGGCTGGAAGCGATCCAGGCCAAGTATCCTGACGCTGTGATCGAAGAGCTGTGCCTGGACGAGGAGGATATTCGCCCCCTGCACAGCGACACACTGGGCCAGCGCCACGCGCTTGAGGTGGCCGGGAAGCTTGATGGCCCCATGTTCCGCTATGCCCGCCAGTTTGCGGCGGCGGATCGCATCGTCATCGGGGCACCCTATTGGGAGTATCAGTTCCCGGCGCTGCTGCGGTGCTGGGTGGAGCACGTAGCCGTGGGCGGGCTGACCTTTGTCTATGGCGAGGACGGGCGGCCCCATGGTCTGTGCCGGGGCGACCGCATCCTATATATCACCACGGCAGGCGGCCCGATCCTGGACCGCAACTGCGGGTTTGACTATTGCAAGACCCTGTTTTCCAACATGATGGGCTTTACAAAATTTGACTGCGTGGCGGCAGAGTGTATGGACGTGATCGGCTACCCCGTGGAGGAGGAGCTGGACAAGGCCGAGGCCAAGCTGCGGGAGACGATCCGAGGCTGGTGACCCATGGGAGACTGGAAGACCATCATTACCATCGGGCGGGAGTACGGCGCCGGGGGCCGGACGGTGGCGAAGCTGCTGTCGGACCGCCTGGGCATCCCGCACTACGACAAGGAGATCATCACCCTGGCCGCCGAGAAGAGCGGCCTGTCGGAGCAGACCATCCGGGGGCCGGAGCAGGGGAGCGGAAAGACGCTCCTGAGCTGGTTCCTGCCGCGGGGACCCATGTCCGCCTATGACCAGGCGATCCTGGCTCAGGCCAACATCATCCGCAAGCTGGCGGAGGAGGGGCCCTGCATCATCGTGGGGCGGGGGGCCGACTACATCCTGCGGGACCGGGAGGACGTGCTGAACGTCTTCCTCTACGCCGACCAGGCGGACAAGCTGGCCTATGCCATGGACACCTATGGAGACAGGCCGGAGGAGGCCGAGCAGCGGGTGCGCCAGGTAGACGCCTCCAGGGAGTCCTACTACCACTACCTCACCCGCGCCAAGTGGGGGGACCTCAAGCGCTATCATCTGAGCCTGAACACCAGCCCCATTGGCAAAGAGGGGGGCGCGGACCTCATTGTGCAATACGCCAAACTAAGACGGGCCAAGCTGGGCCTGTGAACACAGAACGGCCGCCGAGCCAGGATTTTTCCACTCGGCGGCCATTTTTTTGGAAAATTGGGAGAAAGACAAAAAAAGACCGAAGAAAGAATTGACTTTCCCCGGCAACGGTGTTAAAATACCTTGATACCATCTGTGGAGCAACAGGGAATTCCCTCCCACTCTGCTGATAGTATAGCAGAAAGCAAAGAAAAAGACAACAGGTTACGAAAAGTTTTTTCCACGCCCCCGCGTGATCGCAAAGAGTCAGGATACGACACCTTTTCAACGAAAGGACTGGTCAAGAGCAATGGTAAAGGATGTATACTACGGAAAAACGCTGCGCAAGAGCTTTGCCCGCCACGAAGAAGTGCTGGAGATGCCGAACCTTCTGGAGATCCAGAAGAAGTCTTACCAGTGGTTCCTGGACACCGGCCTCCGGGAGGTCTTCCGGGATGTAGCCACCATCGGGGACTATAACGGCAACCTGGAGCTGTCCTTCATCGACTTCTCCATGGACGAAAAGCCCAAGTACAACGTGGAGGAGTGCAAGGCCCGCGACGCCACGTATGCCGCCCCCCTGAAGGTCCGGGTGCGTCTGCGCAACAAGGAGACCGAGGAGATCAAGGAGCAGGAGATCTTCATGGGCGACTTCCCCCTGATGACCAAGGGCGGCACCTTCGTCATCAACGGCGCAGAGCGCGTCATCGTCTCCCAGATCGTGCGTTCCCCCGGCGTCTACTACGCCCGCAACGCCGACAAGGCAGAGAACATCACCTACGCCGTTACGGTCATCCCGTACCGCGGCGCTTGGTTGGAGTATGAGACCGACCTGTCGGACATCTTCAACGTCCGCATTGATAAAAACCGCAAGCTGCCCGTCACGTGCCTCATCCGCGCCGTTGGCCCTCAGACCGAGGCCGAGATCCTGGAGATGTTCGGCGAGGAGCCCCTGCTGGTGGCTACCCTGGAGAAGGACACCTGCAAGACCCGCGAGGAGTCTATGCTGGAGATCTACCGGAAGCTGCGTCCCGGTGAGCCCCCCACGCTGGATTCTGCCGAGTCCCTCATCAACAGCCTGTTTTTCGATGCCCGCCGGTATGACCTGTCTGCCGTGGGCCGTTATAAGTTCAACAAGAAGCTTTCCCTCTGGCCCCGTCTGTCCGGCCAGAAGCTGGCTTCCCCCGTGGCGGACCCCCGCACCGGTGAGATCATCGCCGAGGCCGGGCAGCTGCTGGACCGCGCCCAGGCACAGGAACTGGAAAACCGCGGCGTGAGCGAAGCCTTCGTGGACGTGGAGGGCACCGTCGTCAAGGTCTTCTCCAACAAGATGGTGGAGATGCGCCACTTCGTCTCCTTTGACCCCGAGGAGTGCGGCATCAGCGAGAAGGTCCGCTTCGAGGTCCTGTGCGAGCTGCTGGACCAGTACGCCGGGGACGAAGAGGGCCTGAAGGACGCCATCGTGGAGCGGAAGGATGACCTCATCCCCAAGCACATCATCGTGGATGACATCATGGCCTCCATCAACTATCTGTGCTCCCTGTCCCACGGTGTGGGTACCCCCGACGACATCGACCACCTGGGCAACCGCCGCCTGCGCTGCGTGGGCGAGCTGCTGCAGAACCAGTTCCGCATCGGCTTTAGCCGGATGGAGCGTGTCATCCGGGAGCGCATGACCATCCAGGACCTGGACATCGTTACCCCCCAGTCCCTCATCAACATCCGCCCGGTCACGGCGGCGATCAAAGAGTTCTTTGGCTCTTCGCCCCTGTCCCAGTTCATGGACCAGACCAACCCCCTGGCCGAGCTGACCCACAAGCGCCGTATGTCCGCTCTGGGCCCCGGCGGTCTGTCCCGTGACCGTGCTTCCTTCGACGTGCGAGACGTCCACTACAGCCACTATGGCCGTATGTGCCCCATCGAGACGCCAGAAGGTCCTAACATCGGCCTGATCTCCTATCTGGCCACCTATGCCCGCATCAACCGGTATGGCTTCATCGAGGCCCCCTACCGCAAGGTGGATAAGGCCACCGGCTTCCTCACCAACGAAGTGGAGTATATGACCGCCGACATCGAGGACGAGTACATGGTCGGTCAGGCCACGGAGCCGGTGGACGAAAACGGCTGCCTGGCCAACAAGCGTATCACCTGCCGCCACCGCAACGAGATCGTAGAAGTGGACCGGGAGAAGGTGGACTACATCGACGTGTCTCCCCGGATGATGGTCTCCATCGCAACGGCCATGATCCCCTTCCTGGAAAACGACGACGCCAACCGTGCCCTGATGGGGGCAAACATGCAGCGGCAGGCCGTGCCTCTGCTGACCACCCAGGCCCCCATCGTGGCCACCGGCATGGAGCACAAGAACTGCATCGACTCCGAGATCGCTGTGCTGGCCGAGGACGACGGCGAGATCACCCGCGTCTCCGCCACCAGCATCACCGTGCGCTATGACCGGGGCGACGTGGTGGAGTATCCCCTCATCAAGTTCCTGCGGTCCAACCACGGCACCTGTATCAACCAGAGACCCATCGTCTCCCTGCGGGACCGGGTGAAGAAGGGCGACGTCATTGCCGACGGCCCCTCCACCAACCAGGGCGAGATCTCCCTGGGCAAGAACATCCTGATGGGCTTTATGACCTGGGAAGGTTACAACTACGAGGACGCCATCCTGCTCAACGAGAGAATGGTCAAGGACGACGTCTTTACCTCCATCCATATTGAAGAATACGAGACCGAGGCCCGCGACACCAAGCTGGGCCCCGAAGAGATCACCCGCGACATCCCCAACGTGGGCGACGACGCCCTGAAGGACCTGGACGAGCGCGGCATCATCCGTGTGGGCGCCGAGGTCCATGCCGGTGATATTCTGGTCGGTAAGGTCACCCCTAAGGGCGAGACCGACCTGACTGCAGAGGAGCGGCTGCTGCGGGCCATCTTTGGCGAGAAGGCCAGAGAAGTCCGTGACACCTCCCTGAAGGTGCCCCACGGCGAGAGCGGCATCATCGTGGACGTCAAGGTCTTCACCCGCGAGGCCGGTGACGAGCTTGGCCCCGGCGTGAACATGGTCGTGCGCGTGTATATCGCCCAGAAGCGGAAGATCTCCGTGGGCGACAAGATGGCCGGCCGTCACGGCAACAAGGGCGTTGTCTCCCGCATCATGCCCCAGGAGGATATGCCCTTCCTGCCCGACGGCACCCCGCTGGACATCGTGCTGAACCCCCTGGGCGTGCCTTCCCGTATGAACATCGGGCAGGTGCTGGAGGTCCACCTGGGCCGCGCTGCCCAGGCGCTGGGCTGGAAGGTCGCGACCCCCGTCTTCAACGGGGCCGACGAGAAGGACATCATGGAGCTGCTGGCCAAGGCCGGTCTGTTCCGCGAGGTCTACCCCAACGAGACCATTGCCGGTAAGCAGCTGTACCTGCTCACCGAGGACGGCACCGACGTGCGCCGCCTGGACGACGAGGAGATGGCCGACGTGCAGCAGGTCCGCATCTGGCGCAGCCAGGGCCGCCTGCGCCGTTCCACCGGCCCCTACTCCCTGGTCACCCAGCAGCCTCTGGGCGGCAAGGCCCAGTTCGGCGGCCAGCGCTTCGGCGAGATGGAAGTCTGGGCCCTGGAGGCTTACGGTGCGGCGTACACCCTGCAGGAGATTCTGACGGTCAAGTCCGACGACGTGACCGGCCGTGTCCGCACCTACGAGGCCATTGTCAAGGGCCACAACGTCCCTGCGCCTGGCATTCCGGAGTCCTTCAAGGTCCTGGTCAAGGAGCTGCAGGCTCTGTGCCTGGACATCAAGGTCCTGGACGCCCAGGGCGAGGAGATCGAGCTGCGGGACGACGAAGAAGAAGGGTACCAGAACTTCAACCAGATCCGCGACGACGACTATACCCCCTACCACGAGAACAACGACGCCGACGCCCAGTTCTCCGCCGCAGGCTACACCATCAAGGAGACCAGCGACGACGATGACTTTGCTGTGGCCGGCATGACCGCCGATGACAGCGCAGACGACGATTACGGCGACGGCCGCTATGAAGAATAAAGAACGGGAGGACGATTGAAATATGAGCTATGCTGAGTTTGACGCCATTCGTATTGGTATCGCTTCCCCGGAGCAGATCCTGGATTGGTCCTATGGCGAGGTCAAGAAGCCGGAGACCATCAACTACCGCACCCTGAAGCCTGAGCGGGACGGCCTGTTCTGCGAGCGCATCTTTGGCCCCACCAAGGACTGGGAGTGCCACTGCGGCAAGTACAAGAAGATCCGCTATAAGGGCAAGATCTGTGACCGCTGCGGCGTGGAAGTGACCCGCGCCAACGTCCGCCGGGAGCGGATGGGCCACATCGAGCTGGCCGCCCCGGTGTCCCACATCTGGTACTTCAAGGGCATCCCCTCCCGCATGGGCCTGCTGCTGGACCTGTCCCCCCGGATCCTGGAAAAGGTCCTGTACTTTGCCGCCTATATCGTCACCGACCCCGGCTATGCCCCCCTGGTGAAGAACCAGATCCTCTCCGAGAAGGAGTACCGTGAGCTGCGGGAGAAGTATGAGGACGATTTCGACGCCGGCATGGGTGCCGAGGCCGTGAAGAAGCTGCTGGCCGACATCGATCTGGAGCAGCTTTCCGTCCAGCTGCGCGAGGAGCTGCACCACGCCTCCGGCCAGAAGAAGGCCCGGATCGTCAAGCGCCTGGAGGTCGTGGACGCCTTCCGCATCTCCGGCAACAAGCCGGAGTGGATGATCATCGACGTGCTGCCGGTCATCCCCCCCGAAATTCGCCCCATGGTCCAGCTGGACGGCGGCCGGTTTGCCACCTCCGACCTGAACGATCTGTATCGCCGGGTCATCAACCGCAACAACCGCCTCAAGCGCCTGATCCAGCTCTCCGCCCCCGACATCATCATCCGCAACGAGAAGCGGATGCTCCAGGAGGCTGTGGACGCCCTGATCGACAACGGCCGCCGCGGCCGTGCCGTCACCGGCGCCAACAACCGCGCCCTGAAGTCCCTGTCCGATATGCTGAAGGGCAAGCAGGGCCGCTTCCGTCAGAACCTGCTGGGCAAGCGTGTCGACTACTCCGGCCGTTCCGTCATCGTGGTCGGCCCTGAGCTGAAAATTTATCAGTGCGGCCTGCCCAAGGAGATGGCCATTGAGCTCTTCCGCCCCTTCGTGATGAAGAAGCTGGTGGAGGACGGCCTGGCCAACAACATCAAGTCCGCCAAGAAGATGGTGGACCGGGGCCGCGCCGAGGTCTGGGATGCGCTGGACTTCATCATCAAGGAGCACCCCGTGATGCTCAACCGTGCGCCTACCCTGCACCGCCTGGGCATCCAGGCCTTCGAGCCGGTGCTGGTGGAGGGCCGCGCCATTAAGCTGCACCCCCTGGTTTGTACGGCATTCAACGCCGACTTCGACGGCGACCAGATGGCCGTCCACGTCCCCCTGTCCGCCGAGGCCCAGGCAGAGGCCCGCATCCTGATGCTCTCCGCCAACAACCTCCTGCGGCCCCAGGACGGCGGCCCTGTTACGGTTCCTACCCAGGATATGGTCCTGGGCTCCTACTACCTGACCTACGAGAAGGACGCCCCCGCCGACCCCGCCTATATCTATCCCACGGTAGAGGCCGCCGCGGCTGCGGTGGAGGCCGGGACCGTCAGCGAGAGCGACCACATCTGGATCGACACCCCCGACCGTCTGCTGCCCACCTCCGGCTATGAGGCCTGCCGGGCCAACGCCGCCGGGGAGGAGGCCAAGGAGGTCCTGCACGCCTTCGCCAGCCCCGCCGAGGCCCGCCTGGCCTACGACGAGGGCCAGCTGGAGCTGCACGTGCCCATTCTGGTCCGCATGACCGCCACCGTGAACGGCGAGGAGCGCACCAAGCTGGTGCGGACGACGGTCGGCCGCCTGATTTTCAACGAGGGCATCCCTCAGGACCTGGGCTTTGTGGACCGCGAGGACCCCGAAGCCTGCTTCGACCCGGAGATCAACTTCGTCTGCGGCAAGAAGCAGCTGGGTAAGATCATCGACAAGTGCATCATCCGCCACGGCTTTACCCAGTCCGCCGAGGTCCTGGATATCATCAAGGCCCGCGGCTACCACTACTCCACCCTGGGCTCTCTGACGGTCTCCATCTACGATATGACCGTCCCCCAGAAGAAGTATCCCCTGATCCGCGAGACGGAGCAGGAGATCGTGAAGATCGAGAAACAGTTCAAACGCGGCTTCCTGACCAACGACGAGCGGTATCGCCTGGTCGTTAAGGCCTGGGAGCAGACCACCAAGGACGTCACCGAGGCCCTGCAGGCCGGTCTGGATCGCTACAACCCCATCTTTATGATGGCCGACTCCGGCGCCCGTGGTTCTATGGCTCAGATCCGTCAGCTGGCCGGCATGCGTGGCCTGATGGCTGACACCTCCGGCCGGACCATCGAGATCCCCATCAAGGCAAACTTCCGTGAGGGCCTGTCCGTTCTGGAATACTTCATCTCCTCCAGAGGCGCCCGGAAGGGCTTGGCCGATACCGCGCTGCGTACCGCCGACTCTGGTTATCTGACCCGCCGTCTGGTCGATGTCTCCCAGGAGGTCATCATCCGTGAGCACGACTGCGGCACCACCGAGGGCATCACCGTCCGCGAGATCAGCGAGAACGGCCAGGTCATCGAGCCCTTTGCCGAGCGTCTCAAGGGCCGCTATCCCGTCAGCGACGTGGTGGATCCCACCACCGGCGAGGTCCTCTTCGACAAGGACCACATGTTCACCATGGACGACGCCCAGGTCCTGGAGGACAAGGGCATTCACGAGCTGAAGATCCGCTCCGTCCTGACCTGCCGCGCCCGCCAGGGTGTCTGCTCCAAGTGCTACGGCGTGAACCTGGCCATCGGGGAGCCGGTGGGCGAGGGCGAGGCCGTCGGTATCATCGCGGCCCAGTCCATCGGTGAGCCGGGCACCCAGCTGACCATGCGTACCTTCCACACCGGCGGCGTCGCCGGCGGCGACATCACCCAGGGTCTTCCCCGTGTTGAGGAGCTGTTCGAGGCCCGCAAGCCCAAGAAGATGGCCCAGTTGGCCGAGATCAGCGGCCGCGTGACCATGGAAGAGAGCAAGCGCATCACCATCTGCAACGTGACCATCACCGCCGACGACGGCGAGGTGGTCAGCTACGCCCTGCCGTACAGCGCCGGTATCCGCTGCAAGGACGGCGACTGGGTCAACAAGGGCGACCAGCTGACCGAAGGCGCACTGTCTCCCCACGAGGTCCTGCGCATCCGCGGCGTCTCCGCCGTCCACGACTACCTCATCCAGGAAGTCCAGAAGCCCTACCGTCAGCAGGGCGTTGACATCAATGACAAGCACATTGAGATCATTGTGCGCCAGATGATGCGGAAGGTCCGCATCGAGGAACCCGGCGATTCTCAGCTGCTCTCCGGCTCCACCGTGGAGGTCATGGAGTATCTGGACGCCAAGGAGGCCATCGAGGCCCGCATCGCTGCCGGCGAGACCCGCGAGGACGGCAGCGAGCTGGTGGTGCCCACCGCCACCACCCTGCTCATGGGTATCACCAAGGCCTCTCTGGCCACCGACTCCTTCCTGTCTGCCGCTTCCTTCCAGGAGACGACGAAGGTCCTGACCGAGGCTGCGATCAAGGGCAAGGTGGACCACCTGATCGGCCTGAAGGAAAACGTCATCATCGGTAAGCTCATCCCCGCCGGTTCCGGCCTGTCCATGTACCGCCAGGTCAACCCGCGCGACGAGGAAGAGGAGCAGCCTAAGACCGGCTATGCCGCCGTGGCGGCCGCGATCCAGGAGAACCAGGATCCCCAGGAGGGCCTGGAGCCTGAGGAGGCCCCGGAGGAGGCAGATCTGCTGCCCGACGAGGACGCAGAGGAGGACGAGGGCGACGAGATCCTGTCCATCAGCCTGGACAACGACGAAGACAGCGAGGACTAATCTCCCTAGAGGACTGATCTTCCTGTTTGCACAGCACAAAACGGCTGCGGGCAACCGCAGCCGTTTTTCTACCGGGGCGTGCACAGAGCGTTCGATCCACTTGGAGTGGGTGGATTGCAATATTTCCCCCGGATATGCTATACTATATCGAATGGAAACACCGTCCCACCGAGGACGGGAGAGGAGGGTTCCATGGAGGCATTTCAGGCGCTCAGCGCCAAACTCAGCCAGATCCCCGGCTTAGAGGTCCGGGCACACGAGCCGATGGCCCACCACACCACGTTTCGGGTGGGCGGCCCGGCGGCGCTCATGGCCCTGCCCAAGCGCCTGGAAGAGCTGTCCGCCGTCCTGCGGGCGGCGGCAGAGGCAGGCATCGTGCCCTTTTTTCTGGGCAAGGGGTCCAATCTGCTGGTGGCCGACGAGGGCGTGGACCGCTTTCTCATCAAGCTGGCCGGGGGCCTGACCCGCTTGGAGCGGGACGGGGAGACCGGCCTGTATCTCGGCAGCGGCCTTTCCCTGGCCCAGGCGGCGAACTTTGCCGCCGGGTGCGGGCTGACCGGCCTGGAATTTGCCCACGGCATCCCCGGCACCGTCGGCGGCGGCGTGTTTATGAACGCCGGAGCCTATGACGGGGAGATGGCCCAGGTCATCGACTGGGTGGACTGCCTGGACGAGACAGGTGCGGCCCATCGCTTGGGGAAAGACGAGCTGAAGCTGGGCTATCGCACCAGCGTCTTTTCCCAACTGCCCTGGAGCATCGTGGGGGCACACCTCACCTTGACCACGGGCGACGAGACCGCCATTCGAGAAAAAATGGCGGACCTGGCCCAGCGCCGCCGGTCCAAACAGCCCTTGGAATACCCCAGCGCGGGCAGCACGTTCAAGCGCCCTGTGGGGCATTTTGCCGGGGGGCTGATCGAACAATGCGGCCTGAAAGGGACCAAGGTCGGCGGAGCGCAGGTCTCGGAGAAGCACGCGGGCTTTGTCATCAACGCCGGGGGGGCCACCTGCCGGGACATTCTGGCCCTCATCCGCCTGGTGCGGGCCACGGTGTTGGAACAGACCGGCGTGACCCTGGAGCCGGAGGTCCGGCTGCTGGGCTGCGCCCTGGACGAGGAATCGTAACAAAGGAGACGAAAAACCATGAACGATCACTTTTTTGTTCTGATGTATGCCACCAGCGGCGAAGAGCGGAACGTCACGCGCTTTGCCAGTTACACCAACGTGCAGGACGTGGTAGACATGGTGAACGACTGGCTCACCAAATGCTGCTACATGGACTGCTACCTGCCCGGCGAGCAGGAGGAGGCACTGAAAGCCCAAAACGGCGGCGAGCTGCCCGAAACGGCATTCCAGTGCCCGGAGGTCAAGACTCCGGCGGACCTGGAGAAATACAACGGCTTTTATGACTACGAGAGCCTGGGGATGTTTAACCTCTTCCTGACGCCGGTCTATGATACGGCCACGGCCAAGAAGTTCTGCGGCAGCATGAACAAGGAGTTCGGCATTGACCAGGAATACAGCGACCGGGCCGACCAGATGCTGGGGCACATGGATACCCTGGTGAAGTCCTTCGAGGAGCCGGGGACGGATTACGCCGCGGCGGAGGAGGCCATCCGCACCTTCCTGATGCAGGGCGGGTTCAGCCTGTTCGACGATTTCGGGGAGGAAGTGCCGGACACCATCGTCATTCCCGCCGGTGGGTTCCAGAAGATCGACGACCCGACGGTCTAAAAGAGAATCATTCCATTTGTGCGTAAAAACGGCAAGACCACTGAGACGCGGTGGCCTTGCCGTTTTTATCAATTGAACTGCGATGAGAAAATCGGAACAAAATTTTTCGACAAAAAAACAGAGAATCCGACCAGACAGACACAGGGTGTCCACCATGCGTGATATGATAGGGTCAGCAATCAGGGTTCTTCAAAGAGGAGGAACTTGTAGGGCGGGACCTCCAACACCGTGGCGATGTCAAAGAGCGTGTCCAGCGAGACGGCTTTGAGAATATTGGGTGCCTCCACATGGCCGATGTAGGCCGGGGAGCGGTCGATGCGTTCGGCCAGCTGCTCCTGCGTGAACCCGCGCAGGCGGCGGTAGTAGGCGATTTTCAGGCCGATCTGACGGTACTGCTCGGCGTAAGTCGTTTTCACTGGTGATCCCCCCGTTTCACCTACTAATGGTACCCAATCGTGTCAGGAATTGACATGCTATCAAAAGTAGAGTATACTATCTTACAGATAGGAAACTATATCAGGAGAGGAAGAGTGACGTGGACGATCAGTGTCTCTCGGAGGCCAAAACAGACCGCGTGTTGGCCATTTATTCCCGCCTGGTCGGCGGTGCCGTCTTGAACAAAGCCGACCTGGCCCAGCAATTTCATGTGACCCAGCGAAGCATCCAGCGTGACATCGAGTCCCTGCGATGTTTTTTTGCAGAGCAGGAACTGCCGCAGGACATCGTCTACGACAAGCGCAGCCGGGGCTACCGGCTGATCGACAATGCCCAGAAGAAGCTGAGCAACAGCGAGGTCCTGGCCGTCTGCAAGATCCTTTTGGAGAGCCGCTCGATGGTCACAGACGAGATGATGCCCCTGCTGGACCGTCTCATCGACTGCTGCGTTCCCGAACAGAACAAAGCCATCGTCCAAAGCCTGGTGGCCAATGAGCGCTTTCACTACGTCCCGCCCCACCACGGCAAGCACCTGCTCAACGGCCTCTGGGAGATCGGCCAGGCCGTCCGCAACCACCAGGTCATGGAGATCCAGTACGAGCGGATGAAGGAGCCCAAGCTCGTCACCCGCCGGGTGGAGCCGGTGGGGATCATGTTCTCGGAGTACTACTTCTACCTCACGGCCTTCCTCCAAGATGTAGACCGCAAAACCGAGTTTGAGAACGAGGGGGACCTCTTTCCCACCATTTACCGCATCGACCGCATCCGTGCCTTCCAAGTCCTGGACGAGCATTTTCACGTCCCCTACAAAGATCGCTTTGAAGAGGGGGAGTTTCGCAAGCGGGTCCAATTCATGTACGGCGGCAAGCTCCAAAAAATTCGCTTCCGCTATACCGGGCCTTCGCTGGAGGCCGTGCTGGACCGTTTGCCGACCGCGAAAGTCCTGGCAGAGGACGACGACGGCTGGGACGTAGAGGCGGAGGTGTTTGGAAGCGGGGTTGAGATGTGGATGAGGAGCCAAGGGGACTATTTATATAAAGTTGAACGGGTATGATACTCGGATTTGAAAGACTTAAGAACGACATAGGAGAATGAAAAATGAAAAAGTATATCGCTCTGTTTTTGGCTCTAATCATGAGTTTGTCTCTGTGTGCTTGTGGTACTTCTAACACTACGTCCAGTAAGGCTACTGATGACAATGGTAGCTTGAACGCCCCTAATATTTCGGATAGCACTAAGGAGGATAAAGGTACTACCGTTGATTCTGAAGATCCTGCCGATTTGTCTAACGGTCGTGAAGTTCTGAGTTGCTTCAAGAAAACTGAGGTATGCGATACATCCACTATGCTGGGCGGGATTTTAGCTGACTACGCTTCGTATACGGATGATACTATGCCTACCTATGAAAGCGTATTCGATAATATGCTGACTGATGCAGAGTACGGTTATGACGAGGAATCAACCAGCATTAGCGTTACCGGCGACTTGGATGTTGCTTCTCTA
>SFHQ01000017.1 GCA_004556345.1 Clostridiales bacterium | reverse complement strand
CCGGAGCGGTTGGCCCCGTAAAACTGGAGGATGCCTCGCAGCCGGTTGTCCTGGCAGTGGGCGGTCAGCATGGTGCTGTACTTCGCCACACTGGTCTTGCCCAGCGCGGTCCGGATCTCCAGCACCCGCCGGACATCTTGGGGAAGATCGGGACGCCGAAGCGCCTCGGCGATGGTGTCCTTGGTGACGCTGGTCATGCCGGCGCCTTCCTGATCCAGCCAGCATTTCAGCTGGTGTAGGCTGTTCGGGTTACTCAGTCCGGTCAACTCCTTGGCTTCCTCCTGGAGCTCCTGCCGGCGCCTGGTGTCATACTCGACGATCTTCTGGACCATGGGGATGTCCAGCCTCACGCCGTTGTCGTTCATGCGCTGATCCAGAGCCCAGAGCTCTTGCTCTGACTCCGGGGTCTTGTAGATGGATAGCTTCCGAAGGATCTCCTGCTCGGTGACTACATCCTGGCGGTTATAGCTCTTGTAGAGCTGCCACTTGGCCGGGTCATGCTGCGGGAGGTTGCGCGTCCGCTGCCCGTTGACCCGGGTGGGCTTGCAAGGCTTAGAGAAGAACTGGATCAGCGCCTTGCCCTGGGGGTCCTTCAGTTTCTCGGGCGGAAGGCCCAGGGCCTCGCCGGCGTCTGCCAGGTTTCCGGGCAGGCCCAGCGTCAAGGCTTTGACCATGGTGCACCGCCATTCTTCCGGAGGCATGGGCCGGCCGAGCCACTTGGCCAGGCAGGTCCGCTCGAAGTTGGCGTTGAAGGCGGTCTTTATGGTCTCGCGGTCAATCAGGGCCTCGCAGAACTCTCGGAAGTCGTCCGTGCTCTCCGGGGTGAAGATCCGCCGGTTGCCGTTGGCGTCGACTTCCATGGCGTCGATGGTTTTGACATCGTCCCAGCCGTCCAGGACATAGGAGATCAGCAGGATGTCGAAGTCGGGCGCCTCCACATAGGCGTAGACGCCCGCCTCCTTCAGGTCCACGGAGCTATAGGTCTCAATGTCTATGCCCATAGTCCGCGGCATGGTTAGAACTCCTCGTCATCATCGAAGTCGTCGCCGAAGTCGTCCTCAGCGGAAGCACGGGCAGCGCCCAGGGGCTCGTCGTCCTTCAACTTCTGGATGTTGTTCAGGCCGACGCCGACACCCTTGTTTCCGTTGGTGTTGAAGGCGTAGAAATTGATGGATGCGCGGCCCCAGCAGCCGGAGTACACCTCGTCGGGATCCAGAATCTCGTTCAGATCCTTGTCGACGATGCCGGGCTTCTGGGTGCTGTTGGCGTTCAGGAAGAACATACCTTCGTACTCGGGCGCCTCGTCAGCGCGTTCGGCGTCGCCGTCGCGGAGGGGCAGCTTCAGGTTGCCGGGCTTTTTGCCTCCCCACTTGGAGCTGATGCCGTCCTGGATGGCCTCGTCGATGGCTGCCTTGATAGCCTTGATGGTTTTCTTGTCATCCTTGGGGATCAGCAGGCAGATGCTGTACTTGGCGTCCTGCCCAGCCTGGAAGGCGCGGGACTTGAAGATGTTGACATAAGAGAAACGAACTTTTCCTGTGATAACTTTGGTAGACATATTTTTTTTTCCTCCTTAAAATTGCGGGATTTCTTCCCCATCGAAGTCGGCCTTCGCCGCTTCGGTTGTGTTGATGGCTTGGCGTTTATCGGACTCCGGCACGAGTACCGGCTTGCCCTGAGGTTTGATCAGCAGGTCGCCCAGGGTGGCGGCCAGCTTCTTCTTGCCGACGAGTTTCTCCATGTCGGTGATGCCGTAGAGCTTGCGCTGGTAGAGCATCGCCTCGTCAAAGCCTGCGGCTTTCAGGGTCTCCGCCACCTTGACCTCGTCGGCATATTTGCGGATGCTGCGGCCCTCGACCAGCTTCCAGCCGTCGAAGTGTTTGCCGCTGAGGGCCTCGGTCAGAGCGTACTCGCTGACCTCCTCGGCCCACTTCTTCAGGTGTTCGGCCTTGGTCAGCACCTCGCCGATCTCCTCGTCTGAGAGCAGCGGGGGCCTCTGGAACTCCATGCGGGCCAGCTCCAGATTGAACTCGGCACGCTTGCGGCAGCGGGCCTTCGCCGGGCAGAAGCGGCACCAGTCGCCGGCCACGAAGTAGTCGGAGCCCTCCATGGCCATGATGGCCCTGGGCGCGACTTCCTCCTCGCCCCAGAGCAGCAGCTCCTTCAGGAGGCTGGTCTCACTGTCTACATGGTCGAGGCGGGGCTGGACGATGGTGGTCCGGACGGTGTCGAAGTCGTATAGACTGCCGAACAGATTCGCGGCTCCCAGTCCATAGAGCCGGAGTTGGGGGTTGTTCTTGGCCTCGACCTTGACGCCCTTGCCGTACTTCAGGTCGATGGCCTGGATCATGCCGCCGCCGATAATAACGGCGTCAGAGGTGCCGAAGCCCTCCGGAATCCACTTGCTGAGATCAAGCTGCTGCTCGATCATCAGCTCAGCCCCGTCTCCGGCCGCGGCCAGCGATTCCAGGACGACCTCGACATAGAAGTCGGTGGCTTCCTCCATCTCGCCGGTGTAATATGCGTTTTCCTGGAGGGCGATTCGCTGTTCCTGGTATTCGAGATCGGTCAGCTCCCCGATTTCGTGCCGGAGCTTCAGCTCGGCGACCGCATGGGCCAGGGTGCCCTCGTCGGCGTAGTTGCTGGAGCCGGGATCCTGGCACTGATCAGAGAGGGCCACGGATCCGGGGCAGTTGATCCAGCGGTAGGCGGCGGAGGCGGAGCAGCGTGCGTGCTTACTCGGCATTGGTTTCCTCCTTTGCTTTGTCCATGAGCTTCGGCAGATCTGCCAGCTCCACTTCGGTGAGCTTGTCCTTGCCGGTCAGCTCCTTGATCAGCTCGGCGGCGCGGTTGTAACCGCACTTCTTGTTGAGGGCTGCCAGCTGCTTGCGGACAGCGATGCGGAAGTCCTCGGTCACGGCTGTGGGGGCGCCCCCGGCAGCGGCTTCAGCAGGCTCAGGAGCTGGCTCATCTGCCGCAGGGGCGGGCTTGTCGGTCTTCTTGGTGTTCTTCTTAGGGGCAGGAGCTTCGGGCGCTTCCTGGGGTTCCTGGACGTCCTCAGCGGGTGCAGGTGCCGGAGCGTCTGCGGCTTCCTTTGGCGCCTGGACGAGCTGGCTCGGTGACTCGATGCCCATGTACTGCTTGAACTCGTCCAGATTTGCAAATTCAACTGTGATCTTCATGCTTTTATTTCCTCCTAAATTGTGTTATAATGGGAGAGTGTTCTCCTGGGCTCCGGGGCTTCGGCTCCGGGGCTCATTCATTTTCTGAGGACATAGGCACCACCTCCTTCACGGCTTCGCCCTTCTCGGGCTCCTGGGGTTCCATGCTTCTCAAAATCGCCCGGTAGGCTGACCGCGCGAGCATTGTCAGGTCGATCTCGTCCATGAGCTTCTCCTCCTTAGATGATTTTGATGGTCTGCCGGCCTACGCAGCCGATCCCCCCCGTTCCCATACGAACCAGGAGTAGCTGGTGGCGTCCGTGCCGTGGCCGGTGAAGCTGGGGCGCTTGTGCAGGGTGTAAAGGCCGCTGATCAGGTGCTCTTGCCACCACCTGAAGCGCTTCTCGCTCTCCAGGAAGTTCGTCCGAAGCAGGAAGATCAGAAGGCCGCCAGGGTGGAGCAGCTCCAGGCTCTTGTTGATAAACTCCAGAGCCATGCTGTACGGCGGGTTCCCGATGATGACATCGTAGCCCAGCCCCGGGTCGTAGTCGAAAAAGCTGCCGATCGTTACGCTGTCCGCCAGGGTCTCCAGGGTTGCTTGCTCCTCTGGCCTCAGCTCGACGGCGTCGATCCGGTTGTCGTAGCCGTATTCCCGCAGCACGCGAATGATCTGGCCGTTTCCGGCCGAAGGCTCCAGGATGCGGTCGCCGGAGCTGATGCCGTCAAAGTTATCCAGGAGCGCCCGGACGGCCTCGGGAGGCGTTGTGTAGAAGTCGTAGGCCTTGCGTGCTCCGCCTCTGTTGGTTGCGCTCATTGGGGCGTCCACCTGCTTCCTCCGCAGATGAAGTAGTCGTCGGCCGGGATGTAGCTCTCCAGGACGAGAGCGGTCGGGCTGCCATCGTGGCTGCAGCAGGCGTCACAAATGTGGTCGCCTTCTCCTATCGGTTGCATATTGGCGCAGGTCTCGCAGCACTTGAAGGGCTCCGGCTTGCGCTGTCTGTTCTTTCTTCCCATGTGTGTCCTCCTTTGAAAAAGTAAGCTTAAAGTTTACTTAGAATGTAAAAAAAATAGCTTCCACGGTGCTGTTGAAATAACGGGCCAGCGCCACCTTGATGTCATCGGCCGGCACTCGCTCGCCGCGCTCGTAGAAAGAGATCGCCATGGCAGTCACGCCGATGGCGTCGCCGACTTCCTTCTGGGTGCGAGATCCGCGCAGAGCGCGAAGTCTTTCCCCGATGGTCTGGGCGTCAATAGTCTTTACTGTGGCCATGTTTTGCCTCCTTCCTTGGTTTAGTCTCTGGGGTCGTGGATCTGGATCCGGAGCTTTTCGCCCAGCCAGTCCAGGCCCTCACGGGTCATCCAGAAATAGATGCCCTTCTCGCCGGGCTCGCCGCTCACGACGTGGCCCTTCTTCTCCATCTTCCGCAGCGTCTCATAGTCGGGGCCGGACAGCGCCGAGTAGAAGTAGTCGCGGTATGGCTTGTAGTATCGCCGGCCGTGCCGGGTATAGGGGCGCTCGTAGTCCAGGCCGATCATGTGGGCCGCGATCTGCACATCCTTCGGGTACTGGTGCAGCGGGATGTCCTTCCTCATGGCGACCTCCTCAGTGCTGGACTCTCTGGCCCTTGGTCTGGAGCTTCAGCCAGAGCTTCATGGTGTCACGGGTGATATAAAACGAGCCGCACACGGCGATGAAGTGGTCGAGGTAGGTGTGGACCACCTCGCCCTCGATGACGTACTTGGCGCCGATCCAGCAGAGCTCGAAGGCGATCAGAGTGCCCAGCAGGCAGGCGAGATAATTGGAATAATACTTGAAGCGGGTCATAGTTGTGTGTCCTCCTTTTCTTTGGTGGCAGCGAGCGCGTCGCACCACTCGATAAATGCTCGTAAAATGGGGTTGGTGTTGCCCTGGTCAGCCCAGCCGGCGAAGCCGATCCAGCCGTCAGCGTTGAAGCTGATGCACTCCCGGCGCTCGAAGTAGTGGCTGTTGACGTAGAGGTAGCAGCTGATCAGGGTGCCGTTGGTCTTCCGTTTGAGGTCGATCCGGCGGCTCAGGTACATGGAGCCCATCGAGGTCTCGCAGTCTGCGTTGGCCTTCTTGATGTGCTTGTTCAGCAGCATGACCAGGGTGAGGATGTCGCCCTCGGTCACGTCAGCATAGGTGAGGCCCTTGCCGGCGAAGTAGGCCCGGGCCTCGTTATTGGTGCAGACGGGGAGGATCCCCGTCTTTCTCATATATGCAGCCATCAGTCCGCCACCTCCTTACTTGCCAGCGACCAGCAGGTCGTAGAGCTTGGCCTTCAGCTGGATGACTTCGGCCTCGGCGGCCTCAGCGCGGCGCTGGGCTTCTCCTGCGGCAGTTGCTTCCTCATCACATCGCTGGCCACTCCAGCGTGCGGTTTCCTGCATCTGAGCCAGCTGAGCCTTGAGCTGAGCGATCTCGGCGTCCTTCTCCTCGGCGACCGCATGGGCGGCAGCGTGGGCGGCCTCGTAGTCCTTCACGGACTCGGCCAGCTTGTCCTCCAGCTCTGCGGCACGCTTCTCAGCGCGGCGGGCGCGGTCGGCCATGGAGCAGGCCCAGTCGTTGTCGATGTTCTCAGCGGCCAGGTCGAAGCAGCCCTCGAAGGCGGTGGCCAGGTAAGAGTCCGGGCCCAGCTGCTCGACCATCTTCCGGATCTTCTCCAGGGTGTCGCGCTCCTGTTGTTTGGTGGCCGGGGCATTGGTGCTGGCCAGCTCGATACTGATGATGGTGGCCGTGCCGTGACGGTAGCACTCGCCGAAGTCTTTGCGGGCCTGGCGCTCGTTGATGGCGGTGAAGTGGTCGGTGCCCTGGGTCCCGTTTTCGCGGGTAAAAATAATCTTGTAGGTGTTCATTGTGTGCCCTCCTTGTCGGTGCTGTTTACCGGCGTTCTCTTTGAAGTAAACTATTAGTTTACATTGACTATAATAAACTCTTAGTTTATAATTGTCAAGAGGAAAATAAACATTTTTTTTCAGGGGGACAGAATTATGGAGTTTTCTCAGATTGTAAAATCTTTAAGATTAGAGCGTGGCTGGTCCCAGCAGGATGTGGCCGACCGCGTTGGATTGAATAAAATGACCATTTCCCAGTATGAGAACGGAAAGCGCAAGCCGAGCTTCGAGATGATCGAGGCCCTGGCCGAGATCTTCCACGTCGACATGAACTACCTGCTGGGATTTACTGATAAAATCGAGAAGCCGGCGGGCGATGAAACGGACCCCGCTGCCAATAAGTTCCTGGCCGTAACTCTGGCCGAGATCGACCTGATCGAAGCATACCGGCACGCCGGAGCTGAGACCCAGGCAGCGATCAGAGCGATCCTGCACATTTAACGGGAGGACCCCGGGAAGGGAGGACGGTGCCATGCGCGGCGTCATTTATGCGAGATATTCACCGGGCCCACGCCAGACGGAGCAGTCCATCGAGGGCCAGGTTGCCGACTGCCAGCAGTATGCTGAGGAGCACGGCATTGACATCATAGAGATATATGCAGACCGGAAGGTCTCAGGCAAGAGCGTCGTCGGCCGCGACGAGTTCCAGCGGATGCTGCGCGACGCGGAGAAGGGGCGCTTCGACTGCGTCCTGGTGTGGAAGATCGACCGCTTCGGCCGAGATCGCCAGGACATTGCCATGGGAAAAATGGCATTGAAGCGGGCCGGCGTCAAGCTGATGTATGCCCGGGAGAGCGTCCCAGAGGGCCCGGAGGGGATCATCCTGGAGAGCGTGCTGGAGGGTCTGGCCGAGTATTATTCCGCCGACCTGCGGCAGAAGGTCATCAGAGGCATGAGAGAAACGGCGAAGAAGGGCCAATACTGCGGCCAGTCTCTGCCGATAGGCTATAAAGTAGACGCCGAGCGCCACATCGTCGTGGATGAGCGCGAGGCGGCAGTTGTCCGGGAGGCGTTCAAGCTCCACATCGCCGGCGGCCAGATCCGGGACATCGTCCAGCTGTTTGCCGACCGTGGGGTCATGGGCCGGCGCGGGAAGCCGGTCTCCAATGCGGTCGTCTATCGTATGCTGCGGAATGAGAAGTACCTGGGCGAGTTTTACATCCAGGACGTGAAACTGAACGTGGAGCCGATTATCGACCAGGCGACCTTCCTGGAAGCTGCCCGGCACTTTAAGACGAGCCGCAACAATGCGGCAGGGAGGGCGAAGGTGAACTATTTGCTGAGCTGTAAAATGTTCTGCGGGTACTGCGGCTCGATGATCAGCGCAGAGGCCGGCACCGGGAAGTTGGGGAAAGTGTACCGGTATTACAAGTGCGGGGACAAAAAGCGCGGGAAGAAGTGCGAGCTGAGACCGTTCCCGAAGGACCACCTGGAGGATGCGATCATCCTGGCCACGGTGAACGATATGCTGACCGATGAGATGATCGAGAAGCTGACCGTCCGGATCCTGGAAGTCCAGGAACAGGAAAACGCCGACGATCCCGTGGTGGGATTGCGTCGGCGTCTTGACTCAAATAAAAAGCGCCAGCGGAACTTGCTGGACGCGATAGAAGAAGGCGGGGCCCGTGGCCTGGTCTCTCGTTTGGCTGCCCTGGAGGAAGAGGAGGAGCAGCTGGTGCTGGAGATCCAGCGGGCAGAAATAAAAAGGCCCCGACTCACCCATGAGGTGGTCGAGGCCTGGCTGCGCTCCTTCCGCGTCGGAGACGTCACGGATGACGACTTCCGCGCTCGGTTGGTTGACACGTTCATCGCCCGAGTCGAGCTCCGCAACGATGAGGCGCTGATATTTTACAATATCCGAGAAAAGGGCCCGCACTCACGTGTTCGAGTACGGCCCGAATGGTGGACCCCGCGCGACGGTACTCGAACTCCGGAAATTTTTGTGCTGCCGGACTACATAGTCCTGAAGATCGCAGTATAACGAGAAAAAAGCCCCGGCAGGTGCCGGGGCTTTCATTATGCCAGGATTTCGCCGACCCGTTTCAGAACCGAGCCGGGGTCGCAGGAGGACGCCTTCAGCATGGCGGAGATCTCTTGTGCCAGCTGTTCGACCTCTTGGGGCGTTGTTGGCTCCTGGGCAGTTCCGCTCCCCAGGATGGTGGTGTAGTCCGGATCTCCGAGGTAAATCCAGCCGGCGCCGCTTTTCAGCTTGCCCCAGCAGGTCCTCACCTCGGTGATCGTAAAAATACCCTTACCGGTCACGCCTCTGGCCGGGTAGCTGATGCCGGGGCCGCTGCGGTACTTTAGATCCGGAATAAGAACGCGCACTTGGAATGTACCGTCAGGGAAGGCCTGAGAGCCTCCCTGCGGCGCTTCTGTCTCTTGGGTAGTGCTGGCGCCCAGGATCTTATTGACGGCCTCAGCGATGGCGCCGTGGCGCTCGTAGAGGTACTGGCCGGGGCACGCCTTGTTGGCAAACCAGCGGTGCACGGTCATGTTCTGCTGGTCCACCTGGCCGATCAGGTTCTTGTCTGCCTTCCAGCGCAGCGCCTTGATCCCGTTGCGCTTGCAGATGTCCGCCACCAAATTGATCAGGGCGGTGTAGGCTGCGTCCGTTACTGCATAGGGATGCTCGGAGTCGCTGGCCACCTCGATGGTGACGGCGCGGCTGTCGTTGTCCCGGTTGGATGTGCACCAGGAGCGGTCGGCCTCGTCGACGGACAGGCCGATGGAGCCGTCCCGGCCGACGACATAGTTCGCGCTGCATTCCCGGTCGGTAGTAGCGAAAAAGTCACACCCCTGCTTTGCCGTCACCTGTCCAACATAGCAATGGATCGTGATGGTGTCGATGGCATGACCCCGGGGGCTGCTTTTGTGATTTGTGATATTGGTGTATGTCACCAGATGGCTGTTGCTCATGGTGGTCTCCTCCTTCTGGCATGGCCCTCCATAGGGAGGGCCATGCCGCTCAGTGTATTACTCCTCGATCAGCTGAGAATCAGGAGGCGCGCCTGCATCGGTCAGGCCCTCCCCGATGACATAGGCGACGACGGTGGCGCCGGCCATGATCAGGGCCGTGACCTGCGTGGCGGTCCCCTCAGCGCCGCCCAGGGCGATGATAAGCATGGACACAAAAGAGGCCACGCTGAGCCAGAACTTCCGGCTAGTGAGTTTGCGGATCCAGTCGATTTTCTTCATGGTTTATTCCTCCTTGTTTTTGTGCAGCGGAAGGCGATCCACTTCCGCCATGACTTTCTTGGCTGTGCCGTTCCCTCCGAGGGCCACATAAGGCTCGTAGAGGTAGTCGTGCAGGTTCTCGTACTCGTCCTGGGTAATATAGCCGCGCTCTATGTAGCTGCCGCCCAGGTAGACGATCCGGTCATGGCCGAGGCCGAGCAGCATGGCGCTCTGGCGCTTCATGGCGTCGTCGCGCTGCTTGTCTTCTTCGGTCCGGCCGTCTTTCTTCTTGTCGCGCCGCTGGAGCAGATAGAGGATCACGGAGCAGCCCCCGGAGCCGGTCAGGCCCGCGATCAGCGCGACGAGAATGTTGGTGAGCTGTTCGGGGGTCATGCGCTTCCTCCCTTATTCGGCGGCGCCGTAGCTCTTCGGGTTGCCGTCAGGATCCAGGCTCAGGGCGTCGAGATCTGCGATCACCTGGTCGCGGAACTTCGGGGGCACCTGATTGATGGAGCGCCTGCCGGCTACGATTAAAGCAACATAAAGATCTACCATGTTATACCTCCATAGAATTTTCAAAAGTAGGTTGATGATGTACACGGTCACACCTCGATGGGCTGACCGTCCTGATCATAGCCGAGCTCCCGGAGGCGCTCGACTACGGCCTGCCGCTTGTCCGCGGGCACCTTGTCGATGGTCCGGCGCTTGTTGATGATCAGATGGGCGTAGAGATCTACCATGCGTTCCTCCTTTCTCAGGACAACGAGGCGATCAGGTCATAGATGTCGGCAATGGCCTCCATGATGATCAGCTGGTTGTCGTCGGATGCTTTCAGCCGCAGCTCGTCCATGATCTGCTGCTGGCCAACATTTTCAAGCTCGGCTTTGTACTGCTGGTACTGCTCGTGGGTGAGCGCTGCCTCCTCGTACTGCCAGAGCGTGATCGTGTCCTCGCCCATGCCAGAGGGCTCGGTGATCTGTCCAATGTTCCGGCGCAGGTAGACCAGGCCAGGGCTGGAAGTGGTGTCCACCTCAGCCGGCCGCTCCTGCTGGGAGCCTTTGACGGTTTTGTATGTCAAATTCATGGTTTAGCCTCCTTTGGTGATTGCTGACTATGTTTTTCAGTCTCTTGATGTCTATATACGGTTTGACCCACCGCAGATACATGAAATAGCTGTCGGTGTGCTCAATCCAGCCCATATATGACAGCATCCCAGCTGCGTCCCTCCAGTTGATCCGGAGGGCCTTGCCGATTTTGGACGCTTTGCGTGTAGTGCTGATCATAATTGACTTTCGCAGGATCGTCCGATTTCGATGGAACTCGAAGCCCATGAAGTCGAGCGGCCTGCCGTGTGTCATGCGTACTGTCTGCGCTGTAGCTCCAAACTTTTCCAGGAGGGGCGCCATTGCTGCCTCGTTCCTGGCTGTGGCTCTGAGGAAGATCATTCTCTGACCGTGGTGCATTTTGATCCGGTACTTGACACCCAGGGACTCAGCCAGGGCGTACAGATCGGACAGCTTCCGGCACCGGATCGCGTACTCTGTGACGGTGTACTCCATGCGGAATACTTGCCAGTTTTTCTTCACCTGAAGGCGGAAGTTGTCCCAGAGGTAACGGTCGATCGCTTCCATGGCTGCGTGGATTGTTTTCTTGTTTGCGCCGAAGATCACGATGTCGTCCATGTAGCGGGCCATGTGGTCAGCGTGCAGATGCTCCATTATGAGGTGGTCAAGCGACTGGAGGAGGAAGTTGCTGAACCATTGGCTGGTGTAGTACCCCAGCGGCAGGCCCTCGTCGACGCCGTCGATGATTGCGTCGCATAGGTCGCGCACTTTTCCAGGGCGTACCTTTCGATGGATCCAGTCCCGCAGAATGTCGTGGTCGACGCTCTGAAAGAAGTGACGGATGTCCAGCTTCCCGACGATGCGGGTGCGGCGCTCGTCCTCCCTGAGCCACTTCTCGATGTAGCGCTTGCCGTAATGAGCGCCCCGCCCTGGGATTGACCCGAGGACAAAGTCGCCCATGCCGGACATGACGACCGGTAGCAGAGCCTGGACAGCTACATGGTGAGCGATCTGCTCTGGGAAGTAGTCGGGTTTTATGATCTTTCTCTCTTTATGCGGCCCCGTGCGGTTGATCGTTATGGGCTCATGGCGCCGTGGAGCGTATTCGCCGGTCAGGATCATCCCCTGGATCTCCGCGATGGTGTCCTCGATGTGGTTGAGCCGGCGCTGTACATCCCGCCGGTTTCTCTTTCGTTTGGATGCGTTGAGCGCTGCCGTTTTTATGCTCTCCGGAGAGGTAGCAGCGGCGTCGTCAATACGGATACTTTTCATTTATGCAGGCTTCTTTCTTATCGCCTCGCCGACGGTGGGCCTTTTGCTTACTGGTCGGCGCCTGTTACGGCTTAATTTCCACTGCTGGTAGCCCTATTTCAAGGGCCTGTGGTGTAGGATCCGGGCGGGCTGTGAATAGAATGACAAGATAGCGCGGCGCCGATGTTCCAGTTGGAATTGGAAACGGCATTGTTCAGATTCAGGTAGAAAGCACCGACCTTCAAACCATTGTTGCAGTTGCCACCCACGAGGGAACAGCGGGACGCCCAATGCGCCCGCCCGGACCCCTTATAATGATCAGTTACACGCCATTACCGGGGGAGGGCCCCCGGACCCCCCGTGTCCGCGGCTACGCCGCGGACGCAGGCTGTTCACAAGAAAGCGCGGCGCCGATGGACCAGGAGGAATCGGAAACGGCAGAGCCCAGACTCAGGGAGAAAGCACCGACCTTCAAACCATTGGAGCAGGCGCCACCCACGAGGGCGTAGCAAGAGGCCGCAAACCACAGACCGTCGCAGTAGTAGGTGGTCTCGGATCCGCTGGCCGTCTGGGGGATCAGGCCGTTGCTCGTCATTTTGGCCGCATTGATGTAACCGCCGGAAGTTCCGCCGGGCGTGATGCCGGTAGCGGTATAGCCGGAGCCGGATGTGTTATAGGGCGGCGTCATCTTGACCAGGATCTGCGTGCTGCCGTTGGTCACGCAGCCCCGGATTCTGTTCCAGATGTCGCCGTAGTAGTTCTCGATATGGAACACTTTCATGGCCACATTGCCGCTCGTGCCGTAGAAGGCGCCCTTGTTGGAGATCGTGCCGGTTTTCAGCAGGTTGCTGGCGGAGCTGCCGCCGTCATAGTGGCCGTAGCCAAAGACGGCCTGGGTGTTGGTGCTCTTTCCCATCAGGATCAGCAGCATATTGATCATGTTGATCTGCGCCCAGGTCTGGGTGCTCCAGAGCGCGCCGTTGTTCTCGGCGTAGGTGATCTCGTTGGTTCCGGTCTGGGCGTTCATCGGGGTGAGGCCCTTCAGGGATCTGACCTTAGAGCTGACCAGGGAGCCCTTGAAAGCGGCCATCCAGATGTAGTCCATGATGGAGCCGTCCGCTCTGGTGTGGGCGTAGGCGTGGAAGTCGTTGTCCAGCTGGACATTGCAGATCTGGACCTTCTGGAGGTTGCCCTCCTCGGTCTGCTTGATCCAGACGGTGTCGAAGCGGGCCATGGCGTTGCCGTCATAGCTGCTGTTGCTGACATCGGAGGCCGTGCCGTCTTTGGCCTTTTTGGTGTAGTCGTTGTCGTCGAGCTGGTAGTCCGGCGTGCCGTCGCTCTTCACCATCCAAACATGGTTATTCTGGCGGAAGAAGATGTCCTCGGTCCAGCTGCCAGGGTCGAACTCACCGGTGGAGAGGTTCACCTTGGCGGGGGTGAAGCCCACGGCCATATCCGTGTAGGCCACGCGGCCGTAGGGGTCGCTGTTGTTCTTGTCGATCGTGAAGCCATAGAGGACATAGGCCTTCGGGGTGGCGCTGATAATGTTCTCAGGATTCAGGTTGTAGATCCCGTGGTCGCTGAAGGGGAAAAAGCGGTAGAAGTATTCCCGGTCATTCTCCAGGCCCTCGTCGGTATAGCTGCCGGTCAGGTCGGTGGTGACGAGGATCTCGTCACCGTCGCGGATGTCCTTGGGCGCTTCTCCCGTCTTACGGCGGATCATCAGGCCGCCCGTAGTCTGAAGCACCTGCCCGTCGACCACGGTTTCCTTGGGGACGGACCAGGCGATCGTCGCCTTGCCGTCTCCGACCTTGGCGCTTTTCTGGGTCAGGTTAGAGGGTGGCAGCCCCGTGATCTGGTTTTTGCTGATACCTGCCAGGACTTCGTCCACGGCATACTGGGCAGCGGTAAAGTCTGCCATGCGTTACTCCTCCTTGATGTTCTGAGTGTAAGACTCCGTGATCGTCTTGCTGCCGTTGGCGTCAGTAGTGGCGAACTCGGTGATCTTCGTATAGGTATAATTTCCGGCGGTGGGTGTGACCTCTGTGGTGATGCGCTGGGTGTTGCCGGCTGCGTCCTTCTGGAAGGTAGTCACGGCCGTGACATCCTCCTGCAGGTCGGTTTCCGTGATGCTCTGGGTGTTGCCGGCTGCGTCCTTCTGGATCGCTGTGACCTTGGAGCACAGGCCGTATTTATTCAGGAAAATGACCTGCGTCAGGGCGTCGATCTGATTCTGGAGAGATCCAGCGAGGTCCCCGGAGAGCTTGTCCTTTATGGATGCAAACCAGGCGTCGAAGTCGTCCTCAGATGTGCGCTCGAAGGTGTTCAGGGTGTCCACGATCTCCTGGCACATAGCCAGATACTGCTCCCGGCTCAGCTGGTAGTCGGTCTCGGTCTTGTTCACAAATTCCTTGTAGAACTGGTCGAGCTGAGCGAAGAACACACCGGTGTCCAGGTGGTCGATCAGCTGGGTGATCAGCCCGCAGACATTCCGGTCCAGTCTGGTGTCGGTGATATTCGCCTGGGTGATGACCGTGGCGTTGGAGCCGACGAGAACGGTGGCAAGGCCCAGCTCGTAGTAGTCACCAGCGGAAGGCTGGACGATTACAGGCGGCACGGGATTCGCCGCCACGGTGCCGGTCTTGACAACTAGCTCGCAGAGCCGGTCGGCATAGTTGCACCGGAGGACAATGCGGTCGATCCGGCTGTACTGTGTCGGAGCCTTATCCAGGGCAAGCTTGTTTTCGCTTTCGTCATAGGCGAAGGCGCCGTTGATCATACCGAAGCCAGGGCGCACCGTTACATTCAGGCCCTCCGCGGCGATTACCTGGAAGCAGTCACCGGGGGAGGCGAGAACGCCGTTGCTGACCAGCTTGGCGAACAGGAGGCGGAACAGATCAGAGGTTTCCGCCCGGTCAAAGATGGGCATACCCTCCGGATCGGTGCCCACGATCTCGCTGTCAAAATATCCATATCTCATTAGGTTGTTTCCCTCCTGATCATTTTGGTGAGCGATGTCATCTCACCGTTGCCAAATGTGAGGTTGAGGGTGGTCTTGCTTCCCTCGTAGACCTCCTGGATCTCTGTGATCCGCTCGACCGTCTCAATGCCGACATCGTGGTTCTGGTAGGTGCAGAGGTCGCCGAGGTCGAAGTCCTTCATATAGACGAGGTTGGCGGCGGCGTCGATGTCACTGTTTACAGTCTCGACTGTGGCGTACTCGTCCAGCTTCTCCAGACCGCGCTGGCGGAGCAGCTCCCGGTATTGGGCGTCGGTGTAGGTCTTGTCGTTGCCAGCGCTGTCCTTGTAAGTTTTTCGGAGATCCTTGGCGTCAACATAGATCTCCCGGCGTTCCTGGTCTGGACTGCTGCGGAGGTCTACCTCGACGACCGCACGATCGGCGCCTTCACCCTCACCCAGGACATAGGCGAAATTAGCGGCGCTGGAGTCGTCCCGGTCGTATACGACATTCTTGACATTGTAGAAAGCGTTGGAGAAGGTCGCGGGAGAGTTGATCTCCTGGTCGTCCGTGCGGTCCAGGCCCGCCCAGGTCTCGAAGGTCAGGACATTTTCCTCGAAGTCGAACACGAGCCGGTGGCTGAGCTCTTGGGTCTGCTCCAGCTCGTAGAGCTTCTCGCCGACATGGTCGCCGGTGTTCTGGAGCCGGGTGGACCTGCCCAGGCCTATGACCTCTCCGAGTTTCAGATGGGGGAACGCCCTGCCATTGTCCGCCGGGGCGATAAAATAGCTTTGCACCAGTTGGCGGCCAATTTCCTCCGGGGTTCCGGTGATGTTGACCGCGGGGATGATGACGCGGCCGTCCAGCAGATGCTCGGCAAAATATCCCTTGCAGAAAGCCGTCCGGGCGCCGTCGTTCGTCTGGGAGTAGTTCACATTTCGGATCACTCCCAGCTCCTTCCGATCGTGCCGGAAGATATACAAGCCGGAGTTCAGCAGGGGGAAGTATTCCACCGCAGTGTGGATCTCGAACACGCCCGGCTCATAATACCGGCGGTTCCAGATTAGGGAGCGGTAGATCGAGAACTCACCGAGCAGCTCGAAGTCCTTGTCTAAAACCGAAATTCTCATGCTATACCCCCAGATACTTCGGCGTGTAGTACAGATTTACATCGAGATTCACATAGTTCTCGTCGGCCGCATACTCCAGGTAATTGTCGCCGACATCCAGCTGGAACGGATTGCTGGCCCGGTCGACCTTCTGGTAGCAGTTGACGCCGTTCAGCTCCACGATCTGGTGGCGTTCGTTGGTGTCGACTACCAGGACATCGCCCATCGCCATGTCGACCTTCACGCGCATGAAGTTGGGCGTGCCGACCTTAGCGACCCGGGGGTTCTTCACCGGGCCGCGGGTTGCCACAAATTTGATGATGACGCCCGTGGGGACATCTCCGTCGTTTGCCAGAGCAACTTCCTGGTGCAGGGTTCTGTAAGCCATGGCCATGCCGCCCAGAGCCATGCCGGAATAGGGAGCCGGCAGGCCGGAGATCTTGCGGCTGGTCACTCTCCAGGGGAACGCAAACAGGGAGGTGAAGGCCGCCATGTTCTTGCCGAAGTTGTCGGTATTCAGCATATAGGGATCCGGACAGATCAGGTCGACCACGATCTTCAGCCGGTCGGTGAGCCGGGTCTGGGTCTTAAAGCTCCAGCCCTCCAGCTCGTACTCAATGTTCCGGCTGACGCCCATGTTGGTGATCAGGGCCTTGCCGGTGTACTTGGGGTTGAAGAACTTGATCACCTTTGCCCGGTTCTCCGGGTTGTTCTTCAGGTCCCTGAAGGCGGCCTCGATGTGGATCGGCCGCGCTTTGATCTTTTTTCCGTCGACTGTTACGCCGTCGACGAGGGCGTTGTCCGATGTGCTCAGCGACACGGCGGAGGACTCCAGACCCGTCACCTTTGTCAGATCCAGATCGGAGCCGGGCCCCATAGTGAGGATCCGGCCGTTGCAGGTGAGCACGATCTTCAGCGTCAAATTATTCATTTCACACCTCCGAGGAAGTTGCGGAGAGCTTCCCGCTGTGCCTTACTGGTCTCGCTCGGACTGGCCACGGGCACATGGTACTCGTTGTACTGCTCCACATGGTTGTCCTGGTAGACCGTCGTGCCGGTAGAGCCCAGCCGCAGGGCAGCAGCACCAGAGGCGCCGACCTGGATGTCAGACGCGGATGCAGCGACCTCGCCCTGCATAACAGCGACGAGCCGCCGGGCGTGTGCTCTCATGTCATCCAATAGGTCAGGCATAGCCAGATCCACGCCCTCGCCGATGCCGGGAGGGATCCAACGGCCCATCTCGTCACGGAAGGACCGAGAGGGGGACCCGACCTTGATGGCGTTCTTTGCGGCGTCCAGCAGCTCCTTGGCCTTCTGCGAGACCATGTCGGTCAGCCAGGACCAGCCGTTGACGATGCCGTTCCACAGACCCGTGACGATGTCAGAGCCGATAGCGGCCATTTTTTCGGGCAGGCTTCGCACACCTTCCAGGACTGCATTGACCAGGCCCTGAGCGGCCGCGGTGCCCTTCTGGACCAGCTGGAGACCCCACTGGGTAATCTTAGTAACGACATTGACCAGCCAGGTCCAGATCTTAGCGGGGAGCTGAGAAAACCATTGGACGACGGTGCTGACAAGGCCGGAGACGGCAGCGGTCGCATTTGCGACCAGAGGAGCGGCCCATTCCATGACCTTGTTGGCTGCATTGGTCAGCCAGGTCCAGACCTGCCCGGGGATCTGCGATGCCCACTCGACGATAGTGTTGACGAACTGGCTCATGCCCTCGGACGCCTTGGTCCACATATCGGAGAGCCAGGTTGTGATCCCGTCGATCAGGGTGTCGTAGTAGCCCTGGAGGATGCCGGGGAGCTGACCGATCGCGTCGAGGATAGCCTGGACGACTTGCCAGATCGCCACCGCTACATCGGGGATCGCCTGGATCAGGCCGAGAATGAGGTTAGCGATCAGCTGAAGGCCGGCTTCCAGCAGTTTCGGCGCCTGCTCGATCAGGCTTACCAGGATATAGGCCACCAGCTTTGCCAAAGCCGGCAGCAGCTTCGGGAGAGCCTTGCCCAGGCCCGCGGCGATGCTGCTGATGATGTTGGAGGCAGCGTCCAGGAAGCGGCCGAGGCCGTCTCCCTCTATGAAGGAGGTGATGCCCTCGACGATGCTGTCAGCAGCCCCCTCCCAGTCGAAGGCCTCGATCTCTGCCGCGGCGTTTTCGAGCATGGTCAGGAGTGCATCGGCCACGCCTTCCACGCCGCCCTCGTTGAAGGCGTCGGTGATCGTCCCGATGGCGTCGGCAGCACTCTCCGCGGCGTCGGCCAGTGGGCCGGCTGCTGTCTGGTAGAGGCTGGTCGCCATGTTGCTGAAGGATGTCTGGATTCGCTGGGTCTTGAACTCCAGGGTGTCGCTGACGGTGGCGAAGGCGTCACCGACGACATCGGCCTCAGTAGACATGGCCGCCAGGTTTGCGGTGAATGTCTCGCCCTCGTTGGAAGTGATGGCCAGGGCGGCCTTGCCGGCTTCGATCGAGCTGAACATATCGACCATACTCAGGCCGTTCTTGTCAGCGTGGTCGCTCATCATGCCCAGGACAGTGTTCAGATCCGCGCCGGACTCCATCATCTGGGTGAAGGTCATGCCGGCATATTCGGTGCCCTTGGCTGCCTCCTCCAGGTTCTTTGCTGCGGTCGTCCCGTTTTTGCCCAGCTCAGCGATCAGAGCGTTCAGCTGGGTGGTGGCCTGAGCTGTCGGGGTGCCCTGAGCGGTCATTACTGCCAGAGACGCGCCGACCTGCTCGAAGGCCACGCCGAAGGACGCGGCGGTGGGAGTGACCTGCGCCAGAGACGCGCCGAGCTCGTCCACGGTGGTGATGCCGAGGTTCTGCGTCTGCATCAGGACCTTCTGGACCTTGTCGATCGCCTCCTCGCCCTCCATGCCGTAGGCGTTCATGGTCTTAGCCGTGGCGCTCAGAGCGGTGTCGATGTCAGTGAAGCCAGCCGTGGCCAGCTTGGCCGACTTTTCGATCATGGCGCCCAGCATTTCGGCCGGGACACTTGCGGACTCTGCGGAGTATGCGGCCTCTGCGAGTCCATCAGCGGCTAGGCCGGTAGCGGACGAGATCCGCAGCAGCTCGTCAGACAGCGCGGCAAACTCCTCGTCCGTTCCAGTAAATAGCGTTTTTGTTTTCGCCATGGAGGCCTCGAAGCTCATACCAGAGTTCAGGGCCTCCTTGCCGAGATTGACGACGGCCTCCGTGGCCTTCGTCATCAGGTTGCCGGTGAACACGCCCAGAGCGTTCTGCGCAATGCTCCCCAGCTTGCCCATTCCGGACTGTAGACCTCCGGAGTCTAGGCTTGTATCAAATTTCAGAGTGCCGTCGGGCATGACCTTGTCCTCCTGCTAAAAGCGCGGTGGGGTCGCCACCGTTCAAAAGTAGAGAATTAAGGTCACTTTCAAGCTGCTGCCGGTCAGCCGACTGAGGGAGCGCATAGAGGCGCTTCATTTTCTCGTAGTGCTGCCGTTGCTCCTTGGGCATTTTCGCCGGGATCTTCAGCGTGCGATAGCCGACGATCTTGACGAACTGGGTGTCCTCCGGGAGCGATCTAAAAAGCGCTCGAAACTGCCACCAGTGGAGTGTTGCCTGGGTTAGATCCAGGCCGTATGCCTGCATAAATGCGGCGTAGATATAGTCGGCGTCGTGCTCGTATGAGAACGCGGTCTCCGAGTCATCACCGTCTGGCTCTTGGCCGTCCTCCGTCGTCCCTCGTTGGAAGGCGGAGCCGCAGCGGTAAAACCAGAGCACCTGGTTGATCGCCTCGTCGATTGCATCGTAGCCGAACTGGACGCCGGGAAAGTAGAGCGCGAGAGCTGTCTGGAGCTTCTCCATCTCTGTGAGGGAGCGGTCGGTCATCATCTCCTCGAAGATGATACCGGTCCGAAAATCTGTATTTATCCGGAGTCGCTGGCCCAGGATTTCTACCTCCTCCGGCAGTCCGTCAAGCAGGAGGTTCAATTCCTGTGCTTATGGCTGGGGCCGTGCTTGCTGGAGACGAACTGCGCGGTCTGCTGCTGCGCCTGCCTGCGCTGCTGTGCTGCGGCGTTGTTCTGGCGCTGGGTGTACCGATTGGTGAAGTCGTTCAGGGCCTTCCTGGAGTCCACAGACCACTTGCTGACGGCCTCGATTGCGCTCATGTGGTCCATGATGTTCATTTTCTCACCGAACAGCTTGACGGCCGTGCCGGGGCCAAAAATGTCGTCGAAGCAAGTCCGAATAGCCTCGCACTGCGCCCGGTAGCAGGCAGCAGCGGAGGGGAACTTCTCGGCCCGTCTTGCTTGGGCGGTATCTCTCATTTTGAGCATTCCCGCCTCGAATTTATCCATGAAGTCGATGTCCATGAGGTCGCCTTCGAGCTTCACGCCGTTGATAATAAGATCCATTTTATACTCCTATTCTGGTCAGCGCTTAATGAGCGCCAGCAGGCCGCGCTGTTGACCTGCTGGCGCCTGGTCGGTCTCTGCTGCACGAGTCAGATCCTGGAGCCAGAATTGCCTGGTGTTACGCCTTGGCAGCTGCCACCGCGGCGTCGTACTTGCCGCTGAAGTCGCCGGCCGTGAATTTCTTGGTCACGGTGTCGAACTTGCCCAGGACGGGATCGCCGACCGCGTGGAGCGTACCGGAGACGGTGATCTTACCGCCGCCTTCTCCGGAGGTCTCGCTCACCTCATTGGCGACGGTAAACTGCCGGGCGGTGAACTCTGCGGACTGCTCGGTCGCCTGGCCGACGGGGTTGAACAGTTCGACCCGGACATACTTCATCTGAGCGTCTCCACCGGTTGCATGGTTGCGGCCCTGCTTCCAGAGGGCGTAGATCGCTTTCTGAGAGGGGATCAGACGGGACTCATAGGAGAACTCCGTCTCGTAACCGGTGATGTCGGTGGTGGAAGTCGCCTCGTTGATGTAGGTCTCGCTGTCGGTCTTGGCGCCGGGATTTTCGTCCAGCTTCGTGAAGCCAGTGCCCATGAGCTCATAAGTACCGTTGATCTCGACATAGTCGGCGATGGTATTGCGGAGCAGGGCGGCGCGGCTTTCATCAAAAAGCTGGATGTCAAAATGCTTTTTCATGGGCTTTATGCCTCCTTGTGATAAATGAGTTCTAGCTGGATTTGGTAGCGGGCGTCCCTCATGTTCTCGTCGAACATATAGCCAGACGAGAGAACGGTCAGCTGCTCGGGGTGCATACCCGGCGGCAGCTCTGGAAACTTGCCGGCCTTGTTCTGAGCCTCTACCCATTCGGCAAAGTCCTCGTAAAAGGTACTGTTGGCAATGCTCTGGAGCCGGTCCATGCTGTAGCTCTCGCGGCTGCCAAAATTGAACTGGTAGCGCCGATCAGAGCTCCCGTCGATGTATTGCTCGACGATGGGATCAAAGATCCCGACCTCTATGGCGTACTCGATGGGGCTGTCGCTGAGTGCGTCCACCCGGAACGCTCCGTCCTTCAGAAGGGTGCAATCCGCGAAAAATGCGGCGACGCCCTCGATGATAGATCTGACCATTTCTGGCCTCCTTACTTGCTGATCAGGCGCAGGATGTGATCCTTGTGGGCCGTCTTCATGCGCTCAAACCACATACCGCCGCGCCGTTGGTCATACCCTCGGGAGGAGGAGGTCTTGTAATACTGATACCTGGCATAGGGGGCGATATACTTGACCTCTCCGGATCCGATGACCGTGCCCAGCGTGCCGGATCTCTCCAGAGCGCCGGTTCGCTTCGGCACCATAGGAGCGCAGAGTTTGAGCACCTCGCTGTCGATGATGCGCTGGCGTTTCTCCAGGTCACTGTTGATCGATCCGGCGGCTCCTGCGTTCCAGACGAGGGAGACCTTGCCGCCCTTGCCCTGGATCGTCGTGGCGGATGGGGTGGTGATGGGCTTGAAAGCCATTTACACACCCCCCACGCGCCAGTGGCGGACGGCGGTGCTGCCTCTGATCGTGTTGTCCGAGTAGTCCTTCACGACTATAAGCGCCGTCCGGCTGTCCTGTGCCAGCTGCTTGGCCGCCTGCTCGTCGATCGGGCCGTCGGTAGTAACAGCGCCCAGGAGAATGAAGTCCCCGGCCTGGAGCGTCCAGTGCCTTCTGGCAGCCTGCTCGTCCATGGCTTTGTATGCTTCTCTCCCGGTGTAGGCCCTGCCGTCCTGGATTGTCGCCCCAGCCGGGATCCGGATTTTGTAGGAGTTGGACTCCTGCCGGCTCCCGTTGCCGGAGCTGGACCCTCTGGCCGAGTAGTACGAGGCGGAGGAGATCACCGTCGGATAGAACAGATCCCGACGCTGCGCAGCGTTCAGGCGCTTATTAAAGACTGTGATCGCTGTCTGAACATACACGGCCGCAGCCTCCCTTCAGGACCCGACTCAGCCATCCGGTCGGCAGCAGGTAGACGCGGACGGCCTCGTAGATCTTCTTCCGGAGAAGTTCCTCAGCCGTCTGGCCATCCTGGCCTTCCGTGATGTAGGTCACGGAGTAGCCGTCGTTGGTCTCGCTTTTCACACCTGCCGCCTGGTTGCCGTTTGCGCTGGCCTGGTTGTTGTGATAGTGGACGACCTCCGCCGCAGCGCAGACCGCGAGTTTGACGCGGTTGTCCTCCTTGGCGAAGATGTCCCCGTTGAGGTAGGTCAGATAGCTGATGACTGCCTCCGCCTTTGCCTCGGCTCTTTTGAAGTCATCCTCCGAGAGCTGGCCCCCGAAGGTCTGCTTGTAAAAATCATAGGAGACGTACATCAGGCTGCACCTCCTTTACTTAGGCGCCGGCAGGGGTCAGCACGGCGAACGGGAAGCGCTTCGCCTTTTCCTTGGCCATGGCGTTGACAGGGTTCGGGATCTCCCAGCCCAGACGCATGACAGCACGAAGGGCCACCATGTCGTTCTGCATCAGGTTGTAGGCGATGGTGCCGTCGGTGTTCTGGACGACGCCCTCGGTAAACAGCTTGAAGGTGATGTCCTTGCGGATGGAGTAGACCAGCTGACCAAAGTCGCCGGAGATCATCAGCGCCTGGGTCTTGTCGAAGCTGCCATTGCGGGGGAAGTTGATGGCGGAGCCGTCCAGGCTGTAGTTGCCGGCCTGCTGCATGGAATTCAGGAACAGAGGGGTGCCGTTGGTGCTCTTCAGGCCGCGCAGCTTTGCGCGCATGGAAATGTCGGAGACATGGCCGGTCACGAAGTAGCCGGACTCCTCCACCTTGGCGATCGTGCCGCCCTCAGCGAGCAGATCGTTGTACAGATCAGCGCCAAGGGCCTTGAAAGCGCCAGCCGTTTTCGCGGACGGTACCAGACCTTCACGCCAGTGGGTTGGCTTGCCGGTGCCGAACAGGACGGCCTCGTCGATGACCTTGCCGAAGGCTTCCTGGATTCTGGGACGAACTTCCGCCCAGATGTCGTAGTCTGCGTCCTCCAGCACAGCCTCGGGGATGGGCACGATGACGGCAATCTCCTCGGCGTAGATGATCTTCTTGTCCCACTGCTGCTTGGTGGTCTTCTTCTGACCGGCGTCGCCGTTCACGAAGTAGGCGATGGGCAGGGCGTCCAGGACGGGGAGCTGGGTCTGGGTGGTGGTCATGTCCGCCAGGCGACGGCCCATGGACAGGACCGCGGACTGCTCGACGGCGCCCTGGATGATCTCCCTCGCCCGATCTTCGGGGATCAGAGACTCAGCACCGGTGCGGTCGATGATGTTGACATCGGTCTCGAAAAGCTGAATATTGAACTTTCTCATGTTGTACCTCCTAGAGTGTTATCTCCGCGCGGCTCTGCGGATGGCGTCATTGATGGAGGCGTTTCCGTTGCCGTTGGCGTCGGAGCTGCCTGCACCAGATCCATCGGTTCCAGTTTTCACGCGGTAGGATCCGTTTCCGGTTTTATACTGCGGGTTGTCCTTCAGGAACTTGGCCGCAGCCTTGTCGAAGTCCAGCTTGCTGTCCTCCTTCATCAGCGCGTCGATCTCGGAAAGAACGAAGCGGGAGAACTCAGGACGGACACCCAGCTGGGTGAGCTTCTGGCCGTTTTTGAGAGCGGCCAGCTCAGCGCGAGCATCGTCGCGCTCCTTGGTGATGGCGTCAACATTGGGCTGCCTTGCTGCCTGCTGGGCCTTGTAATCAGCGATTGCCTGGTTGATCTGGTCCTCGCTGAGGCCCTGCTGCTGGAAGTAGGACGCAAGCGCCGCCCTCTCAGCGCGGGTAGCTCTGGCGTTTGCGATCTCCTCAGCCTGCTGGAAGCTGAAGGTAGCGCCCCCATTGCCGTTGTTATTCCCGGCATTTCCCTGGCTGCCGTTACCGTTCCCGGCGTTTCCGCCCTGGCCACCATTCGCGCCAGCGCCGCCCTGGCCGCCGTCGTCCAGGAGCTGAATGTTGAAATGCTTTCTCATGTTAAACCTCCGTTTTTGATGTGCGTGAACATTCCCGCCGGCTCTGAGCCCGGCGTGAGCTCATAATAAAAGCGCCTCACGGCGCCGTTACTATCTCGATTTCTCCATAGCTTCCCTGGACGCCTTGAAGGCCCAGGACATAGGTGGAGACAAGGGCGTGGCCGACCTCGTTCAGCCGGTCCTTCCAGATGATACGGACATAGCCGGGAGCCTCTGTCCCATCGATCTCTACTCCGGCCACCTTCTCCAGACCCTCGATCAGCGTGAGGGTCAGGGTGGAAACGGCCGCGCAGATGATGTTATGCCCGGGAGGCGCCCCAGGGAGCCGTTGTGCGTGCCCTGAGACGGTGATCCCAGTGTCCTCTATGTTTACTCGGATCATTCGTTTCCTCCGTTCTGGGATGCCTTGCGCTTCTCTGCGCGGGCCTTTGCCTTCGCTGCCTGCTCTGCCTGCCACTGGGCGTAGACCTGCGGACTCGGGGAGATCCTGCCACGGGTCCGGCCGGTGTAGACACGCTCGGTCTGCGTGTCCAATCCCATGGCCTGAGAGAACCGGCGGTACTGCTCCAGCTTGGCCTGGTATCTGCATTGAGCGTTGACAATGTCGTCCTTGTCTGCATCACCCGCCCGGAGGAGCTGCACGCGCTCCCGCTGGGCCCTCAGAGATGTCTCCAGGGCGCGCTGCTTCTGCGTAGCCTCGTATGCTGTGTACTCCTTGCCGCGGTATTTGACCGGGGCGCTCTCCCTTGCGTTCTGATCGGCCAGCCACTCGTCGGTGTACATTCTCTCGCTGACGCCAGGGATAAATGGGTAGTAGGTGTGGCGGCAATTCCAGCCGAGCAGGCCCGGACCTGTGCCCAGACCACACTTGGTTGTCAGCTCTTCCTTGGTGTAGACCTTACCCTGCCAGGCGGCGTGCTCCGGTCGAGCTGCTGCGTGCCATGTGACCTCGAAGTAGTTTGTGCCGAGCCGCTGGGCGTTTAGATCTACGACGCGGCCGGCCAACTGCCCGAAGCCAGTCAGCAGCGCACGCCGGGCAGCTACATCCACCCGGTTGTGCCACCCGCTGGCATAGTCCACGCCGTAGTCGCTGCCGCCGTCTCTGAAGCTGTGGCTGGTCCGCAGACCGGAGCTTGTCATCTGGTTGACTGTGCGCCGGATCAAGGTGTTGTAGTCGTAGGCGCCGCTGGCCATGCCCATGAAGGCGTCGTCCAGATAGCCGTTGTAGACATCAGCCAGGGGAGTGAATCGGAGCGCCCCAGTGGTGTCCGGCAGCATGAAGCCGGTGCTCTTGGTGATGTTGTAAAGCTCCTCAGTGGACTGCCGCACCAGGGCGTCAGTGAGCTGCTGGAGCTCTGGGTTTTGGTCGTATGGGATGAACTCCTTGCCGATCTTCTCGTAGAGAGCCCGATCCCGGGTGTACTCCTTCTCGATGACCTCAGCGTAGAGCCGGCGGACTTCCGCCTCGTTTCCGTCCACTGCCTTCCTGATCAGATCCTGGATGTCCTGCGTGCTGTTGCCCAGGATGACCAGGCGCTGGATCTGCCAGTCTGCGGCGTCTGTGATCGTCCCCGCCTTCCGGATCCGGCGCACAATGTCGTCCATGATCGACATTTCGAGCGCTCTATACTTTTCCTCGATGCCGGCGGCGAGGGCGTTGTGGTAGCTCTCGTCCATAGGTTAGAGGATGACATCGGGGGTAGGCTCCGGCAGCTTTGTCGCTGCCTCCTCCTCCGTTTCTCCGTACCACTTGGCGCGGTACTCAGGCAGACCCATGACGCCCATGGCGACATCCTGGCGGTCCTGAGCGCGTTCAGCGGTGGTGTCCTCGATGATGGAGTCGTCGAAGTCGATGACGATGTCGGTGTCCTCCATCAGATCGGCCTTGCCAGCAGCCTTGCCCAGCCGGACGATCGTCCGGATCAGATCGACCAGGACATCCCGGAGAATGATCTCATGTTTCCGGATAGTGCGGTACATATCGGAGTTTTCACTGATGACCTGGGTGGCCGTCGCTACGGTGCCCCGCTCGAAGCGGTAATACTGGGTGCCAAATCCACACTTGAAGGAGAGGAGGTTCAGATCGTCGTTGATTGCCTTCTCGTGGGCCTCTGCCCGGAGCTCCATGTTGACCTCATGGATCGCCTCCTTGGAATCCTTGAAGGAGTCCTCGGGGAGTTGATAGAACACACTGTCCTCGGGATCAAATACCTGGTTTCCGTTGGAGTCTGTCAGCATTTCAGGGGCAACAAAAAGACGCTTCCGGCCCATGACGAACTCGTTGGCATAGCTGTCATATTCCAGATCGATCTTCTCCAGAGTGTCGATGCTGTTGGCGAACAGGGCCACGCCCATGGGGTTGGTGCTGTCCTCGTCTGCATTGTTGACGATGTTGAGCTTGTCAATGGTGAACTGCGGCTTATTGGAGCCGGTCTCCACACGCGCAGCCAAACCGAAGAAGTGCGGGATTTTGTTCCACTCGCTGGGGGTCAGCTCACGGCCGGCGCCGCTGGAACACTCCACGACGGTGTTCTCGATGACATACTGATGCCCGAGATCGTTGCCGTTCTCGTCTGTCCAGGGCTCCAGCTTGTGGTGCTGGAGGTGGGCGTACTTCTTCCGCTTGTAGGTCTTGTAGAAGGCGAGCACGCACTCGGTGATCCTGGAGTTCTCCCACGCCGTGGGGTAGATGTTTGCGGCCGTGACATAGTTGATCTTGACATCGGCACTCACAACTCTGCCCTCGGCGTCCACCACCATGTTCGTCAGATATGGCACATAGGCCACGGTGCCAGTCGCTGCTTTGCGCTCCTGGTATTCGTTGCCCAGGACGGCGAAGTTGGCGTCGTCGAGCACCTGATTGACGAAGGCGCTGGTGCCCTCGTCGCTGATGGTGATTTTTACCCGCTCATTCAGCAGCAGGTCGCTGATGTCCTCGCAGACCTTCTTGCCCATGCCGAGGCTTTTGCGGTGGCAGCGGACATAGCTGCCGGCTCCACGGTAGACGCGGTACTGGTGGAAGCGCCGGACATTCGCCCGATACCAGCTATCCCACAGGGCGATCTTTGTGTAGAAGGTGCTGTCGATGGTGTCTATGCCCTTCCGTTTGAAATACTCGAAAATGTTCACTGTTCGACCTCCTCATTCGGCAGATAGTTCTTGACCTTTGACCACATCCCCATGACCAGGTAGCGGATGGCGTCCATGCAATGGTCGTTCTGTTTAACCGGCACCTCCCGGCCCCTCTCGATGCTGTCCTTGTCGTACTCATACAGACCAAACTCCCGGACGGCGTTCTCCTGAGACGGGGAGACCGTGAGCCGCTGAAAAGTCAGGAGCTTCTGCACTCGGGAGATTCCCAGCGCCACATCGTTCTCGGCGTCACGGATCAGCACGGTGTAGTTGGCACCCCTGGTGGCCCGCTTGATCTCCTCCATCAGACCACGCGCGGACGGGTCGATGAATGTATAAAAATAGCCGCACGAGTAGACCTCATGCAGCTTGTCCAAAAACTTGACGAAGTCCCCAGCGTATTCGCTGGGGCTTTTCTGCGTTCCAGACTCCCGGCCGCTGTGGTAATACTCGGCGAGACCCTCCAGACTGTGGTCCTTCTCATTGAGTCCGGCGGCCTGGAAGGTGGTGGCGTTCTGCTGGCCATAGTCCACGCCCACTCCGATGATCCGGTAGTGAGAAGGCGCCGGCAGCGAGATGGCAGCGTCGCCGAACATATAGTAAATCAGTTCATCGACGCCTATGGAGAGGCCCAGCCAGAGCCAGCGCCATTGCCGCTCGTCCAGATCCCGGAGGATCTCGGCCGACTCGATCAGCTTAGCACCCAGCCACTCAGGCGGGACATCCCGATAGTCTACATGGACATGGATGCAGTCGGGCCGCTTCTCCATCTTCCGGCACCAGACCACCACAGGGGCGTTTGGATTCTTCGGCGGGTTGTAGAGGTAGAGCATTTGAAAGCCCTCGGCGTTGCCTCTGATGAATGTCGCCTCGATGTTCTGGAGCTCGTCCTCGCCCTCTCCATCGGTGAAAAACTCGCTGACCTCGTCCAGCAGCACCAGCTTGATCGGCTTGCTCTCGTCGATGATGCCCTTTGTGTCGTCAATGCTGTCGGACCCGGTAAAGTAGATGGTGTTGCCATTGGGCTTGTATGTGATTTCCATGGGGCTGACCGTTATCTTGAACAGACGCTCGTCCAGCCCCAGCCGCTTGATCGCTCGCTTGATTTCCTTATAGACCGTTTTCCGGAGCTTGTTGTGCCGCTTGCGGATGACCACGGCAGAGCAGTCCGCCTCGTTTACGATCTTGAACACGACTTCGATGGCAGCCTCCGAGGACTTGGTGCCGGCTCGGCCGGAGGTCAGAATTTTGTGGGTATGCTCCCGATCGTTGAAAACGGGCCAAAACTTCCGGATGATCAGATCACTGATCCGGATCGTGCGTGTCATTGATTATGACCACCTTCCCAACCTGGTCGGCGCCTTCGCTGAGTCTGGACTTGATCAGCTGGAGCCTGGCCTTCTGCTCCTCAGTAGCAGCGGCCCAGTCCTTATGCAACATCTCGTCGTACTGCTTTATCATGCTGCGGAGTTCTGCCTGCGCCCGGGCTTGGGCCTTCATAAAGTTGGCCTGCTTGTCCCACGCCTGCTGCACCTCCCAGGACTCACCCCAGGACTCGACGCCACTGCGATCCTCGATCTTCTCGACGGTCTTGTCCTCGGCGTCCTTCACATAGGCGATCTTCTGGGCCCGGAGGATGGCGGCATAGGCAAGCCGGATCTGGTCCCAGAGCATATCGAGGGGGTCGGCCGTTTCAAGCTCCTGGAATATGTCCAGGGTTTCTTCCGGCAGGTGCCGGCTAAAAAAACCGAACTTCTCGGCCTTCTTGTTTCCAGGCGGTCCGCCTTTGCTGTTCTTGTTCCCAGGCTGAGCGCCACGCTTGCGAGCGTTCGACTTTTTAGGTTGCGAGCGTTCGGCTTCCGTGGCCGCGTCCCATTTATAGGTGCATTTCCATCTTCGGACTGTTCCTTCCGGGAGCTCCAGGCGGCGTGCTATTTCAACTAATTTGAGGCCCTGCCGGTAGAGTGCAAGGGCCTCGTCTACCTTCGAGTTCCTTGCCATGGGCATGACCTCGCCGCCTCCTATTCGTAGGTTTTGAAAATGAAAGAGAGCAGGCGCCTGCCTGCTCTCAAAATTTCACGATACCAGTATAGCACAGATCTTTCTGCAATGTTCGCAGACTTTCTAAAAGTCGTCCAGAATCTCGTCCTGGGCCTCCTGGATGCGCTTGGAAGCTGTCTCGAAATACTGGTCTCCCAGCTCGATGCCTATGAAGTTCCGGCCCTCCTGCACGCAGGCGACGCCAGTGCTGCCGGATCCCATGAAACAGTCGATCACGGTCCCCCCCCCCGTGGACATATTTGGATCAAAGCCCGAAGCAGCTCGACCGGCTTCTCCGTCTGATGTACTCGCTGCTTCGGAGGTACACCCGGAACATGATAAACGCCAGGCATGGCCTTTGAGCCCTTGGCAGCTTTCCAGTCTATAGGGAGGTCGCCGTTGGAGCACCACACCACGAACTCGCAGTCGTTCCGGAAGCGCCCGGGCTGGTTCCGGCTGACGCCCTTGTCCCAGACCAGGACGCCCCTCCACACCCACCCAGCCATTTGCACGGCGTCAGTCATAGCTGGGAGGTTTCTCCAGTCCACGAAGATCTCTAAAATTCCACCCTCCCTGGTCTTCTGCCTCAACTCACTGCACACCCAGCGCATGAAGGCCGTGAAGCTCCGCTGATCCATGCTATCGCCGGAGAAGGCTGGCAGCTTTGCAGCGCCGTCGTAGTCCCGATCGGTGTACTTTGCTGTGGTACTGGCCTTGCGATCTCCGGCATGGGTTCCACCGCTGGAGTAGGGAGGATCGCAGAGAACCAGATCCACACTTGCCGGCGCCACCTCTTTCAGCATCGTCAAGCAGTCGCCCTGCAGCAATCGTATCATCCCAGCACCTCCCCGAGTTTAGCTACGCCCGCCCGGCGGAAGTCATAAGCCCTCCGAGTGCTGTAGTTGATGGCGTTGGCCACCACGGTCATCGGCGCCCTGGCTATGTAGAACTCAGTCAGCACCGTTTTTTCGTTTTCATCCTCCAGCTTCTCGATGGCGTCGCTGATCACGATAGCCAGAGAGGCCTTCTCCCGCTTCAGCTGCTCGATCTCTGTGTCCAGATCGGCCACTCTGACCATGACCTGCTCCATCATGTTTCCGCCGGAGTGTCTCACGCCGTTCTGGTCGAACCGTGCGCCACGCGGGCCCAGACAGGCGACAAGTTCGTCGCGGAGGGCCTCCTTCCGTCGGATGACGATCTCCTTCCGCCGGACCTGCATCAAAAAATCATAGGTTGCATTTAATTCCATGGGTTTCTCCTCCTTTGTCCACGAGGTCCTGGAAGGAGACCACGATGATGCCACGCGCTTGGGCGAAGCCCAGCTCACGGTTGCACCCCTTCGAGTCCTCCCACCCGGGCAGCTGCACCAGATAGTCAGCTAAAGCCAGGAGCTCCAGATCCAGGTTCATAATGGTGTCATAACTCAGCCGACCGGGTGGGATGACGCGGTCAAGCGCCGCTGGATTGATGACATCATAGCCCGCCTGGGCCAGCTCACTGGCAGCTCGATCAAACTGCTGCATATAGTTAAGGTTTCCAGTAATGGGCCCGCTTAAATATCCGATCATTTTGTTCTCCTTTCGCGGATCTTGATTTTCAGCTTTGCCAGGGTCAAGCCGGTCTCAGTGAGTTCTCGCTCGTCGAAGCGGAGGCCGGACCGCATAAGCTCTGCGTTTTCCTGCATAGTGATCAACATGAGGTTGTCAATGTCCACATCTTCCTTGTCGCCATTCTTGAAGCTGACGATCATGCCCGAAGGGATGGGACCATTGTGGGCCTCCCACACTTTCTGGTGGAGGAACTCCCAGCGCTCCCACTGGCTGCCCTCCGCCCTAGTCTTGATCAGGAGATAGCCGTATTTGTTCTTCGAGATGGTTCCGACCGGAACCCGGTTGTAGGCGGCGTGGCCGGGGTGGAAACGGGTGGCCCTCGTTCGTTCGATTGCCTCCGGGCTCATGTACTCCTCCTGCTTTTTGCCCTTGTTGTAGGGGGCGCAGCCCTTCTGGAACTGCCCGGTCAGACCGGAGATGATGCCGTGGTTCTTCTTAAAGGCCCGTACTCTGACGGCGTCGATGGTGCCAGGGCCGAAGTGCTCGTTTACCAGATCGGCGATCTCATAACAGTTTCGGCCCTGGGCTATGCTGCGGATGAAGTCCTCCATCCCTTCGGGGTAGGTCGGGCTCCAGCCTTTAGGCTTGCCACATTTCGTCCCGCTCTTTAGCCCGTGATTGTGCTTGTAACTGTGCATCATGGTCTCGGTGAAGGCGGTGCCCATCTCCCGGTTGGTCAGCTCTGCGAGCTCCTTGCAGGTGCGGCCCTCCACATTGGCCGCGATGAACCGATGCACCTCTGGAGGGTATCTGCTAGCCATTTTTCACCTCCAGCATGGGCGGAAGGATCTCTTTGGCGTCCTTCTTGTCATATCCATACTCGGCCATGTGGACCATGGTCTTGTATGCCAATTCTGCATTCTGGATAATCTGGGTGGCGACTTTGGTCATGCCCTCAGCACGCCGCAGCTCCTTGTCCAGCTGTGCGTCGTCCAGCTCGTCATCATTCAGACGCTCCAGCTGTTCAAAGAGGTGATTGTTGAGATCGGTCAGTGTGTTCCGCATTGTGTTCTCCTTTCTTTCAGCGCCGCCATGAGGGCCGCCTGGCTTGTGTTCTTTGCCCGGAGGGCGTCCATGACCTGCTCGTCAACGGTGCCCTCAGCGATCAGGTGGTGAATGATGACGGGCTTGTCCTGCCCTTGCCGGTAGAGGCGGGCGTTGGCCTGCTGGTAGAGCTCCAGGCTCCAGGTCAGGCCGTACCACACGATCACATTGCCACCCTCCTGGAGGTTCAGACCGTAGCCCACGCTGGCCGGATGCACCAGGAGCGCCCGGATCCGGCCGGCGTTCCAGTCGACAATATCCGCCGGGCCGTCCAGAGTCCTGGCTGTTGGGACCGCCGCTCGGATAGCGTCCAGATCGTGCTTGTAGCTGTAGAATACCAAAACCGGGCTGTCTGTGGTGTCGATGATCTCGGCCAGGGCCTCCAGCTTTGCATTATGCAGCTGGACAACATTACCGTCGGCACTGTAGACCCTGCCGTTTGCAATTTGCAGCAGCTTGGTCATCACGGCAGCGGCGTTCAGAGCCACGACATCCTCGTCGTCGATGTGAAGCAGCTGCTCGTTCTCCATGGTCTTGTACTGCTTCATTTCCTGGGGGGACAGCTTGACCGGAATCAGGTTGTCGATCCGCTGCGGGAGTCTCAGATAGTCGGCGGCGCTCATGCTGACACAGATGTCGCTGATGGCTGCTTCGATCTTCTCCCTGGCACCTGCCAGAGGCTCCCACTTGAACACGACATAGCCATTCCGGGCTCCAGGTCGGAAGTATTTCTCCCGATAGGCCCCTAGGGTCTGACCCAGGCGCTCGCCCCGATCCAGCAGGAAGATCTCAGCCCATAGATCCATGAGACCGTTGGCGGAGGGCGTTCCGGTCAGCCCGACGACTCTGGACGCTCTCGGGATCACTTTCCGGAGAGCCCGGAAGCGTTTGGCCTGTGGGTTCTTGAAGCTGGAGAGCTCGTCGATCACGACCATGTCGAAGGGCCAGGCGTTCCGGTAGTGCTCCACCAGCCAGACCACATTATCCCGGCCGATCACATAGATGTCAGCGTCCACGGCGAGTGCCTGGAGCCTCTGGCTGGGACCCCCCAGCACCTTGCTGACGCGGAGGTGCCGAAGGTGGTCCCACTTGGCGTGCTCCCGAGTCCATGTGTCCTCGGCCACTCGTTTCGGCGCGATGACCAGAACGCGGTCCACCTCGAAGCGCTCATTGATCAGGATGTCGATGGCGGTCATGGTGATGACGGTCTTGCTAACCGAGGCCCATCTCCAGGAACAGGCCGAAGCGCTTATTGTTGACGATCCTGTCTATCGCCTTCTGCTGATATTCGTGTGGGATGAACTTCATCGGGCACCACCTCCTTGTCGTTTTCTTTGTGCCACCTGGCGTGCTCGGCTTGGCTGCTGAACACGCGAAGGTTTTCGGGTCTGTTGTCTCTTTTGTCGCCGTTGATGTGGTGGACGACTTCACCGGGGAGCAGCGGGCGGCCCAGGATCTGCTCGGCCACGATCCGGTGCGTGTGCCTGCCGTTGGTTTTCCGGTAGCTGTCGGTCTGGCCGGTATTCAGACGGCTCAGCGCCAGCTTCTGCCGGACCTCTTTGGTCATCCGGGTCGGGTTGAGTTCTGCGTTCATCTTTGCCATGTGACACTGGCGACTGCAGAAGTGCTCCTGGGATCTGGCCCATTGGCTCGGCGGCATACTTATGGGAGCGCCGCAGTGGTCGCAATTTCCATATACCGGCATTATCCGATCACCTCCCAGATCCAGGCTCGCGCCTCGTCCAGGCCAGTGATCAGGGCCACATTGCACCCCAGTTTCCGAAGCTGCTGCATCTGCCACTTCTGGATCTCTGATGGCTCGCCGCCGTCTTTCTTCAGCTCGATAAACCATACCTGGCCACCCGGTAGTATGGCGATCCGGTCCGGCACACCGGCGTTCCCGGGGCTTGTGAACTTCACGAACTTGCCGCCCAGTTTCTTGATTTTCTTCAGCAGCCAGCTTTCAATATCTCGCTCTCGTTTTTCCATATTGGGCCTCCTGTTGGGTGGTAACGAGCTCTGGAGGAAAAGTTTGTATAATACGCGTGTACGCCTCGTGCGGGCTCGATTTCGTGTGTTATAGGGTAAATATAAATAGTCTTTATACATTGCTTGTTACCTCGTTACCGATTGCTGTTTTTCCCTTGCGACTGCTCACTTTTTGGCGGTAACAATAGCGGTAACAATAGAGGTAACGACTGCTTACTCGTTACCATTTACCGCCGTCGGCGGGAGCAGCAGCGCCCAGGTGGTCACGAGCTAGCTCCAGGGGCCTCGTTACCACTTCCGGTAGCCCGGATGAACACGCGCTGCTTGCCGTAGTCTTTGATCCTCATGGTGGCATTCGCTGGTCTTTCCCAGTCTGGGAGCCTCGCCATGATGGCAGCGATCTCGTCGCCGTCCTTGCGCTGCCAGTAGTTCTTCGGCCGTCCGAAGCACTCGCAGAAGATCTCCATGGCGCTGACTTTCGTGCGCTGCATGGTCCGGCAGCAGGGTGTCGAGGTAGTCAATGACCTGGCCCTCGCGCTCGTCATACATCAGCGCCGCCTGCTGGGCCTTGGCCGCTTCCTTTTCCATGGCTGCGTCCAGATAGGAGGTCTCGCCCTCCGCTGCATAGGCCATGGCCTCGGCCCAGATCTGGGCGCGGGTCTCCTCTGTCATGTCCCAGACGCTGAGGCGGCCGCCGTTTACCGACACGGGCCAGAAACGCCGGTTTCCGGTGGCGTCTCTCAGGAAGCCGGTGGTGCTGTTGGTGGTGCCGCAGATGATGGCCGTCCTCGGGTGTCTCTCCACCACGCGGCCGTAGGCTGCGCGGTACTCGTCCACCTGGCGGCTGATGAATCCCTTCATCACATCGACATCGGCCTTCCTGGTGCCTTGCATTTCGCCGATCTCCATGATCCAGACGCCCTGGAGCTTCTCGGCTGCGGTCTTGTCTCTGGTGTCGGCCAGGCTGAGGGAGTCACTAAACCATTTCCCGCCCAGCTTCCGGAGTAGGGTGCTCTTGCCGATGCCCGGCTTTCCGTCCAGGACCAGCACCGTGTCGAACTTGCACCCGGGGGTCAGCACCCGCTGGATGGCGCCGATCAGCGTCTTTCTGGTAACGGCTCTGGTGTAGGCGGTGTCCTCAGCGCCCAGGTAGTCGATCAGCAGTGTGTCCACTCTGGCCACGCCGTCCCACTTGGGGAGTTCCTCGATATAATCCCGCAGCGGGTTAAACCGGCGCTTGTCGGTGACGATCGCCAGCGCCTTGGAGAATCTGTTCTCTGGGAATTGGACGCCGTACTGGTCGGCGATCCAGCCGTAGAGCTGCGCCTCGTCGACATCCCTCCAGTATTTGTTTGGACGCTTCCACGGGAGGCGCCCCATGACCTCGACGGCGCCGCTCAGCTCATTGAAGCGAATGCCCTGGACGCGGGGATCGTTCTCCAGGATCAGGACGGCATTGGTGATCAGGGGCTTGACCTCGCCGTTCTCATTCCGGACGAGTTTGGCCTTCCAGCTTTCGTCGATCCCCTCCGGCAGCGGGACATCCTCGAAGTCGAGCACAGACTGGCTCTGCCGATCGTTCGCGAGCGTCAGGCTGACGCCCGGGTCCTCGTTCGCGAACGCGGCCATGGCCTTCTGACTCGGGCGGTCGCTGATCGGCTTGTCTTCCTTTCCGTCGTCCAGGTGGCCGAACTTGTGGATGCGGACCAGGTCGAAGGCGTTGCACAATCGGCCGCCAGCCGGGTCGGTGCTGTGGTTAGAGTAGGCGAAGACATCGCCGTCGTAGACCACCAGACCGGCAGCGGTGGAGCCGGCTGCGTAGGTGTACCGGTCCTCCTTGGCCGTTTCGGTGTAGATGTCCGGGAGAAACTTGGCGATCGCCTGGGTGATGGTATAGGTCCGGCAGAAAGCTCCCAGAACGCCCTTCTTGGCCAGGGGGTCGCCCTGCTTGTCAGCCTCACGTTTCCGGATCCCTGCCATGCGGGAAGACTCCGGCCAGTAACTGGTGTCGGTCCAGTCCGGGTATTCATCCAGGACGGCGCTGGCGGACAGAAACGGGGCGTCGTAGTACCGGAAGAACGGCTCGACATCCACGCTATGGCTCGGCCAATACATGAGCCGGGTCGGCTGGAAGGTGGAGTCGTCAAAGTAGTCAATGCCGATCTTCTCGGCGATCTTGCGGGCGATGGCCTCGTACTCGTCCGGCGTGACCTCTCTGTCGAGGGGCATGATCAGACGGTAGCGAGGCTTCGCTGCTGTGTGCTTATGGGTGGAGTAGACGGCCAGGGCGCTGTTGATCTCCAGGTTGTTGATGATGCTGTCCCAGAAGTCGACCGGAGGGAAGTCCAGGTCGAGGGTGAGCAGCTGGCGGCCGGTGACGTAGCCGGTCTTGCGGCGTCCGTCCTTCAGATGGCCGCCGACGAAGCCGCCGATGTCCTTGATCCGGTCCTGCTGCTCCTTTGACATCTTCATGTATTCGGCATGGGTCTCGGGGGTCTCCTGGGAGCGGGCCAGCTTATTCAGCAGCACGGCCCAGCTCATGGTCTTGTTTTTCCAGGCTGTCTCGTAGCGGCTCCGGCCCACAGAGATCAGCAGATCCCCATTATGTCTGACGGTGAACAGCGGGGGGCTGATCTTCTCGGCGTTATTTGTCATCGGTCAGCACCTCCGCGTTCTTTCTCAGTTTTTGGGCTAGGGTTTCACCCTGGGCGAACTCCCGTTTTTTCCTCTCGAAGGCTGCGCGCTCGTCGCGTTGCTTGGCCCTCAGCTTTTTGACTTCTTCCTTCTCTGCTTTGATGCGTTCAGGGTAGCCCAGGGCGCGGGCCCTCTTGGGCTGCTCCTTCAGGCAGGCCTGGAGGGTGGAGATCCGGCGCTCCCGGCGGTCGATCTCTGGCTGAAGATCTGCCGCCCTCTGGTGGTGATCTACTGCCTCATTGGCGAGGGCCTTTTGGCCGTCCATGATCGCCTGAGCCCTCTCCTCGCAGCACCGGGCCA
>SFHQ01000050.1 GCA_004556345.1 Clostridiales bacterium | reverse complement strand
CCGACTTCCAGATGGAACAAAGGTAACAAACCTTGTTAGAATGCAAAATGGGTACCCACCGATTGACCCGGCAACAGGAAAAGCATATCAGCTTCATCATATTGGTCAAAAAGCAGACGCTACACTTGCTGTTTTGACAGAAGAACAGCATCAAGGTAATTCCGCAATTCTGAACATTTGTGGTAAAAAGTCAGAAATTGTACGTTCAGAGTTTGCAACTACACGGAAAGAATTCTGGAAATACGTAGGAAATTATGTGTTTAATAACGGAGGAATCTAAGAGTGAGTGCCGTTATCGATTTAATAAAAAGCAGTCTGGACTATATTGGTTCCAATGGCCGAAAGGAAGAAGAAATTGATCATGCGGAGAACATGCTCAGAACTCATTTTGCAGAAGACTACCGTAGCTATTTAAAAGAAATCGGACTTGCCTGCTTTGATGGGCATGAGTTGACGGGCTTAACAAAGATATCTCGCCTCAACGTTGTTTCTGTAACTCAAGAACGACGGAAACAATTTGGTAAAATGGTTGCATCATGGTATGTTATAGAAGAGATAGGAGTCGATGGGATTATTATCTGGCAAAGTCCTGATGGAACAGTTTATGAAACTTATCCAAACGCAGAGGCAAAGAGACTTGCAAGTTCACTGCTTAACTATATAAAACTCTATACATCTTCATGCTGACCTACATCCCCATCTCCCTGGTGGCGCTGTTCAGCCGGAAGGTGCAGTGGAAACCCATCGAGCACCACCGCGCCGACCAGCGGGTCCTGGAGACCGCCGCAGTCGGCCGCAACAAGTAATTCCGCATCGACGACCGCCCCCGCTGGTTTCCCGGCGGGGGCGGTTTGCATGAGTTTGAATTGAGAGGAGAATCCCCCATGGACGTGACCGGCAAGCACTACACCTGGTTTCAAAACAAAGAATGTGAATACTTCCCCTGCCACAAGGGCGTGCGGGAGGAGGAATTCAACTGCCTCTTCTGCTACTGCCCCCTCTACCGGATGCCCGACTGCCGGGGTGGCTTTGTGATGCGCGGGGGCATCAAAGACTGTTCCTACTGCCTGCTCCCCCACAACGGGCTGGAGAGCTACCCCTACATCCTGGCCAAGCTGCGGGAGGAGAACAGCAAGCAGTGATGGAAGCATCGTTTTTGGCGGAATTATGTTAAAAATATTGTCGAATCCTGCTGGCTCTGGTATACTATCCCTGCTGCCGACCCCTCGGCTAGGAGGGAGGTGGAGTCGATGGATGCGATCGCATCATTCGCACTTTCTGTGCTTGCCGGTGTAGTGTCTTACTACATCTGTAAATGGCTGGATCACAGAAAGGACAAGAAGAAACAGGACCGGCAGTAATCTGGCCAGAGGCGTTCTAAGCCCATGTCTCTGCGGGAAACCGTGAATCAAAAAGGGAATAGAAATCCCCGGAAGAGCCGACACTCTTCCGGGGTTTCGTTTTGGTGAAGTTTTCTGGATGAAAATCGCATCATTTTCTCCGCTTATATTATATGCGCTTTTTGATTTTTAGTCAATAAATTGTTCACGCAAAAATGAAAATTATGATAAATTTTTCACCGTCGAAGCATTTTTTATTTTTATCGAACACGATATCCAACAAAATATATGGCATCAAAACAGCGGCGCGAACAGGCGATAGACCGTCTGCACGATCCTTCTTGGGAAGGAGAGGGTGCGGCAGTCGTCCAGCGTGATCTCCTGGCAGACCTCCATGGTCTGCAAGAAGTCATCCCGGACGGACAGCACCGCCGGGTCCCCGCAGAGCCAGACGCCGTTCTCGAACTGAAGGTAAAAGCTGCGGTAATCCAGGTTGCAGCTACCCACGGACGCATAGAGGTCATCCGCCACCATCGTCTTGGTGTGGACGAAGCCGGGGGTGAACTCGAAAATTCTGGCCCCCGCCTCCAGCAGCACCGGGTAGTTGGACTGGGTCACGGCGAAGACGCCTTTTTTGTCCGGGATGTGAGGCGTCATGATGCGCACGTCCACCCCCGTCCGGGCGGCGATGCAGAGGGCGGAGGTGATGGTCTCGTCGATGGCCAGATAGGGCGTGGTGATGTAGAGGTAACGCTTGGCCTTAGAGATCATTTGCAGGTACAGGTCCGCCCCTATGGTGTCGTCGGCGTTGGGCGTGTCGGCATAGGGGATAACGATACCTCCGGTGGTCTCCAGCGGCGGCAGCTGCCGGGGCCGGAACAGGCGAAAGTCGGAGTGGGGGTTCTGGTGGTCCCACATGGTCAGGAAGAAGACGGTCAGGCTCCAAGTGGCCTCCCCCCGCAGGCGCAGGGCGTTGTCCTTCCAGTAGCCAAAGCGCTCTTTCCGGTCCACATATTCGTCGGCCAGGTTCAGACCGCTGACGTAGCCGGTCACGCCGTCGATGACGGTGATCTTCCGGTGGTCCCGGTTGTTCTGGTGGATGGACAGGACGGGCACCAGGGGCTGGAAGACGCGGCACAGGATCCCGCGGGCATGTAAAATGTCCGGGTACTTCACAGGCAAGGTAGCGGCGGAGCCGACTCCGTCATAGATCACCCGCACGTCCACGCCCTGGGCGACTTTCCGGGTCAGGACCTCTAAGATCTCATCCCACATGGAGCCTTCGGAAATGATAAAGTATTCCAGGAAGATGTAGTCCCGGGCCTTTTCCAGCTCGGCCAGATAGTCTTGCAGAAATTCTTTGCCGGAGGGGAAATAAGCCGTCTCCGTGTTGGTGTAGGCCGGGCAGAGGGCGGTGTTGCCCAAATACCAGGCCTGCTGCAAGGCGTCCGGGCCATAGCGCATCAGGTCTGTGGTAGAGAGCGTGGCAGGCAGCTCCCGCTGAAAGGTCTTGCGGGTCTCCTCCCGGTGATAGTGGGGCCTTCGCGCTCCGCCGAACATGAGGTAGGTCATGCCGCCGATCACTGGCAGGAGGAGGATCGGGACGATCCAGGCCACTTTATAGGCCAATTTCGTCTTCCGGGTGGAGATGAACAGGGCCACGAGCAAGCTGATGGCAAAGCAGGTCCAGTAGAAATAGACGAAGTAGCGAGAGAAGCGGAAGAGCACCAGTGCGTACAGTGAAAATTGCAGGATGATGCTCACTGCCACGGACAGCACCCGCTGGTGGTGGGGAGAAAAGACTTTGTTGACGGTTTGTTTGGGTTGTTTCATAGGGTACCTTTCTACGAAGGGGCGGGCCGCAGGGGTCTGCGGCCCCTACAAACAGGGGGTGGCGAAGAATAAAGCTTTATGGTTTATTGTTTGAGGACGACGTTTTCCTCGCCTAGAAGCTCCCGCAGTTCCTCTAACAGAGCCGGGTGGAGCTGGCACCGGGCGCCCAGGCGGCGGCCGGTGTCGGAGAGGTAGAGCACAGCCTGCTGATTGCCGGGGAAGAGGATGAGCAGATTTTTGATCCGCTGGAAGCGGGGGTCATTCTCGTTGTCAAAACGGAGGTAGAGCTTCCCGCTGCGCTCCGCCGGGTTTCCGGGATGCAAGGGTTGGTCCGGCACCTGGTTCAGAGGGGTCACCCGGTCGCACATGAGCTGGGGCGCTTTTTCATCCCGGACGGAGATGCGGCCGTAGACCAGGATGGGCAGGTTGACCTGTAAGTAGTTCCCGCTCTCTTCCAGCACGCGGGAGAAGGCCAGCAGCTCCATGGAGCCGGTGTCGTCCTCCAACGTAACGTAGGCCATGAGAGAGTTGTTCTTGGTCGTCTTCGTCTTGGCAGCGGAGACGACCCCGGCCAGGTTGATGCGCTCGCCGTCCTGGAAGCGGGTGGGGCCGTCCGGCTGGGCGAAGTCCTCCAGGACGCTTGCGATGGGGATCGCGCCGTGGTTCCGGGCCAGCTCCCGGTAGGCGTCCATGGGGTGGCCGGAGAGATAGAGTCCGGTGACTTCCTTCTCCATCGTCATAAGCTCCTGGGCAGAAAATTCCGGGATGTCTCGCAGGACCAGCTCGACCGTCGGCTCGCTGCCGTCCTCGGTTTGGGAGAAGAGGTCAAACTGCCCCTCCAAATTCTTGCGCTTGTTCCGGGTCAGGCTGTCGAGGAGCTGCTCGTAGGCGTCCAATAGCTGGGAACGGCGCAGGCCCATGGCGTCAAAGGCTCCCGCGCGGATGAGGCTCTCCAACATTCGCTTGTTCATGTCCTGCTCCAGCATCCGCTTGCAGAAATCGAGGAAGGATACAAAGGGGCCATCCGCCTCTCGGCAGGTTAAAATTGACTTGGTGAAGCCCCGGCCCACGCCCTTGAGGGCGGCCAGGCCGAAGCGGATATCCTGCCCGGCCACGGTGAAGTCCGAGCCGGATTCGTTCACATCCGGGGGCAGCAGGCGGATGCCCAGGCTGCGGCACTCGGCGATGTACTCCGCGATCTTGTCCTGAGAGTCCAGCACGGAAGTCAGGAGGGCAGCCATGTACTCCCTGGGATAGTGACACTTGAACCAGGCCGTCTGATAGGCCACGATGGCGTAGCAGACCGCATGGGCCTTATTAAAGGCGTAGTTGGCAAAGTCCGTGATCTCGTCGTAAATGCTCTCGGCGGTCTCCTGGGGGATGCCGTTGGCGGCGCACCCGGCGATGTTCCGCTCCGGGTCCCCGTGCAGGAAGGCCTCCCGCTCCCGCTGGATGTCCTTCAGTTTTTTCTTGGACATGGCCCGGCGGACCATGTCGGCCTGCCCCAGCGAGTACCCGGCCAAGCGCCGGAAGATCTCAATGACCTGCTCCTGGTAGACGATGCAGCCGTAGGTGTTGGAGAGGATCGGCTCCAAGGTCGGGTGCTTGTAGCGCACGCTGGCCGGGTCATGCTTGGACGCAATGAAGCGGGGGATCGAATCCATCGGCCCCGGCCGGTACAGGGCGATGATGGCCGTGATATCCTCGATATCTTTCGGCTTGAGGCCCACGCACACACCGGTCATGCCGGCAGATTCCATCTGGAACACGCCGCAGGTGCGGCCGTCGGACAGCATCTGGAAGGTCTGCAGGTCGTCATCCGGGATGGTCCGTAAATCAAAATCCGGGGTGTGGGTGCGGACCATCTGAATGGCGTCGTCCAGCACCGTTAAATTTCGCAGGGCCAGGAAGTCCATTTTTAACAGGCCCAGTTCTTCCAGCGTGGTCATGGTGTACTGGGTGACCACGGCCTCGTCATTTTTCGCCAGGGGGACATAGGTATCCACCGGGTTCCGGGTGATGACCACCCCGGCGGCGTGGGTGGAGGCATGGCGGGGCATGCCCTCCAGTCCCTTGGCCGTGTCGATGATCTTCTGCACCGTGGGGTCCTTCTCGTACATCTCCCGCAGGGGCTTGGAGAGGGTGAGCGCGGTGTTCAGCGTCATGTGCAGGGAGTTGGGGACCTGCTTGGCGATGGCGTCCACGTCCGCATAGGGGACGTCCAGCGCCCGGCCCACGTCTCGAATGGCCCCCTTGGCGGCCATGGTCCCAAAGGTCACGATCTGGGCCACATGGTCACTGCCGTACTTTCGGTTCACATAGTCGATGACCTCTCCCCGGCGGCGGTAGCAGAAGTCCACGTCAATATCGGGCATGGACACGCGCTCAGGGTTTAGAAACCGCTCGAAGTACAGGGAGTATTTCATGGGGTCCACGTCGGTGATGTCCATGCAGTAGGCGACCATCGACCCGGCGGCAGAGCCACGCCCCGGCCCCACGGGGATGTCATGGGACTTGGCGTAGCCGATGAAGTCCGAGACGATCAGAAAATATTCGACGAACCCCATGCGGCGGATCATGGCCATCTCATAGTCTAATTGCTTCTCATATTCCTCGCTGCCGTCGGGGTAACGGCGGGCGAAGCCCGTGCGGCAGAGGTGTTCAAAGTAGGCATCCCCGTCCGTCCAGCCCTCCGGGAGCTTGAATTCCGGCAGGTGATAGACCCCGAACTGGAAGTCCACGTTGCACGCTTCCGCGATCTTGGCCGTGTTTTCCAAAGCCTCCGGCCAGTCGGGAAAGAGAGCGGCCATTTCGTCCTCGGACTTGAGATAGAATTCCTGGGTCTCAAACCGCATCCGGGTGGGGTCGTCTACCGTTCGGCCCATTTGAATACACATGAGCACGTCCTGGATCCCCGCGTCCTGGCGGGTGAGGTAGTGGGCGTCGTTGGTGGCAACGAGGGGGATGCCTGTCTCCTCATGGAGCTGAAGGAGGCCCCGGATCACCTCCCGCTGCTGGGGGATGCCGTGGTCCTGCAACTCTAGATAGTAGCTGTCTGGGCCAAACAAATCCCGCATTTGTAGGGCGTGGGCTTTCGCCCCGGCGTAGTCCCCGGCCAGCAGCAGCCGGGGCAGCTGCCCGGCCAGGCAGGCGGAGAGGGCGATGATGCCCTCGTGGTACTGCTCCAGCAGCTCCCAGTCCACGCGGGGCTTGCTGTAAAAGCCCTCGGTGAAGCCCCGGCTGACCAGGGCGGAGAGGTTGCGGTAACCCGTCTCGTTCCGGCAGAGCAGGACGAGATGATAGGGGCGGTCGTCGATCTCATGGACCCGGTCGAACCGGGTTCGGGGGGCCACATAGACCTCGCAGCCGATGATGGGCTTGATGCCCTCGGCTTTCGCCGCCTTGTAAAAGTCCACCGCCCCGTACATAACGCCATGGTCGGTGACGGCGATGGCCGTCTGGCCCAGCTCTTTGGCCCTGGCCACCAGGCCGGGGATCCGACAGGCCCCGTCCAGCAAGCTGTATTCTGAGTGAACGTGAAGATGGACAAAAGACATAAACTTACTTTCCTTCCTGCCGCATTTCCTCCAAAATTTCTACGGCGGTCACGATGAGCACGTCGCAGCGGTTGGTCAGGCCCAGGTCAGCCGCGGCGGGGGTGGCCTCGGTGGCCTCCACCTTGCTCTTCAAGAGGGTCTGACATCGCAGGTCACCGAACTTCTCCTTGAAGCGGCGCTGAAATTCCTTCGCCAGCGCCCCGGTCCGGCGCTTGCTGCCGACAGGATCCTCTGCGTCCACGGGGGTCAGCATCCCCAGCGTCATCACAGCCCCGGCGATGGCCCCGCACAGCTCACCCGTCTGGGCCCCGGCCCCAAAGCCGCCGCCCATGTCAAAGCTGGTCTGTTCGGATAAACCGGTCACGTCATGGAAGCTGGCCAGCACAGCCTGGCAGCAGTTAAATCCCTTGTGATGGTACTCGGCAGCACGTTCATATCTGGTCATAGTCGTGTTCTCCTTTGTGTTTGGTTGATGATAGTAGATGATAGTATTTGTAAGCTCTGGCTTTCTACTCGCTTTTCTGGCTGAGCTGGATAAGCTTCCGCAATCTGTGGCTGAGGGAGGATTTGGTGACGGGTGGGTCGCAGAGGGCGGCCAGCTGGGAGAGGGACAGCTCCGGGTGCGCTTCCCGCAGCTGGGCGGCCTCTTGCAGTTTAGGGGTCAGCTCGTCCAGAGCGCCGCTCTTCCGGAGGATCTGGATGGCCCGGCGCTGCTCCAGGGCCGCGTCTACGGTCTTGTCCACGTTGGCGGCCTCGCAGTTGACGCGGCGGTTCACGCCGTTGCGCAGGAATTTCTCTGCTTTCGTGTTCATCAGCGTCATGGCCGCGATGGGTGCCCCGATGGCGGTGAGCAGGTCTTCGATGGCCTCGCTCTGCTTGAAGTAGGTGATGTAATTGGCCTTGCGGGTGGTCTCTTTCGGGGCGTAGCCCAGCTCTAAGAGCAGGGTATTTAACTCCCGGCTGACCCGCAGATGCGTGGTGGCCAGCTCCAGGTGATAGCCCTTCTGCGGGTCTGTCACGGACCCGCCGGCCAGAAACGCCCCGCGCAAAAATGCCAGGCGGCAGTGCTCCTCTTCCAGCGCTCCAAAGTTGATGTGGTGGGCGGGACCGGCGGGATCAAAGGCGCACTGCTCCCACAGCACCGCCACTTTGTCCGGCGCGGTGATGCGGAAGATGCGCTTCCCCGGCGCGTCTGGGTCGCCCTTTTCGTCGAAGGACAGGCCGAAGGCCCGGTGAAATAATCCCGGCAGCCGCTGGGCAAAGGCGGGGGATTCCGTGACGATCTTCACCTCCCGCAGGGAGAAGCGGTTGCAGTACAGCAGCACCCCGCAGGCCTCCGCCTGGGTGCAGCATTTTTTGCCCAGCTTGGCCCGGCACAGCTCGGCTTTGACGTCCGCCGCAAAAGACATGGTGGCTTCCTCCTTTTCTCTGCACTCTGCTTACCGGCTGATGTCCCGGTGGGTCTCCTCCACCCGGTAGCCCTTTTGCTTGATGAACTCCGTGACGGCGTGGGCGATGGCCACAGACCGGTGGTGTCCGCCGGTGCAGCCGATGGCGATGACCAGGTTGGACTTGCCCTCCTCCACATACTGGGGCAGCAGGAACGACAGCATCTCTTCCAGATGCCGCATGAACTCCGTGGTCTGCCGGTAGCCGAATAAAAACGCCCGCACGGCCTCCTCTAAGCCTGTACACTCTTTCAGCTCTGCGATGTAATAGGGATTGGGCAGAAAGCGAACGTCAAAAACCAGGTCTGCGTCGATGGGGATGCCGTACTTGAACCCAAACGACGTGACCGACACGGTGATCGACTCGTCCGGCGCCCCCATGCCAAACAGCCGCAGCAGCTCTCCCCGGAACTTGGACAGGTTCAGCCCGGAAGAGTTCAGGATATGGCTGGCCCGGTTACGGACCGGCTCCAGCGCCATGCGCTCCATCTTCACCGCCTCCGGCAGGGCGTAGCCCTGGCGGGTCAGCGGGTGGGTGTGGCGGGTCTCCTTATACCGACGGATAATGTCCTCGTCGGCAGCCTCGATGAACAGCAGCTGATAGTCCAGGTGCATCTCCCGCAGGCCGTCGAGCGCCTGGAACAGCTCGTCAAAGGTCTGCCCGCCGCGAATGTCCGTCACCAGCGCCACGCGGCTGTATTTCCCCGTCCCGGCCCCGGCCATGCACAGCCCGGCAAAGCTGGTGATGAGGACCACGGGCATGTTATCCACGCAGTAAAAGCCCAGGTCCTCCAAAAACGCCGCAGCGGAGCTCTTCCCCGCCCCGGACATGCCGGAAATAATAATAAATTCCATCCGTTCGCCCCCCTTATTGGCTTGTTTGATTCAGCGATCCCATACCAATGGGTCCAGCAAGATGTCCCAGTGACCTTTTTGGCTGGACCCAATATGTCGGAGAATCTCCCGTTTTTTTAGCTTGCTGAGATAGTATTTTACACGGTTGACGGTCCACCCCAGTTCCAGCGCCATTTCTTTTTGGGTCAGAGCAGGATTTTGGAGGATTATTCTTAAGATGGATTTGTCCGCATCCGTCAGCAACGGACCGCTTGATATGTCAGCTTGGGTAGTACCTTGGGTAGCTTGGGTAGCTTGGGTAGTACCTTGGGTAGCTTGGGTAGT
>SFHQ01000049.1 GCA_004556345.1 Clostridiales bacterium | reverse complement strand
AATATTTTGAATACCAGCATTTTCATAGGCTACGCGAGAGAAGAAAGTATCCTCTTGCTCTTCTTTATTCAAGGCATCTGTCATCACACGAACAAGAAATTCAGATGGGGTCTTTGAGTCTTCAATACCACTCTGTTCTGCCAGTGAGATCAATATATATGTAACAAAGAATTCCCAGGTTTCAATTGGTATTCTGAAGACCAATTTTTCATTTTTTCCAGGTGTTTTCCCGTTCACATAACTAATTTTTCCCCAAAATATTTTATACCACAACTGTTCACGTATATAATTTTTGATTTTTTGAGTACTAATCTCTTTTTTTGGTATCTGCTTCATGAGGTTCTTCCTGTGTATAATCGATTGGATAAACCTGTTTATCTCCAACGTTCCACTCAAACTTATCTGTCTTGTCCATCTGTTAGCCCTCCATCATAAATGCTATATTTTGCCCCGTTGGGGTCAAATTGGGGTCAACATTCCAGAATTTTCAAGTTGATCCCCTACAATTTTTCCTTATACGTAAAGAAAACGTCCCATTTTCCTACGAAAACAGGACGTTTTATGGTTGCGGAGACAGGACTTGAACCTGCGGCCTCCGGGTTATGAGCCCGACGAGCTACCAACTGCTCTACTCCGCGATATGGTGCCGGAGACCGGGGTCGAACCGGCACGGGATTGCTCCCATGGGATTTTAAGTCCCAGGCGTCTGCCAATTCCGCCACTCCGGCATCTCTAGCGCTGCGCTCTCTCAAGTGCTTAATCACTATACCACGCACCCCACCGATCTGTCAAGCACTTTTTTCAAATTTCTCAAAAAAGTTTTTGGCATACTCTCCCCCGCCCTGCATAGAATGGTCTGGATGAGCATTTTCCATCAGAAAGGGGAAGAAATTTCCATGTGCTACACCAGCAACAACACCACAAACGAACGCAAAACCATCGCCGCTCTTGTCCAGGCCGAGCCGCTCTGCCGCTCCCTTCCCACAGCCCCCGACGAACGGCGGACGGAAGTCCAGGACCTGGACGATTTCATTTTCCGCTGGGAGACCCAGGCCCCCACCGTCAGCAACCGCTGAGGGGGCTTCGTCGGGCCTCCCGGCGTTTTTTCGGGGGAAGTCAGGTTTTTCCTTGTATTTCGGTTGCTTTTTTCCAAAACTTCGGATATAATGAACCAGCTAATTATATCAGAATGTGAGTGATCGTAACGATGCTTCAATTTGACGAATATAAAGTCAAACTCAACAACCTGCTCCCCCAGCTGGATGATCTGGAGCAGGCCCTGAACCTGGACGAGGCCGCTCGTCAGGTCGATTTCTTAGAGGCCCAGTGCGCCGCCGACGGCTTTTGGGACAACCCTGAGAACTCCCAGAAAGTCCTGCAAAAGCTCAAGCAGGAAAAGAACAAGCTGGAGTCCCAGGCCAAGCGCCGCTCCTCCTGGGACGACATGATGGTCCTGTGCGAGATGGGCAACGAGGAAGAGGACGAGTCCCTCCTCCCCGAATTGGAGGAAGAATACGCCACCCTCATCCAGAGCATGGAGTCCGCCCGGCTCCAGACCCTGCTCACCGGCGAGTACGATGCCTCCAACGCCATTCTCGCGTTTCATGCCGGCGCAGGCGGCACCGAGGCCCAGGACTGGGCGCAGATGCTCTACCGGATGTACACCCGCTGGGCCGAGCGCCACGGCTTCACCTATAAGATCATGGACTATCAGGAGGGCGACGAAGCCGGCCTGAAGTCCGCCACCATTATGATCGAGGGCGAGAATGCCTACGGCTATCTCCGCGGGGAGCACGGCGTCCACCGTCTGGTCCGCGTCTCCCCCTTCGATGCCAACGCCCGTCGGCAGACCTCCTTCGCCTCTGTCGAGGTCATGCCTGACCTGCCGGAGGACGCTGACATCGAGATCCGGCCGGAGGACATCGAGATGCAGGTCTACCGCGCCAGCGGCGCCGGCGGCCAGCACGTCAACAAGACCTCCTCCGCCGTGCGACTCATCCACCTGCCCACCGGCGTGGTCGTCTCCTGCCAGACCGAGCGAAGCCAGTTCCAGAACAAAGACAACTGCATGAAGATGCTCCGCGCCAAGCTAGTCGAGCTGCAAATGCAGGAAAAGGCCGAGAAAATTTCTGACCTGAAGGGCGTCCAGCTCAAGATCGAGTGGGGCAGCCAGATCCGCTCCTACGTCTTCATGCCCTACACCCTGGTCAAGGATACCCGCACCGGCTACGAAACCAGCAACGTCAACGCCGTCATGGACGGCGACTTAGACGGCTTCATCAACGCCTACCTCACCGCCATGGCCACCGGCAACTGGGCCACGAAATAACCCACCCAGACCAAACAAGCTCCCGCTTCGATGTGTGATCTCGAAGCGGGAGCTTTTCAATTTGCAATGCTATTTTTTAGAATACTCGCCCAGTTGCTCTTTCCATAGAGAAAGCGAATCACATAGATCATCTCTCTGGCATCGTCAATCAGATAAAAGGCGATATAATTCTTGATGCGCAGGAAGCGGATGCCCCAGGCCGCCAATATCTCATCTCTTGCCAGCGGATAGCGGGCAGGGAAAACAGCCAGGTCATTGACCTGTTGGAGAAACGCTTCCAAAAGTTCATCTGCGGCCTTGGGATTTTTTAATACCTGATCAATATAGTCTGTGGCATTGGCCACGTCCCGCTCGGCCGCTGTGGTGATGTGGACAGAATAGGTCATTCCTTCCGCTCCCTCCGGGTGCGGAGGTCTGCCATCGCCTCAGCAAAGGGGCGGGTATTCCCCTCCTTTACGTCCTGCATCCCTTCCATGAGCTGATGGTAAAGGTCAAAGCGCCCCATCATCTGCTCATAGACCTCAATACTCATCACAGCCAGGTCCCCCTTTCCGTTCTTGGTGATAAAGACCGGCTCTGCGTAATCATGGCAGAAGGAGGAAATTTCACTGTATTTATTGCGCAGGTCCGCGCTGGATCGAATGTTCGGCATCGTCTGCACCTCCTTGAAGATACCAAAATTATATACGAATTTTTGTATCTATGCAAGAAAAATCCGTCTCTTCTCCCACAAATTTTACAAGTTAGGGATTGACAACCTATTTTTTCCGCGCTATACTATCTGCGATTTCCAAGCAGGCATCGTTTGGCGGGCCTGCATGAGCGAAGGAGGGAGTTCCATGACAAAGCGCAACCGTTTTCTGACCACGCTGCTGACCATCGCCGTGGCCTTTGTCATGCTGACCTCCGTGGCCTATATTGCCAAGGAATCCCACCACGACTGCGTGGGGGACAACTGCGCCATCTGCCACCAGCTCAACGCCTGCCAGCATTTTCTGAAGGACCTGGGCTTCGGCGGCGCTGCGGCAGCAGCGGTCCTTTCGCTGACCTGGTTCCTGCTGGAGCGCGTCAGAACGTATGTAGTTCGTACCCCGTCCCTGACGCTGGTCTCTCTGAAAGTCAAGCTCTCTGATTAAGCATAAATCGTATCGACAAGGGTGTCAGTCTGCCTCATTTTGTTTGCATGGGGCAGGCTTTTGCGGCGTTCCCGCTACCCTTGTCTTTTTGCGCCCATTTTTTACTTTTTATGCTTATTTTGGAGGTTACTTCCTATGAAAAAAATCATTGCTCTGGTTCTCGTTCTGGCCCTCGCCGTCTCCCTGCTGGCGGCCTGCGGCCAGGAAAACACCATCGGCGAAGCGAACGCTGCCGCCTCTCAGGACGACGGTAAGCTCCGCATCGTCACCACCATCTTCCCTGAATACGACTGGGTCCGCGAGATCTTAGGCGACCAGGCCGACCGCGCAGACCTCACCATGCTTCTGGACAACGGTGTGGATCTGCACAGCTACCAGCCCACCGCCGACGACATCGCCAAGATCGCCGACTGCGACCTCTTCCTCTACGTCGGCGGCGAGTCCGACGAGTGGGTGGACGACGCCCTGAAAGAATCTGCCAACCCCAACCAGAAGGTCATTAACCTCATGGAGGTACTGGGTGGCACCACCAAAACTGAGGAAGCCATGCCTGGTATGCAGGCAGAAGAGGGCCATAACCACGGCTATTCTCACTTTGCGGACAGCGATGTGCAGGATCGTACCCTGTCCGACTGGACGGGTGACTGGCAGTCCGTTTACCCCTACCTGGAAGACGGTACTCTGGATCAAGTCATGGAACGCAAAGCAGAAAACGGCGATAAGACTGCCGAAGAATATCGTTCCTACTATGAGACCGGCTACAAGACCGACGTGGAAAAGATCGTCATTGATGGCGACGCCGGTACCATGGAGTTCGTGAAAAACGGGGTTTCCAGCAAAGCGACTTACCAGTACAAGGGCTATCAGATCTACGACTATGAATCCGGCAACCGCGGCGTGCGTTACTTCTTTGAGGCCACCAGCGGTGACTCCGGTGCCCCCAAGTATGTTCAGTTCAGTGACCACGGCATTGCCCCTGGTAAAGCGGAGCACTTCCACATCTACGCTGGCAACGGCGGTTTTGATGCCCTGTCCGAAGAGATGGAGAACTGGCCGACCTATTACCCCTCCGACATGACCGGCGACGAGATCGCAGAGGATATGCTGGAGCATGAAGAAAAGGAGTACGACGAGCACGTCTGGCTGTCGCTGCGCAATGCGGAAACGCTCTGCACTGCCATCACCAACGCCTTGGGCGAGCTGGACCCCGACCACAAGGACGTCTACACCGCCAACGTCTCTACCTATCTGCAAAAGCTGGACCAGCTGAACCAGCGCTACCAGCAGGCCGTGGATTCCGCCGCCCGAAAGACCGTGCTCTTCGGCGACCGCTTCCCCTTCCGCTATCTGGTGGATGACTACGGCCTGACCTATTACGCCGCCTTCGCCGGCTGCTCCGCCGAGAGCGAAGCCAGCTTTGAGACCGTCTCCTTCCTGGCCAAGAAAGTGGACGAGCTGGCCCTGCCCTGCGTGCTGACCATCGAGGGCACCCAGCACAAGATCGCCGAGACCATCGTGCAGAACACCAAGAAGAAGGATCAGAAGGTTTTGACCATGGACTCCATGCAGGCCACGACCTCTGATGACGTAAAGGCCGGCACGACCTACCTCTCGGTCATGGAGAACAATCTGAACGTGCTGAACGAAGCACTGAACTAAGGGGGTGAGATCATGGCTCAGCTCACCTGCCAAGACCTTTCCGTTGGATATGAGGGAAAGGCCGTGCTACAAGATTTGAATTTCTCCGTCCGTTCCGGCGACTGCCTCTGCATCGTGGGGGAAAACGGCGCTGGAAAAAGTACGCTCATGAAAACCATCCTCGGCCTCCAGCCGCCCATCCGAGGCAAGGTCCTGACAGGCAACGGGCTGCGGCCCAACGAGATCGGCTATCTGCCGCAACAGACCCAGGTCCAAAAGGACTTCCCAGCCTCTGTATGGGAGATCGTGCTCTCCGGCTGCCAGGGGCGCTGCGGCAGACGCCCCTTTTACCGCCGGGCGGAGAAGCAGCTGGCGGAACATACCCTGGAAAAGCTGCACATCTCTCCCCTGGCCCGGCGCTGCTACCGGGAGCTGTCCGGCGGCCAGCAGCAGCGGGTCTTGCTGGCCCGCGCCCTGTGCGCCACCCGCTCCATGCTGCTGTTGGATGAGCCGACTGCGGGGCTGGACCCCAAGGCCACGGCGGAGCTGTACCAGCTCATCGCCCGGCTGAACCACCAGGACGGCATCACCGTCATTATGATCTCCCACGATCTGACCGCCGCCCTCGACGCGGCCAGCCACATCCTGCACATCGGGCAGACGGTCTTTTTCGGCACGGTAGACGCCTACCGAACCAGCCCAGAGGGGCGGCTTTTCGCCGCCCGGAAGGGGGGTGCGGCTCAATGAACGCTCTGGCAGAAAAGTTGGTCCTGTACTGGGCCTATCCCTTCGTCCGCTACGCCCTGGTGGTGGGGCTGCTGGTGGCGCTGTGCTCCTCCCTGCTGGGGGTGACGCTGGTGCTCAAACGCTTCTCTTTCATCGGGGACGGTCTGTCCCATGTGGCCTTTGGCGGGATGGCCGTGGCCGCCGTGCTGGGCATGACGGATGACATGCCCCTGACCCTGGGCATCACGACGGTCTGTGCCATTCTCCTGCTCCGCACCGGGAACAACACGAAGATCAAAGGCGATGCCGCCGTTGCCATGCTCTCGGTGGGGGCGCTGGCCGTGGGCTATCTGCTGATGAACCTCTTCACCCCCTCTTCCAACCTCTCCGGGGACGTGTGCAGCACGCTCTTTGGCTCCACGTCCATTCTGACCTTGACCCTGCGGGAGGTCTGGCTGTGCGCCGGGCTGTCCCTGGTGGTCGTGGTCCTGTTCGTTTTGTTGTATCATAAAGTGTTTGCCGTGACCTTCGACGAGGACTTTGCCAGGGCTGTGGGGACCAAGACCCAGCGGTACAATTTCTTCCTGGCCATCGTCATTGCCGTGGTCATCGTGCTGGCCATGAACCTGGTCGGCTCCCTGCTCATCTCCGCCTTGGTCATCTTCCCGGCCCTGTCTGCCATGCGGCTGTACAAGACGTTTCTCTCGGTGACGGTCTGCTCGGCGGTGGTGTCCGTCTGCTGTGCCGGGTTCGGCATCCTGCTGGCGATCCTGGCCGGGACGCCCGTTGGCTCTACCATCGTGGCCGTGGACATTCTGGTCTTTCTGGTCTTCTGCGTCCTGGAGCGTTTGTTGGGAGGTGGTCGGGCATGAAACCGGTTTTCTCCCTCTGGCTTCTGCTGTCTCTTCTCCTTTCCCTGGCGGCTTGCGGTGACGCATCTGCCCCGACACCGCCGCAAACAGCCCCGGAACAGGCAGCCCAGACAGCTCCTGCACCGGAAGAGACTCCGCTCTCTTCTACTCCGGGGATCGACATAGACCTCACTGCCCTAAGCCGCACCATGGTCTACTCCGAGGTCTACAACATGATGATGACTCCCGAAAATTATATTGGGAAAGTCGTTCGGATGAACGGGCTTTGCAGTACCTTCGAGTCCGTGGCCGTGGACGGACAGGAGGCCAGAGTCTACTATACCTGCATCATTTTTGACGCCACCGCCTGCTGTTCCCAGGGCATCGAGTTCGTCCTGGCCGGAGACACCGGGGCGGAAGCCTATCCTCCGGTGGACACAGAGATCACCGTCACCGGGACCTTCCAGACCTACGACGAAAACGGCATTTTGTACTGCCATCTGGTGGACGCGACCCTGGAATAAGACCATTTCGGCAAAAAACGCGGCTTTTCCAAAAAATCCGTCGGAACGCCTTGACTTTCCACCTTTTTGGTGTTAAAGTTTGAAAGCACTAAAGTTATCCAGAACGGAGGTATCCCTGTGAAAATCGCGCTTCTTGTGATCTACTTCGCAGTCATGGTGGGCATCGGCATTTACTGCCGCAAGCACACCACAGACGTGAACGGCTTTGTGTTGGGTGGCCGGTCGGTCGGCCCGTGGCTGACGGCCTTTGCCTACGGCACCTCGTACTTCTCCGCCGTGGTCTTTGTGGGCTACGCGGGCCAGTTTGGCTGGAAGTACGGCGTGGCCGCCACTTGGGCGGGCATCGGCAACGCCATTCTGGGCTCCCTGGTGGCCTGGGTCGTGCTGGGTCGGCGGACCCGCATCATGACCCAGCATTTTAACTCCGCCACCATGCCTCAGTTCTTTGGCCAGCGGTTCCAGAGCAAGTCTTTGAAGATCGGTGCGTCCATCATCGTCTTCGTCTTCCTCATCCCCTACACGGCCTCCCTGTTTAACGGCCTCTCCCGTCTCTTCGGCATGGCGTTTCACATCGACTACACCGTTTGTATCATCTTAATGGGCATTTTGACCGGCATCTATGTCATCGCTGGCGGCTACATGGCCACAGCCATCAACGATTTCGTCCAGGGCTGCGTCATGCTGGTGGGCATCGTCGCCGTCATTGCCGCCGTGCTCCATAGCCAGGGCGGCTTTACGGAAGCCCTGCACAGCATGGCTGCCGTCTCCGACCCTGAGGCGCTCAACGGCACCGTCCCCGGTATCTATGCCTCCTTCTTCGGCCCGGACCCCATCAACCTCCTGGGCGTGGTGGTCCTGACCAGTTTGGGCACCTGGGGCCTGCCCCAGATGGTCCAGAAGTTCTACGCCATCAAGTCGGAGGAAGCCATCCACAAGGGGACCATCATCTCTACCCTCTTCGCCCTGGTCATCTCCGGCGGCTGCTACTTCCTGGGCGGCTTCGGCCGGCTGTTCTCCGACAAGCTGGACATCGCCGCCGACGGCTACGACGCCATCATCCCCACCATGCTCTCCGGCCTGCCGGATATCCTCATCGCCGTGGTGGTGGTCCTGGTCCTGTCCGCCTCCATGTCCACCCTGTCCTCCCTGGTCATCGCGTCCTCCTCGACCCTGACCATCGATCTGCTGCGGGGCAACATCATCAAGAAGATGGACGACAGAGAGGCCGTGTTCATCATGCGCTGCTTCATCGTGGTCTTCGTGGTGATCTCCATGATCATCGCCATCGTCCAGTATAAGCACTCCATCAGCTTCATTGCCCAGCTCATGGGTGTGTCCTGGGGTGCCCTGGCCGGTGCCTTCCTGGCCCCCTTCCTGTACGGCCTGTACTGGAAAAAAACGACCAAGGTCGCCTGCTGGGTGTCCTTCCTGTTCGGCACCATTCTCATGTGCCTGAACCTGGTCTCCAACTCCACCGGGGCCTTTGCCTTCCCCACGCTGCTCCAGTCCCCCATCAACTGCGGCGCCTTTGCCATGGTGGCCGGGCTCATCATCGTGCCGGTGGTCAGCCTGTTTACCGCCAAGCCGGACAAGCAGATGGTGGACGAGGCCTTCGCCTGCTACGACAAGAAGACCCCCGTCTCCCAGAAGAACGCCCTGTCTGATTAACGCCCTTCGCTGCACTTCGACACCACTTCCTATTTCTTTCTTCTTCGAGCTGCCCCCTGCCAAGTTTTCCAAACATGGCAGGGGGCAGTTCCTCTGTTTGGTTTACCATTTTTTTGAATTCCAGGGAATTACTCCTTGACAAAAAAGTAGCCGCAAGCTATACTTTTCGTAGACGCCACATTCCCTTTCTTCCCCTTTCCCTGGTCCTTGTTTCGGAAGCAACCCCAGGGCCTAAACTGTGAGGTAAACAAGGATGAAACCCAAAAAATTCTTTCCCTTTCTCCTGGCTGTCGGCCTGTTTCTGCTGGTCCTCGGCCTTCTTCTGCTGTTCCGCTACGCGCAGGCGCGGGGCAGCATGATGGTGCTGGCCTTTGTGTTCGTGGGTGCCGGCTGTACCGTCCTGGGCAATCTCCTGGGCAAGTGGGTCTCCCGCCAGGCCGAGGCCCACTTCTGGAAAAACACCTTCCACCATCCCCCTGAATAAATCAAGATCAAAACAGATACGTTCCCAAAAAGCAGCCGCACACCGAAGCAAATTTCGCTTGGTGTGCGGTTGAATTTTGATAAAATTATGATAAAATAAAGCCATCAAAAGGAGGGATCGCTATGATCAACATTCGCCCGATCTCCGATTTGCGAAACCGTTTTTCTGAGATCGAACATCTGGTGTTATCCCAGGAAGAACCGGTTTTTCTGACTAAAAACGGGTATGGCTCCATGGTCGTGATGAGCCTGGAGCAGTACGCCGCGCTGACGGACCCCATCGAACAAAAGCTAGACGAAGCAGACCATGCCGCTGAAGCCTCCCCCATCCGCTATACCGCGGATGAGGTTTTTCAGCGCGTGAAAGGACGCATCCATGAACGAGACAAAGTATGAGCTTCGCATCCTCCCGCTCTTCGAGACAGACTTAAATGAAATCGTAGATTACATCTGCAACCGACTGGAAAATCCGATTGCTGCGGATGCCTTTGTAGA